>NZ_JBHSLW010000001.1:0-56934 GCF_042657265.1 Allobosea eneae
CGAACCCGCCCGTGGCCTCGACCGCGATGGCGGCCGGGCCCAGGGGGCCGAGCCGCTCGATCAGAGCCGCGATCCCGTCCCCGTCGCGCCTGACGAAGAAGGCCTCTCTTCCCGGCCGGACGGCCACGTCCAGACGATCCTTCGACACATCGATCCCAACGATGACGATGGCGTCCATCCTGTCCCATCCTTGCGCAAGCGGGCTTCGCTTCGAGCGGCCCAAGCGACTGTTCGGGGTCGATGGATCGGCAGGCGAAGACCCAAGCTCACCCACGGGCTTGATGTCCCTCAGGGCTGTCGGTCTTCCGCCTGCCACCGCAACCGCTGGTATAGCAGATGAGGCAAGATGAGAGTTACAAGGCGTTGCCCGAACGTGTTCATCGTTCATCACCCAGGGGCCGCGCGGCTGGCAGCGGAGTCAACATCAAGTCACTGCCTTGTGGCTATTCCCGCTTGCACTTCACTAATCTTCGCAATAATCGCCTCCAACTCGACGAGAACTGAGGGCAGAGCCCGCAGGACCACCTTTGCGCCGGAGTCCGTGGAAAACGTGATGCGCGCGTCGTCTCTGCCATCGACGCCAAGAGCAACGCTTACGACCCGAATGACAGGCAACTCGATTATGTCATGATCGGTCATGCCGGACCTTTCGCTGGAGATGCAGGCTGGATGTAGCGTCATTGCCGAACTGGATGTGGTTGCCGAGGACAGAGCCGATCGAACGAGCGTGGTCTGCATGTCGGATGAGCATGCCGCTGGCGAACTTTGTTGGCGCCGAAAAATGCACCGAGAGGATGCCTACCGCCTTGCCCGAATCCAACAGCGGCGAGGACACCACCGCCTGGAAGCCTTCGCTGAGCGCGAATTCCCGATGAGGCGCAAATTCGAGGTCATGACTGATGTCTTCGATCGCGATCTGCTCGCCGTCTTCTATGCACCTAGCGCAAGCTGTGCCATCGCCTGGCCGCACAAGGGCAAAATTGCGCAGGAACCGAAGCCGGAGGTTCTTTTGCGCGATTATTTCAAGGCCTCCCGAGGTTTCGTCGTGCACCTGAAGACATCCAAACTGGGCGTCGCTCATCGTCAGTGCCTGCTCGATGGCGTGTTGCGCGAACATCGCCAGGGCAGCATTGCGCTGGGCGATCTCGGGCGTGCTGGCCTCGTTGAGCGCGGATAGCTCGGCCTCCGCGTCCGCGAGCTGCTGCTGCAGGATCGCACGCTTAACAGGTGAACTTTCCGCCTGGAGCATGAGCCTGAAAATGCGAATATTCTGACTGAGGACAAACTGCCACATCCGAACCTCCCCCAAGGCTCGCAGGTGAGGCGGGACGATACTCCCATCGGTTTCAACAGAATAACCCATGCGCCACAACCTCCGGTTGCAATCGAAGGGTTAGCCGGATCGACCTAGGCTTGCCGCGGCAGTTCCGGCCAGGCGGCACGTCACCGTAGCGAGCCCCTCTCGGCGTCGAGCTATGGGACGGCCTCAGCGGCTGGCGTTTACTGTCGGCCTTTGCCGCCTGGGACAGAATGGAATCACGTTCGAAGTGATTGCAGGTTCCTGCCGCCTGATCAGCTCGATCAGAACATCTTCAATGGCTTTCCGAAGACGATCGTCGAGGGCGGTCCGACCTGTCACGCAGAAGAATGCACTCATAAGCAGAGTGCTGCACTGATCATAATTTGTGCTGCTGCAAGACGCTGTACTCATAGCTGATCACTCGCAATGCAATGGGCTGGACTGATCGGCATAGACGCTGCGCCACAATTCTAATCAGATCGGCCAGGGCGCATGGCACAGATGGACGTGGAATGGTTGCAGCCGGCAGCCGGCTGATCAAAAGCCGCTCGGCGTGTCAACGATCGCCGTCCGCCTTCCCCGCCGGATTCGTCTGGGAATGCGTCGGCTTGTATGTCGCGTTGCGTTGCCGAGCTTCAGCCGATTGCCATGGCAACCGCCTGATCGAGCCGGGGCCGGAAAGTAGCTTGCGCTCCTTCCATGCCAATTGCTTCGCGCGCTTGACCTCGACGACGAAAGGCTTGCGTTGTCCGTTCATGCTTTTCGCCCCCGGGGGCGTCGGCATTGCGGGAGGGCCCGCTTTGCCTGTGGCAATGAGGCTGGCGGATATTCGGCCGACTGGTCCGTCGTCTAAAGAGCGTAGAAATGAGGAGCTTCCATTGGGCTGGAGGCGGACGACGCGGCCGTTACTTTCGTCGATGAAATATGCATCGATGCCGATATTCTGGGCGACAGCCCAGGCCCTGGCGAAATACTGCCCTATGAGACTCTCGATCATCGTTACACCCCTTATTTTACACCATTTTGCATGCCCGGATCTGGATTGTGCGACAGATCAAATGACAGACTAATCCGAATGGATTATAGGTTTTATGATGTATAATTTTCTTTATCGAAGCATACCATCCTTTAGAAATAGCCTTCAACCCATTTTTTGAGCCATGGGACGGCCTTTGCTAGCGCTTCTCCATCAAATTATGACACTATCAATTGGTCTGCACCTTGATTCAGATCAAAATTGGCCAGCGTCATTTTTATCTATACTTTGTTGGCTACCATCCGGTTGCGCGCCAATATCCTGCTTGAGCTGGCTCAAAGCATGCGACCTCGCGCCGGGACTAGGCTGGCTGAGCGTCCTCGGACGCGAAATCAACCAGCCAGGAGGCGACCATGAATGATCTGACGCTTCATGAGAACGTGATCAGCGAGCTCGAGTTCGAGCCCAGCGTAAACGCGGCCCATATCGGGATTACGGCTGAGAGCGGCATGGTGACGCTCACAGGCCATGTCGGCAGCTATGCGGAGAAGCTGGCAGCCGAGCGTGTTGTCGAGCGGTTCAAAGGCGTCCGGGCGATCGTGCAGAATCTCGACGTGCGACTGCCCTCCGACAGGAAGACCGATGATGAAGACATCGCCCTGGGCGCGCTCAACGTAATCAGCTGGGACACGACGCTCCTGGCCGACGAGATCAAGGTCCATGTTCAAAAGGGCTGGATCATATTGACCGGCGAGGTCGACTGGCAGTTCCAGAGGCAAGGCGCGGAGCTTGCCGTGCGCCGGCTTACAGGCGTCCTGGGTGTCTACAACTGGATCACCGTCAAGCCGCGCGTCGAGGTTCGTGACATCAAACATCGGATCGAGAACGCGCTGATGCGCAACGCGCAGCTGGAAGCCGGACAAATCCAGGTGGATGTCTCCGGCAGTCACGTTAAGCTCCAGGGAAACGTCAAGGCCTGGCACGAACGCGATCTCGCCGAACAGGCTGCCTGGGCTGTTCCGGGCGTCACCTCGGTCGAGGACCGTTTGGCTGTCTCGTAGGAGTTACCCTGTGGCGCCGCACGCAACGCGCGGTGCCACGGCCCTATTTTGAATTCGGTGGCGCGCCAAGCTTGCGGACGGATACTCGTTCAGCAAATGACGCCATCTGGTCGCCGAATTCGGCCGCTGAAATCCCTGCGGCATCGTCCACACGCATGTCAGACATTCCGGTAAGAACGAAACGAGGTCGCCCCGCAATCAAGCGACCTCGATCCAAAAGGATTACGACGACAGAACCGGCCGATTCTTATGCAGCCTTGATCGCGATGGTCTTCTCTGCCTTCTGCGCCTCGGCGGTCTTTGGTAGTTTGATCGTCAGGACGCCCTTGGAAAAGGCAGCATCGACCTTTGCCGGATCGACCCCCTCGGGCAGGTGGAAGGAGCGGTGGAAGGAGCCGAAGCGCCGCTCCGACAGATAGTAGTCCTTCCGCTTCTCTTCCTTCTCTTCGTTCTTTTGCCCAGTGATCGTCAGGGTATGGTTCGAGAGCCTGACCTCCACATTCTTCTGCTCCATGCCGGGGAGTTCCGCCGTGATCTCGTACTCGGTTTCCTTCTCGACGAGATCGACCGCCGGCGCGATCGTCCAGCTCGCCCCTGACAGGCCAGGCAGTTCGAGTTTGAAGGGCGAACGCGCGGCCGGCTGGCGCCAGCCGAACGGATGAAAATCGTCGAACAGGCGGTCGATCTCCCGCCTCAGGCTTTCGAACGGCGACCAGCCTGCCTGCGCGGGCGTCGCGGACTTTTCAGTCTTGATCGGCAGTTTGGTGGGGACGTCGGACATGACACGCTCCTTGTTCATAGTGGAATGCCGACCGGGCAGCTTCGGACGTCGCCGACAGGCTGCTCAGCCCAAGGCGGTAGTGACGCGGTCGCGCGCGCTTGCTCGCGCGCGCGAAGGTCGTTCGGCCCGGATTCTTCGCTTCATCACACGCAAGGCCTGTTCGAGTTCGGCCAATTTTTCTTCCTGTCGCCGCTGGCCGTTGCGGATCTCGGCCAGCATGACCGCCATCTGCAACAGCGCAGCCTCCGCGTCGGATGTGGGCCACGCCACCTCCTTTCGAACGTCTCCGTCGCGATACTGCTCTGGCGATCGATCCGTCTGATTGATGGCTTGGTTCATTGCGGTCTCCGACACGCGCGTGGATCGGAAATGCGATCAGGCGAGAGCCAGATGATCGACAACCGAAACGACGCCAGGTGCGGCCCAGGCGGCACGCTCGGCGACGGCGCGCTCGTGCCAGGCGTTGACCTGGCCTTCCAACGTCACGCGCCCGCCCGAAACGACCACGCGGATATTCTCTGCCTCGAGTTCGGCATTGCGCTTCAACGCCTTCTCGATCCGTTGCTTGATGTCGCCGGCCTGTACCCGTGGCTTGATCGTGATCGCATTGGTGATGCCGGTCACGCCCGAGAGCTTGCGGACCGCGGCTTCGGCGGCATTGCGCTGGAAATACCAGTCCACCTCGCCGCTGAGCGTGATCCAGCCCTTCTGGACCTTCACCTTGACCTTTTCCTCCGGGATCGTCGTGTCCCAGGCGATGATGTCGAGCGCGCGCTGCGCGATCTGGTCGTCGCCGGTCTTCTTGTCCGAGGAAAAGCGGACCTCGATCTCCTGGGCGATGGCGCGCACGCCCTTCAGTCGTTGCACGATCTTCTCGGCCGCCAGCTTCTCGGCGTAGCTGCCGACATGACCGGAGAGAGTGACGACGCCGTCGTCGACGGCGACGCCGATATGCGAGGCATTGACGCTGGGCTCGAATTCGAGCTCGCTGAGGACATGATCGCGAAGCGACAGGTCATCCATAGCCACCTCCATCTGGTTGGCGTTCTCAACGCCCCTTCACGATGGAATCTCCATTGAAAACCGCATTGACGTGGATCAAGGGCGGGCCGGGGCAATTCGATTGAACTGGTCCGGACCTGACGAGTGTGCCCGCCGCTTCATCGATCGAGTAGACTGAACACCGACCAGGCTGAAAGCGACCGAATGGCTGTGGCCTCTAGGCTCACATGCCAAGCCGACGTGGGTAGTCGCCATGACGATGACATTCGAAGATCTCGTCATACGCTTCGCCACGGCGCTGGCAATCGGCCTCGTTGTCGGCGCCGAGCGCGGTTGGCGTGACCGCAAGGGACCGCCTGGCAGCCGGACGGCCGGCATTCGCACCTATGGCCTGAGCGCCCTTCTCGGAGCGGTGCTGGCCGTGATCGCCGAGGAGACCGGTACGCCGATGCTGCTCGGCGTTGGCTTCGCGACCTTCGCCTTCGCATTCACCTGGTTCAAGGCGCGCGAAGCTCAACATGATCAGGATTTCAGCGTTACGGGCGTGATTGCTGCACTGGTCGTCTTCGCTTTGGGCGCGCTTTGCGTGCTTGGCGACCCTCGCGCTGCGGGAGCTGCGGGGGTTGCAACGGTTGCTCTGCTTGCAAGTCGCCAATTCCTCCACCAGGCGCTTGCCCGGCTTACCTGGATCGAGCTGCGCTCGGCCTTGCTTCTGCTCGCGATGACGGTCGTGATCCTGCCGCTTCTGCCCGATCGTCCGATCGATCCATTCGCGAGTCTCAATCCCCGCGAAATCTGGATGTTCACGGTGCTGAGCGCCGCCATTTCCTACGCGGGCTATATCGCCATCAAGCTAGCCGGCCCGACCAAGGGCATCCTCGTCGCAAGCATCGGCGGAGCGTTGATTTCATCGACTGCCGTTACGATCGCCTTTGCGAGGCGCGCCGCCAATGGTGAGTCGACGAAGGCATTGGCCGGCGGCGCCGCACTCGCCAGCATGGTGTCCATCCTGCGGGTGCTCGCGATTGTCGGTGTGATCGCGCCGTCACTGCTCATTCAGCTGGCTCCTGGTGCGTTGGCGGGGGCGGCCACCTTTGGTTGCCTGGCTTGGCTCCTGCTGCGGCAAGGCCTCGAGGACGCTCCACCGGCCCCGATCAGCAATCCGTTCGATCTGGCACCACTGTTGGTCTTTGCGAGCATGTTTGCCGCGATCGTCGTCTTCAGCGGATGGATGATGTCCCGAATTGGCTCCCGCGGCCTGCTCGTGACATCGGGCTTGGTCAGCCTTGCCGATGTCGATGTCGCAGCCATGACGGCAGCCAGGCTCGGCGGCAGCGCAGTCGACGCCGGCACGGCCGTGTCGGCCATTCTGCTCGCGCTCGCGATAAACGCGGTCGCGCGCATCTTCTATGCCGCGGCCATAGGCCCGCGCACCTACTCCGGATGGCTGGCAATAGCGACAGCATTGGCGATCGCTGCAGGCGCTGGCGCTGTTGCACTCGCGGCTCGGTGATGCGGTCAGCGGGGGCCTTCCTGCTCCTCCACCAGCGCCTTGCGTAGCCGCCGGATGATCTGCTTGCGCGCACGTTCGTCTGCGGCCTGCGCTACCGCGTCATCGATATCGAGGATGAGATTCGACAGTTCATTGTGCCAGTCGCGCCGTCCGGCGCTATCGGGAGCCAGGCGTACTGGACCTTCCAGTCGATGAAGTGTGTCGCCTTCCAGTGTAAAGATGCTGTCGAGCGTCGGTGTCACGATGCGCAAGCTGCTCTTGGTATGCAGCAGCCTCTCCTCGAGCCCGTCGATCGCATGCGTCTCGCCATGGGTCAGGAAAACAGCGCCAGAGACGGCTCCCCGCCCGGCAAGCCAGGTTGCGAGTTCAGGGCCGTCGGCATGTCCGGAATAGAGATCGACCGAGCGGATGCGCGCCCTGACTTGGACCTCCTCACCCATTAGCCTGACCCGGGAAGCGCCATCGAGCAAGATCCGGCCGAGTGTTCCTTGTGCCTGGAAACCGACGAACAAGATCGTCCCGGCCTCACGCCAGAGCCATTCCTTGAGGTGATGGCGGATACGCCCCGCCTCGCACATGCCGCTTGCTGCGATCACGATATAGAAGCCACGAATACGGGCGATCGCCTTGCTCTGCTCGACCGATTCCGTGAATCGGACCTGCGGCGCCCGCAAAGCCTGCCGGAGCGCCTCGCCATTCCCCATATCGTTAGCGTGCTTCTCGAAGACCGCGCTCGCTTTGGTCGCGAGCGGGGAATCGACGAAGATGGGAGCGCTCGGAACGCGGCCTGAATCCATGAGCTGGACAAGATCGACCAGCAATTCCTGGGTCCGCTCGACGGCGAAGGAAGGAATCAAGAGCGCACCCGCCCGCTTCGCCGCGCTGCTGACCTCGGCCTCCAGAATCTGCAGCCGCCGCTCGGGGGACGCTTCCTGGCGATCGACGTCGCCATAGGTCGATTCGCAGACGACATAATCGAGGTCTTTTGGCGCGGTGGGTTCCGACTGCAGCAGCTTGTATGTCGGGCCGATATCGCCGGAGAAGAGCAGCCGGAGCGGCTTGCCTGCGCGCGTGTCGACCTCGATTTCGATCGAGGAGGAACCGAGCAGATGACCGGCATTCCAGTATCGCGCCTTCACACCCTTGGCGACCGGCGTCGAGACGCCGAAGGACACCGGCCGAAACTGGGTCATGGTCACGCCTGCTTGCGCCGCATCATAGATCGGCTGGACGGCCGGCAGACCGCGGTGGGCGTTGCGGCGATTGAGTTGAGCAACCTCCATCTCCTGGATGTGCCCGGCATCCGGTAGCATAACCGAGCAGAGGTCGATCGTCGCCGATGTCGCGAAGATCGGCCCGCCGAAACCGTCCTTTGCGAGCTTGGGCAGCAGCCCGCTGTGATCGATATGGGCGTGTGTTAACAGCACTGCATCGAGCGATGCGGGGTTGAACGGGAACGGCCTGTAGTTCAGTTCCTTCTCCGTCTTCGAGCCCTGGAACATGCCGCAATCGATCAGGATGCGCGCTTCGCTGGTCTCAAGCGCGTAGCACGATCCGGTTACGGCCTGGGCCGCGCCATGAAACGATAGGCGTGCGCCGGCGCGCGGCACTCCTTCTCCGTTAAGCATCGCAGTCCTCCCCATGCCCGCAAGCCATGGCAACGCCCGCTGCTGCATGAGGTCATCGACCATTCGACCGGGCTTTGCGCTCGATCAATGAATGGCGCCGAACGATCGGAAATCATCACATCGAGTAGCGCTGCCGCATCCGATGGAGATCGACGCCATGGAACTGCGCATTCCACCCAAGGCCTGGGTTCTCGTCTGCGATGCCCGCAAGGCGCTGTTCCTGTGCAATGAAGGCGATGCGGCCTTTCCGAACCTGCGGCTCGAACGAGCGACCCAAGCGCCCGCAAACCCATCGACCGCGAAGCAGGGTACGGACCGTCCCGGGCGCATCCAGAACGCCTTCGGTCCCATCAGTGCAGCCGAAGCGACCGATTGGCACGAGATGGCCGAGCTGGACTTCGCACGTGAGACGGTGGACGCGTTCGCAGCACTCCATCGCAGCCGTCCACACGGGGTCGTGCTGGTGGCCCCACCGCGGATGCTCGCTGCGCTCCGCGAGAACTTGAGCAATGGTGTGCAGGCTACCGTCATCGCCGAGGTCGACAAGGATCTGACCAAGCACCCTATCCAGGAGATCGAGCGCCTGCTGACGGGCATATGACGTTGACCATCCAGGGCGGACAGCGGCAGTGCGAGATCGTCGTCAGCGTGCGCGGGCTCGATGTCGGTTTTGGCGATAAGACCATCCTGGATCGCCTCGATATCGAGATCGCGCGCGGCGAGATCCTCGGCGTGATCGGTGCATCAGGCTCGGGCAAGTCGGTCCTGGCTCGGACGATTCTCGGACTCGTGCCAAAGCGCGGCGGCGTGATCGAAATCTTCGGCCAGGATGTCGATACGCTCTCAGCCAGAGAACGCCGGACGATGGAGCAGCGCTTCGGCGTCATGTTCCAGCACGGCGCCCTGTTCTCCTCCCTCACCGTCGCCGACAATATTCAGTTTCCAATGCGGGAAAGTCTCCAGCTGTCGCCGCGCCTCATGGCGGAAATGGCCATGCTGAAGATCGAGCTGGTCGGCCTTCCTCACGATGCCGCAGGCAAATACCCCTGGGAGCTCTCGGGCGGTATGACCAAGCGGGCTGCATTGGCGCGCGCGCTCGCGCTCGATCCCGAAATCCTATTTCTCGACGAGCCAACATCGGGCCTCGACCCGATCGCCGCCGACGCTTTCGACGAGCTGCTGCTGACGCTCAAAGCTAGCCTGGACTTGACGGTGATGATGATCACCCACGATCTCAGCAGCCTCCACGCGACCTGCGACAGGATCGCGGCTATCGCGCATGGCAAGGTCATCGCGACCGGAACGCTCAGCGACCTGCTGGCGCATGACGATGCCTGGCTCCAGGCCTATTTCGCCGGCGAGCGTGGCCGAACGATCTTCGCGGACGAAAGGGTCGACTGATAAGCTGCGGGGGCACGAGCGCAGCGCTTGATCCTCCATAACAACGAATTGCCGAGCCGTAACAAAGCGGTTTGACTGAGATCAACGACATGATGCGTCGCTGCTTCAAGCTACGTCATAGAGTCTCAATCTTGGCGTACCGCCATGTCTCCAATAGCCATTCCAAGCTGGCTTGCGAAGATCCGTAAGCGCTGGCGCAGCAGAGCGTCTGATCAACCAGAGCAGTTGACGGAGGCTCTTGATAACAAACCTCCGATCACGACATGGATGCACGTTAGGGGATATCTGAGCCTGCTCAGGGAGATCGTGCTCGCCAAGCGCAGTGCGTCCGTCCGGGCAGAGCGGAGAGACAAGACCTCAGATGGAGCTCCCATCGACCGGGCTAGGCCTTCGGCAGGACGGGACCGCAACCGCAAATGATGAGCGCGCGCTTATAGAGTTCCATGATCGCCAGGACGATCAGCCCGGCGCTCGCCAGGGCCATGCCGTCCGCAAGCGAGAGCGCGTCAAGGGAGAGCAGATCGCGTAGCGGCGGCAGCCAGAGCACCGCGCTCTGTAGTGCCTGAGTGCCGAGCACAGCAGCTATCAGGAGCGGATTGGATGCCAGCGGGATAGAGAATGCCGAACGCTCCTCCGAGCGGCAGTTGAAGCAATGCGCATTCTCGCACCAGACCAGCAGCCAGAGGACCGCGCCTTGCGCCGCGACATGCTGCATGCCGATGCCTGCAAGCGCGTAATAGTAGTAGCCAAACGCCGTCAGGCCGATGACGGTGCCGCCGAGGAGCACCTGCTCGATCATCCGGCGATCGAAGATCGGCTCGGTAGCGGGGCGGACGGGCCGCTGAAGGACATCGGGGTCGCCGCCCTCGAAGGCCAGCGCCACGTCCTGGATGCCGTTGGTGATCAGGTTCAGCCATAGAAGCTGTACGGCGGTGAGCGGCGGCGGGAGCTGGAACAGTGTCGCGAGCAGCATCAGCAGGATTTCGGCTGCGCCGGTCGACAAAGTGAGCAGGATCACCTTCCGGAGATTATCGTAGGCTACCCTGCCGGCCTCGATGCCGGCGACGATCGAAGCAAAATTGTCGTCGGCCAGGATCAGATCGGCGGCGTCCCTCGCCACATCCGTGCCGCCCTTGCCCATCGCCACCCCGATATCGGCGGCCTGCAATGCGGCAGCGTCGTTGATGCCGTCGCCCGTGACCGCAACTACATGTCCTTGGCGGCGCAAGCTCTCGACGATGGCGAGCTTCTGCATCGGCTCCGTGCGGGCGAAGACACGGGCGCCGGCGACAAGCCTGTCGAAGGCGGCCCCTTCTGAGGCAGCAAGCATTGGGCCGGTTACGACTTCGTCCTGGTGCTGAGCCAGACCGAGCTCGCGCGCGATCGCCAGCGCGGTCAGCGGATGATCTCCGGTGATCAGCACAATCTGCAAGCCGGCCTGCTGCGCGCGGGAGACCGCGCCCTTCGCCTCCGGGCGAAGCGGATCGGCGAGCGCCGCCAGACCGAGGAGGCGTAACCCTTCAAGCTTGCCCACCGCTGAAAACGTGGTGCGGCCGGCTGCGACCGCGATCACCCGATATCCCGCGGCCGAGAGCCGGCGAGCGGCGGCGATCGCCTCGTCGCCGGCATCCGTGCAGAACCCTGCGACGGTTTCGGGCGCGCCTTTGGCATGAACGATCAGGCTTTCGCCATCGTGATAAAGCGAGGCGGCATAGCGCCGCTCCGGCTCGTAGAGATGCCGATGCGTCGGCGCGCCGCCATCGGCCCCGACCCCCTGCGCCGCGGCGGCGCGGATGAAGGCGAGATCGACCGAGTCACCCTGCAGCCCATCGGCACTGTCGGACACGGTTTCGCTCGTGCAAGCCGCCGAGGCCAGAAGTTCCCGGCCAGCCGGACTCTCCGGTCCGACGTCGCCATGGGAGGGCACCCATAAGCGCGCCACGGTCAGCTGGTTGAGGGTCAACGTCCCCGTCTTGTCGGTCGCGACCAAGGTGCAAGCGCCGAGCCCTTCGACGGCGGCGAGACGACGGACGACGACATGGCGCAGACCCATGCGCTCGGCTGCGATAGAAAGCGTCACCGTCATGGCGATCGGCAAGCCTTCGGGGATCGCCGCCACTGCGAGCGCGATGGCGAGCAGCAGGATGTCTGCGGCGGCCGCACCGCGTAGCGCCTCGAGTGCGCCGACGACGGCCACCGTACCGAGCATCGCGAGCGCCACATGGTTCGTGAAGCGCGCCATCCGCCGCACCAGCGGCGGCGGCGGTTCTGGCCGCTCCAGAGCCATGGCCAACCGCCCGACCTCGGTGTCACGCCCGGTCGCGACGACGAGCGCCAGACTGCGGCCCTTGGCGACTGTCGTTCCGGCATGCAGCATGGTCAACCTGTCTCCGAGCGGCGCCTCGGCGGCTACGATCGCCGAGGCGATCTTGTCGACGGGCTGGGACTCGCCGGTCAGAAGACTTTCATCGGCGGCCAGTCCTTGCGCTTCGATCAGGCGCAGGTCGGCTGCTACCCGCTCGCCGCTCGTCATCTGCACCACGTCGCCGATGACAAGTTCCTCGATCGGGAGCCTGACCAGGCTACCGTCGCGCCTGACGGCTACCGTGCCGGTGATGAGGCTTTTCAAGGCGCGCGCCCGTGTCTCGGCCCGCCATTCCTGAAACGCTCCGATGGCGGCATTGAGGGCCAGGACGACAAGGATGAAGCCGGCGTCGCTGAAGTGGCCTAGGCCGAGCGAGACGCCGGCCGCGGCGAGTAGCAGATAGATGAACGGGCTGCGGAACTGCGCAAGGAAGACGCCGGCGATCGTCTTGCCGCGCGCTTCGGGCAGACGGTTCGGGCCGAACCGGGCAAGGCGGCTGGCTGCTTCGGCGCGGCTCAGCCCCGCCGAGGACGAGCCTGTGGCGTCGAGTACCGCAGCGATCGGAAGACAGTGCCACGGGTCCATCCTCGGAGCCATCGCTTCACCCTGGAGAGGTCGGCGCTGAGCGCGCCAATGACCGCTACCGCCAGTCATCACGGCACCAGCACCGCGGCGCCCTGGAAGCGCCCGGCTCGCAGGTCGGCAAGGGCCTCGTTGGCCTGATCGAGTCGATAGATATGGTTCGTCGTCCTGATGCCGGCGCGAGGTGCGATGGCAAGGAACTCCGTCGCGTCGGCCCGGGTCAGGTTCGCCACCGAGACGATCCTGCGCTCGCCCCAGAGCAGAGCGTATCGGAGCTGCGGGATATCGCTCATATGAATGCCGCCACAGACGACGCAGCCGCCCTTGCGGATGGCAGCGAGCGCTTTCGGTACGAGGTCTCCAACCGGCGCGAAGATGATGGCGGCGTCGAGCTCCGCGGGCGGCGCTTCTTCCGAAGAGCCAGCCCAGCAAGCGCCGAGCGACAAGGCATGGCGCTGCGCCGCATCGTCGCCAGTCGCCGTGAAGGCATAGACTTCGCGGCTCTGCCAGCAGCAGACCTGCGTCAGAATGTGGGCAGCGGCGCCAAAGCCGTAGAGGCCGATCCGTCGGCCGTCGCCGGCCAAACGCAGCGCTCGCCAGCCGATCAGGCCGGCGCACATCAGCGGCGCGGCCTCGACCGGGTTCTCGAAGTGCGCGAGGGGGTAGGCAAAGGCGGCATCGACCAGCGCATGGGTCGCAAAACCCCCATCACGCGTGTAGCCGGTGAAGACCGGCGCGTCGCAGAGGTTTTCGGCGGCGCTGGCGCAGTATGGGCACTTGCCGCAGCTATGCCCGAGCCATGCCGCTCCAACGCGGGTACCGACCTGTAGCACAGTGACGCCCGCACCAACCCGATCGACGATGCCGACGATCTCATGTCCCGGTATGAGCGGCAGCCTTGGGTCGCTCAGATCGCCATCGACGACATGAAGATCGGTCCGACACACCGCGCATGCTTCGACCCGCAACCGCACCTCGCCAGGCGCGGGGAGCGGGTCCGGACGCTCTTCTGCGACGAGCGGCTGCCCGATCTCATGCAAGACCATCGCCCGCAAGCTTGGCCTCCCTGCTCAGCGTCGAGGGCTCTCAATGGGAGAGATGGAGCGGCACGGTGCATTGCTTGAGCAATGACTGCGTCACTCCGCCGAGCAGGAATTCGCGCAGTCGGGAATGGCGATAGGCGCCAGCCACGATCAGCCCCGCCCCGCTACCGACCGCATGCGACCGGATGATGTCGGCGACGTCGCCGGAACGGGTATCGGCGAGATTGACCGTGACTTTGATCCCGTGTCGGGACAGATGAGATGCGAGATCTGTTCCGGGGAGCATTCTCTCAAGCTCTTTCTCCTCGGTGACTGATAGGATTTCGACGGCCTCCGCCGCCTTCAGAATAGGCATGGCGTCGGCCACAGCCCGAGCGGCTCTCGCCCCGCCATCCCAGGCGACGAGGACCTGCCGGGCGTCAAACTTTGGACGATCAGGCGGCACGATGATCACCGGCCGGCCGCTCTCGAAGATAACAGCCTCGATCAAACCGCGATCGATCTCCGCGGCGGAGGGTTCAGCGTCGAGCACCGTAATGTCCGCGACGCGGGCGCGGCAGATCAAACGGTCTCGCATGTCTCTGAAATGGAGCTGCTCCGATTCAATTGTAGCCACCACGCCGGCGAAGTCAGCTTCCGACTTCGCCGTCCCGGCCACTGCTTCGGCCAACGCGGCGATCCGGCGGTTCTCGGACGAGATCAGCGCCTGGCCAAAATCGTCGATCATCGAATAGGGAATCGTGTAGCGCATCGCCGCTGCTTCGACGACAAGATGCGCATTGGCCGCTTTCGCGAGCGACAACGCATAGCCCAGCGCCGCGCTCGGCTCTTCTCGACCCTCCTCGGTGATCGCGACGAAAACGCTCTTGATGCCGGTCAGCATGTCATCCTCCTGTTGCTGCCTACATGATGAGCGATAACGGCGGGCGTTCATTGCGTCAGATCAAGAACCGGCCTTCGTTTACCCGTGGACGTAGCTGCCGGGCGCCGAGCCAAGGCCGTGATCATCGATGGTCCGGGCGGGAACGAGCCCGCTGGAATGCTCGCTGAGCCAGTTGACCCAGGCAGGCCACCATGACCCCTGCCGAAGAGACGCCCCAGCCAGCCACTGCTCCGGCGTCGCATGATGGTCGTGCGCCAGCGCTGAGCCGATACGGAAGCGGCGGCCAGTCTGCGATGGCGGGGCGACGATGCCGCGATTATGTCCGGCATCGGCCAGCACGAAAGTTACATCCGCGTCGGCTAGCCGGTGAATTTTGTAGACGGACCGCCACGGCGCCACATGGTCGTGCTCGGTACCGACAGCGAAGATCGGGCTATGGATGTCGCGCAGCGACACCGCCTGTCCCTCGACCTGAAAGCGACCCTCGGCCAGGTCGTTGTTCAGATAGAAGGCGCGCAGGTATTCTGAGTGCATGCGCGCCGGCATGCGGGTCGCATCGGTTGACCAGGTCGCGATATCGGTCGCCGCCTCGCGTTGTCCCAGGAGATAGGTCCGGACGATGCGCGACCAGATCAGGTCGTTCGAGCGCAGCAGGTGGAAGGTCCCCGCCATACGCGCGGCCTCGAGCACGCCGTCCTCCGCCATCACGTCGTCGAGGATCGCAAGCTGGCTTTCGTCGACGAAGAGGCTGAGCTCGCCCGCCTCGCGAAAATCGACCTGCGCGGCGAGAAGGGTCAGGGTCGCCAGACGGTGGTCGAGGTCGCGCGCCATGGCGGCGGCCGTGAGGGCAAGCAGGGTGCCGCCGATGCAATAGCCGACGGCGTGAAGCCGGCTGGCGCCGGTCGCGGCGAGCGCCGCCGCAAAGGCCGGTTGCACCCCGGACACGCGATAATCATCCAGGCCGAGATCACGATCGGACAGCTCGGGATTCTTCCAGGAGATGACGAAGACCGTAAAGCCCTGCTCGTCCAGATGCCGGATCAGCGAGTTCTCCGGACGCAGGTCGAGAATATAGTACTTCATGATCCAGGCTGGCACGATCACGATCGGCTCGACCCGAACCTCGCCGGTGGAAGGTGCGTATTGAATGATCTCCGCCAGCGGGGTGCGGTGAACGACTTTGCCTTCCGTCAATGCGAGGTCTCTGCCGGGCTGAAACTGCAACGCTTCGCGCGGACCTTCGCGCCTGGCCAGCCGAGCCACGTCCTCGAGCGCGAACAGGGTGCCGCGAAGCAGGTTCGATCCGCGTTCCCGAACGGTCGTGTCGACCACCTCGGGATTGCTCCAGGGCCAGTTCGATGGCGCGAGCAGATCGAGCGTCTGCCGGCCGACGAAGTTGAGCTGGGCAAGGTGATGCGGCGTTGCGCCGTGGACGTCGCGGGTCGCCAAGTCCCACAGGCGCTCGCCAGCGAGCAGGCCTTCCGCATAGAGCGCATAGGGCCAGCGTTGCCAGGATGGATGGCGAAAGCGCTTGTCATGCGGCAGGGAGCGCTCACAAGGCGTGCAGACGTTGCTGGTATTCGCGCTCGACGCCAGCTCGATCAGGCGCATCGTTTCCGCCAATCCCTGCCGTGCGAGCTCGGCGAGCCGTCCCGGCGAGGCGGCGAGATGAAGCGACCAATCGAACCAGGCTTCCGCAAGCCCCATCGGGGAAAACCCGGCGAACGAGCGGCCGATCGCAGCATGGAGCAGCCTGTCCACGCGTGGCTCGCCGCCAGCCGGAGCTGCCGCTGGCGTTTCCCGGTTCGCGGTCACCGCGATTGGTGTTGCGCAGGCATGGGCGGAACGCTGTGAAGTAGCGGCGGTCATGGCGGCTCCATGCGGATCCGGGCAACTCCCGAAAGCATGCTTGCGGGCGACGGTCGTCGCTTTGACCTGCATCAAGGCAACAACATACCGGACGCGGCATTTGTCTCGCGTGCAGCCTGGATACCGCACGATCCCAGAAACGGAGGCGGATATGACCAATGTGAAGTCGAACCAGCAGGCGGCCAAGGACGCGATCGCCGGGCTGGATGGAATTGCACGGACCGCACAGTCGCAGCTCAAGGCGGCGGCCGCGATCCCCCAGGCGATCATCGAGGCGAACTGGGCGATCGCGTCCGAGTTCCTGAGCTTTGCCAGTCGGCGCCTGCAGGCCCAGGCGGATCTGTGCCGTAGCCTCGGCCGTTGTCAGGAACTCGGCGAGGCCGTCGACCTCCAGCGTCAGTTCACCGAGCGCGTCACCAAGGATTACTCGGACGAGGTGAACCAAATGTCCGAGGTCATGCGCCGCAACATCGCCTCGCTGTCGGCGGTCGGAGCCGAACTGGTCGCGGAGACTGGCGACAAGGGCAAGCTGGCGGCGTGAGTGGCGCGCCGCCCCGGGGCCTTGCCCGCTCATCTGGGGGCAGGGATAGGCGGAGGTCGCCGTGGTTCCGTGGCGCGGTGAAGAGCGAGATACTGACAACGCCTCTGGTAGGACTGCCGACGCGGGCCTTCGACAGGAAATCGCGTCGGCCATTGCGGACGATTTGATCTACGTCAACGACACGCTCAGCGATTTCACGCTGGCTGAACCAACGACACCTATCTCGTGGGGTTGGGATGGAGGGGCAGGCGACAGCGGAAAGTGGCGTCATCGCCGCTCTTTGGGGCGATGACGCGGAAGGCGAGGAACTCGCCGCCCATCTGAGAGCGCGAAGCGCCTGCATGGTGTCCGCCGCCGGCAATCTTGACGAACTTGAGCAATTGGTCGGTCGCGATCGAGTCGCGTGCGTGCTCTGCTCGGACGCCGGTCTCGATGAAGGGTTGCCCTTGCTTGGCAGCGTCGTCGACCGCGTTTCGGGGCGCGCTCCGGTCATATTCGTGGCGCCGGAAAAGCGTCAGGATGCGGTCATCCAGGCCTTCCGCCTTGGAGCACGCGACTGCGTGACGATGACGGAAGCCTGCGCCGATGACCTCGTCAACGCGATCCAGAGACTGAGAACCGCGTTTGATCGCGGTTCGCTTTCCAGCTCGCACGCATATGACGATCCCGCCGCGGCCGGGCAGCTCCCCATGAACTTGCTGTCTCCCGAAAAGCTGGTGCGCAAGCTCGACGAGGTGCGGGCAAATGCCGGCAATGGGATTGGTATCCTGGCAATTCAAATCCCGGAGCTAGGCTACTTCGCCGCTAAATTCGGGCGCCAGACAGCCGAAGAGATCTCACGCGAGTTCGCGAAGCGCTTGAATTTGGCGCTCCAGGGGACTGGTTATTTTTGCCGACGGCCAGATGCGAGCTTTGTAGCGTTGCTAATCCCGATTTCAGGAGCCGCTGCCTTGGAGATGGCGATTGGCCAGATCTCGAACCAGCTGAGCTTCGCAGTGCGGCTGAGTGATCTGGATTTCCGTATCGAAAGCGTCATCGGTGCCTGCGATGCCGGCATTGCACAGGAAGCGCTTCTGGCAATCGAATGCGCCGACCGATCCCTGGAAAACGCGATGGCCCGAGGGGTCCGCTACCATATCGCCGATGCAAATGCCTACGGCGTCCCCCTGCAGCATTCATTTGCTCGCGGGCGCGGTCGCAAAGTGAACCGTCGCCTCGGCGAACGATCCCGCGTCAATAAGCGTGGCAAGATTGTCCTCCCGCACCTCAACGCGACGATCGATTGCGCGGTCCTCGATGTTTCATTGAACGGCGCACGTCTGCGGATCAACAGCAGCCTGGTCGCATCGGAGGAGTTCGAGCTAATGCTGCCCCATCAAGCCCAGAGGCGGCAGGTGAAAGTACGCTGGCGGCGACAGAAGGAGCTGGGCGTGGAATTCATGGACCAGCCGGGTTGACCGGTCCGCCGTCGGACGGCCAACCGTGAATATGCCATCGGCGAACGGGAGGATTGCGATGCCGAACAATCCCTCCAAGGCCGAAGAGATCGGCCGCCGCAACGTCGTCTCGCTTTCGACCGGCGAGATTCTGCCGGTGGTAGTTGCAGCCGGCAAGAGCCAGTTGCAGACATGATCGGCTCGCCACCTCAAGTCCTACGCGCTCAGTCGGAAAGCAGGGACAGGCGGGGGGGTGCAGCCCTGTTCCACGGCTGGATGAAGCGCGGGATCGTGGCATCGCCTCTGGTCGGGCTGCCGCTAGGCCTCGCCTTGAAGCTGTACGGCACCGAAGCTGCGGCGAACTTGGCCTGGATGGTCGCGACGCTACCGGTCCTGGCCAAGCTCGCGTTCGACATCCTCGTTAGCCTGCGTCGCAGCGAGTTCGGGCTCGACATCGCGGCGGCCCTGTCGATGAGCGCCGCGCTCTTCGTCGGCGAGAGCCTGGCCGCTGCGATCGTTGCGCTGATGTATGCCGGCGGACAGTATCTGGAAGCCTTCGCCGAGGGACGCGCACAACGTGACATGACCGCGCTGCTCTCGCGCCGGCCGGTGCGGGCGCTGCGCTTCGATGGTGACGGGCTGCACGAGGTGCCGGCGGAAAGTATCGCACCCGGCGATCGACTGCTGATCCGGCAGGGCGACGTCACGCCGGTCGACGGGCTGATCAGGAAGGGGATTGCCCGGCTGGACCTGTCGGCACTGACCGGTGAATCGCTGCCGGTTCGTCGCGAGATCGGCGCCGAGGTCCCTAGCGGGGCAAGCAATATCGGCGAGGCTTTCGAGCTCGTCGCTTCCCGCGCGGCGAAGGACAGCGTCTACGCCGGAATTGTACGAATGGTCGAAGCCGCGCAGCGTTCCAAGGCGCCGATGTCGCGGCTAGCCGATCATTATGCGCTGGGCTTTCTCGCAATCACTGTTGCACTGGCGGGCCTGGCCTGGTCCGCGAGCGGCGATGCCGTCCGGGCCGTCGCTGTCCTGGTGATCGCCACGCCGTGCCCTCTTCTGCTTGCGGTCCCTGTCGCGCTCGTGGCCGGCATGTCGCGTGCAGCCCGGCACGGCATCCTCGTCAAGGGCGCCCAGGTCATCGAAGGTCTCGCCGGCATTCGCACGATCGTGCTCGACAAGACCGGCACGCTGACGGAGGGACGCCTTCGGCTGGCTGGCATCGAGCTGGCCGAGCCACCCGTCTGCGACGAAACCACGCTGCTGCGGCTCGCAGCGTCCCTCGACCAGGCCTCACCACATGTTGCGGCCCGTGCCCTCGTCGACGAAGCACAGGACCGTGGCCTTTCTCTCGCCGTTCCCGAGGCGGTGAGCGAAACGGCCGGCGAAGGCATCTCCGGCTCCGTCGAGGGACTGCATCTCGCCTTGGGTGGCTGGAATTTCGTGACAGGCTTGATCGCGACGTGCGACACGGAGAGCCTGGCATATGTTCCGGATGGGAGGCCAATCGTCGCCGTCGCGATCGATGGCAAGTTCGCGGGCAGGATCCTGCTTTCCGACCGCTTGCGCCATGGCGCGGAAGACGTGCTTGGCGAATTACGTTCCCTCGGAGTCGAGCGAGTGGTCCTGGCCACCGGAGACCTGCCGAAGATCGCAGCGGCAATGACTGCGGGATTGCCGCTCGATGCCGTCCACGCCGACCAATCCGCAGCCGACAAGGTCGCTATCGTCAAGGCGGAGCAGCGATACGGGCCGGTCATGATGGTTGGCGACGGCGTCAACGATGCTCCGGCGCTCGCCGCCGCGACGATTGGGGCCGCGCTCGGCACGCACGGCTCGGCCGCTTCCGCCGAGACGGCCGACATGGTCTTGCTGGTCGACAGCCTGGATCGTCTTCCGCTCGCATTGCAGATTGCACGCCGCGCCCGCGAGGTCGCGCTCCAGAGCGTCTCCGCCGGTATCGGGCTGTCGCTCTTGGGCATGGCGGCGGCGGCCATGGGATGGCTGACCCCCGTGCAGGGGGCTCTGTTGCAAGAGGGAATCGATGTCGCGGTGGTGCTCAACGCGCTGCGGGCGCTGAGCGACTGACGAGCGTCGCTATCGCTCATGCGGTCGCAAGGGCTGGCTCCGTTGGAACTCGCCTCACAGCTGTCGAGTTCGGTCGGCATCGCCACATAATGCCAATGCGCGCCGGCGTTGAGGGACATCAAGGCCATAGAGGCCTGCCCGCAGCTAGTCTTTTGGCGCGCAGCCGGAGCCCTCGGGATGGATGTCGACAGGCAGAACGATGTCATCGCCTTCTTGTGCTCGCGGCGGGCGTTCGGCTCGGGCGAGCCGCCGGACGAGTCGGTCTCGACGCATATCTCAACGGTGCTGCTGCTTGGCGAACGCGCCTTCAAACTGAAGCGGCCAGTGCGCCTTCCCTATGTCGATCTTTCCAGCCCGGAGCGCCGGCTGCAGCTTTGCGAGCGCGAGCTGGAGTTGAACCGCCGGACGGCGCCCGATCTCTATCGTCAGGTGCACCGCGTTACCCTCGAGTCTGACGGACGCCTCGTCTTGAACGGCACTGGTCAACTCGTCGATGCCGTCCTCGAGATGCGGCGCTTCGACGGTGCCATGCTGTTCGACAAGCTGGCCGGCGCAGGGAGCTTGACCGGAGTGCAGATCGAGGATCTCGCGGACGTCATCGCCGAATTTCATCGATCCGCCCCTGTCGCCGACGATGCCGGCGGCGCCGAGCGCCTGCGCCGCGTGCTCGACGTCAACACGCGCGCCTTCGCAAGCGCGCCGCATCTGCAGCCGGATGCCGTGGCCGCCGCGGATTCCGCCTGCCGTGCGGCATTGACGCGTCATGCCGCCCTGCTCGATCAGCGCGCACGAGACGGCTTCGTGCGGCGCGTGCATGGCGATCTACACCTGCGCAATATTTGCCTCATCGACGGCAGGCCGACGTTGTTCGACTGCCTCGAATTCGACGAAGACCTCGCCACCACCGACGTGCTTTACGATGTCGCCTTCGCGCTGATGGATCTGTGGCATGGCGGCGCGAAGGATTTGGCCAACATCCTGTTCAACCGCTATCTTGACGCGACCGGAGACGATGCCGGCATCGCCCTGCTTCTGCTGTTCATGGCGGTGCGCGCCGCGGTCCGGGCCCATGTTACGGCGCGAACCGCGACGATCTGCCAAAACGCCCTCGAAGCTCAGGGCTATCTCGACCTCTGCTGCGAACTCCTGCGCGAGAGCCCGCCGACGCTAACGGCCATCGGCGGTTATTCCGGCTCTGGGAAATCGACGGTCGCTGCCGCAGTCGCGCCGTGCCTGGGAGCCGCGCCCGGCGCGCGCGTCCTTTCCAGCGATCGCTTCCGGAAACGCCTCTTCGGCGTCGCGGCGCGCGCCCGCCTGCCTGCAGATGCGTATCGGACGGAGATCTCCCTCCGCGTCTATACCGAGCTCGCCGAAACCGCAGAGCGCGTCCTACGAGGTGGCCGATCCGTTATCGCCGACGCGGTGTTCGACCGGCAGGCCGATCGCGATCGTTATGTCGGGATCGCGGCCAGCGTCGGTGCCACGTTTCGTGGCGTCTGGCTGGATGCGCCAGAAAAGACCCTGGTCGACCGCGTCACGCACCGACGGGACGATCCGTCCGACGCCACGCCGGATGTGGTGGTGCAGCAGATCGCAAGGCACGGAGCGCCGACCGACTGGACCACGATCCGCGCAAACGTCGAAGCGGCGAGCGTAGCCGCGGCAGTGAAGCGCGTCTTGCTCGGCTACGCTGGCGCCACCGATGCGCGCGCATGACAAGCTTGCCGCTGCTTGCGGCAAATCAATGCCGTTCTCTCCACTCAGGTCGAAGCTTCCTTGTCACTCCAACCAGGGAGATCGTCATGGAACTGAACACGGCCTCATCACAGGATTTTGGCCTCGCGAGCGTCATGGTCCCGATCAATCTCGGTGCTGGCGCAGCCGATCGTGTCAGGCTCGCGTTGTCGCTCGCAGAGCGCTTCGGCAGCCGTCTGATCGGCATTGCCGCTCAGGAACGTGCTGTCCTTTATCTCGGAGACGGTACAGTCAGCGTCGATGCGATGCTTGTCGAGGAGGCCACGAAGGCTGCGCAGGAGGACCTTGCAAGGGCGGAGGCCATCTTTCGGCGCGTCGCCGGACATTACAACGACATCGTCTGGCGCAGCGCCATCGACACGCCGCTTCCCTACATCACGCGCAACGCTCGCGCTGCCGATATCGTGGTGGTGGGCCGGCAGTCCTCACTCGACGCGCCGCAAGGCAGGATGGCACTCGCCCCTGCTGATCTTGTCATGGATCTCGGGCGTCCGCTTCTCGTCGCGCCGCCGGACGTCGCCGAGCTTTTGGCCGAGAACATCGTAATCGCCTGGCGCGATACGCGGGAGGCGCGACGCGCCGTCTGGGATGCTCTGCCCTTCCTCAAGCGTGCCAAGACTGTGACCATCGTCTCCGTTGGAGAGGGGGCTCCCGAGCAGGGCACCCATGACGTACGCGACTATCTCGCTCTGCACGGTGTTGCGGCTGACCTCGATGTGCGGCCCAAGATCACCAATTTCGCAGCGCAAGAGTTGATCGACTGTGCGCGCCGCCAGAACTCGGACCTGATTGTATCCGGCGCATATGGCCACAGCCGAATGCGCGAGTGGCTGCTCGGCGGGATGACTGCAGATCTACTGGAATCGACGCCGGTTTGCTGTCTGATGTCTCACTAAAAAAACCGGCCCGATCGCGCCTTGTTGGCCTGATCGGGTCAATCATGAGTGTGTCAACAGCCCATTTCGGAGCGGCGCTGCTCGCAGTCAGGTCGAGAGAAGGCAGGGAATGCGGCAGCGCGACAACATCCGCGTCGTCTGCCGCACCAGCTCGGAACACACGAGCTGATTGCTGCAATAGGCGGGCGCGACGAGCAGATCGGCATCGTCTTCGTCGAGGATATGCAGGAGCTCTCGCAGCGGTGCTGCCCCGCTTCGACCGCGGGCCCTCGCGGGGACGCCGTGGCTCTGCAGGAAATCGGCGACATCGGCGGCGCTGCTTGCCGGTGCGGCCGACAGTACCTCGTTCAAGGTGACCACGCTGACCTGCTGCGCCCGGCGCAACAGCGGCAGAGCCTCACGTACAACGCGTCGCGAGGCCCGACAGTCGCGCCAGGCTATCGCAATATGTCGCGGCAGCGCGCGAGCCTCGTAGGCAGGCGGCGCGACCAGGACGGGCCGCCCGCCGCGGACGAGCAACACCTGCGCATCGCAGGGACCATCATCATTGCCCGATGATGTCGACTGTCCGATCACGATGAGGTCGGCGCGCCGCGCTTCGCGCAGCACCGCTTCGGTCATCGATCCGATTCCGCCAGCAAAGAAGACTTGGTCGACGCTCGCTTCGACCGTGGCGCGGAACCCTGCCTCCACTGTGGCGAGATCGACATGGCAGCTGGCGCGCGCTTCCGCGAGCAGCTCGCCCACCATCCCGATTGTGGCGTTTGGCTCGACCTCCGGCGGGTGCGGCCATCGCGACAGAACACCCAGAAGGCTCGCGCCGAGCTGGCCAGCGAGCATTCCCGCATAGCTGCCTCGCTGATAGGCGGCATCGTCTTCGCCCAGGGCAACCAATATCTCGGCGTAGGACATCGGAGCCTCCCACTGATGGCTATCGGAGACGATCTTAGATCGCGGGTTGGGCTCCGCCTTGATGCGCGTCAAAGCCCCCTCAACCGGGTCGCCATGCGCGGACTTGTCCGAGATCAAGGCGAGCATGTCGCTCGATCCCGATAATGCGTGCTCGACTTGCAACCGACGGAGCACCACCATGCGCATCTGGCTCAGGCGCCGTTTCGAACGGCAGGCCCGGTTGATGGGCGCCATGATGGAGCGAATTGGCATTGAGCCCGAACTGGCGGCAAGTCGCGGGCGGCTCTATGACGCCGCCAATCGCCGCTGTCTCTGGTGCGCCGCTCATGAAGCGTGCGGCAAATGGATCGAGCAGGACCATAGCGCCGAGAACGGCCCTAGCTTCTGCCCTAACGCCACGTTCTTCGAACACACCAAGCAGATGCATCCCAAGGGCTGACCGGCCGCCGCGGCGTGAGGTTCAGGTGCTCCGGCAGCCGGTAGATCAGGCCTTCCGGACCGCCATGACGGCATAGGTCCGCAAACGCCCGCCGGCGTCCTTGATCGACACATATTCGCCAGGCGCCATCCGGTGGCTGTCGAGGCGAAAGCCGCCTTCATCGTCCGCGTCAGACCGGTCATCATAGTCGAAGACCCAGCTCGCTCCACCTGCTCCGCCCGCGCGGTGGAGCAGCCTGCCGTGGCGCGTTGCTCCGTCAGGTGCCAACCGCCTCACGCGGCAGTGATCGCGCTGGGCGTGCCAGGCCTCCGTGTCGAGCCGCCCCGCTTCGTCGAGCGGTGCGACGATCTCGTAGCCGTCGCGCGGATTGCCTTCGGGAAACTCGGGACAACGCGCGAGCTGCAGCGAAATCTTGCTCAAGCCTGTCATTGTAACCTCCTCCTTATGGTCAGCCCGTTCCCGCGATAGAGACCCCGAGTGCGCCTTGTGATCGACAAGCAGGAGCACGCGGCGCCCTTGAGCGCCTTGATGTTCCTCAAACGCCGGGAGCAGGCCGAAGAATCAGCTCGGCATTGACCAGATCGGTGTCGTTCGGCTCGGGCCGCGTGCCGAAGCCGAGCTCGCGGCACATCCTCAGCATGGTGGAGTTTCCGCGCATCACCTGGCCGTGAATGACCGACAACCCCTCCTGCCGAGCCCAGGCGATCACCATTTCCATCAGCGTCCAGCCCAGGCCCTGGCCCTTCAGATCGGAGCGGACGAGCACGGCGTATTCAGCGCGCTCATGATTGGCGTCGGCATGCAGGCGTGAGACGCCGAGGAGGCGCCCATCCTCCTCGGAGATGGCGGCGAACGCGATCGCGCGCGCATAGTCCAGCTGGGTCAGCCGCGCGATGAAATCGTGGCTGGGCTTGCGCGGAAGGGCGAAGAAGCGCAGGCGCAGATCGTCCTCGGTGATGCCCGCCAGGAAATCCGGATAGAGCTTCTCATCCTCCGGGCGCAACGGCCTGATCAGGATCTTGCGGCCGTCCTTCAGCACCGTCCGCCGCTCCAGATGGCGGGGATAAGGCCGGATCACCATGCGCGGATGATCATTCTCGCGGCAGGCGCCAACCGGCATCACCCTGATCCGGGCATCGACCACGATGACGCCGTCCGGGTCGGCGAGCAGAGGGTTGAGGTCGAGCTCGCGGATTTCGGGACAATCCGCCGCCAGTTGGGCAAGCTTGACGAGCGTTGTCGCCACAGCGTCGAGATTGGCGGCAGGAACGTTCCGGTAAGCCGCCAGGACACGGGACACCCTGGTGCGGGCAATGAGGTCGCGAGCCCGATCGAGATCGAGAGGCGGCAGCGCCAGTGCCTTGTCGGCGATCGCCTCGACCGCCGTCCCGCCTCGGCCGAAGACGATGACCGGACCGAACGTCGGGTCGTCGGCGATGCCGGCGATCAGCTCGCGGGCATTGCGCCGCCGGATCATCGGTTGAACCAGAAAGCCCGATATCCGTGCCTCCGGCCTGATCTTTCGAATGCGCGCCAGCATGTTCTCAGCGGCGACGCGGACGGCTTCGGCCGTGGTCAGGTCGAGTGCGACACCATCCACATCGGACTTGTGGATGATGTCGGCCGAATGCAGCTTGAGCACCACCGTGTTGCCGGCCGCGAGCACCTCGGCGCCAAACCTGGCCGCCTCCTGCGGATCGGATGCAAGGCGCGGCGCCGCGACCGGGATCGCATAGGCTTCGAGCACCCGCGCCGTCTCGATCGGATCGAGCCAGTTTTCACCCTTCCGAAGCGCCTCGCCGATGGCCGCTTTTGCGGCCGGCGTATCTGGGACGAAATCCTGCGGCATGCCGTCCGGCATGCGCATCAGCTCGGTTTGAGCCCGGCGATAGGCAATCAGATGAGCCATGCCCCTCACGGCATCCGCTTCGGTCGGAAAGCTTGGGATCCCGGCAGCCACGAAACGATCGGGCCCCTCCTCCTTGTCGGCTCCGATCCAGGCCGTGAACACAGGCTTGCGGAGCTCTCGGCGCGCCCGGCGCTGCTCGACGACATGCGCGATCGCTTCGGCGGCCTCGCGCTGGCTGGTCAGGCGGGTCGCGACGTCGAGAACCAGAAGGGCATCGCTGTTCTCGTCCTCGAGCAGGATATCGAGCGCCTTGGCGAAACGATCGGCATCGGCGTCGCCAATGATGTCGACCGGGTTGGCCTGGGACCATGATGGCGGCAGGACGGCATCGAGCCGGGCTCTCGTCGCCTCAGTCAGGGTCGCCATGCTGATGCCGAGATCGAGCAGACGGTCGACCGCAAGCACGCCGATACCGCCGCCATTGGTCAGGATCGCGACCCGATCGCCATCGAACGGCGACTGGCGTCCGAGCGTCTCGGCGGCGGCGAACAGATCGGCGACATCATAGGCCCTGACCAGCCCGGCTCGCCTGAAGGCCGCATCGTAGACCGCATCGGAGCCGGCAAGCGCGCCGGTATGGGTCGCGGCCGCCGCGGCTGCGGGCGCATGGCGGCCGGCCTTGATGACGACGACCGGCTTGACTCGCGCGGCCGCGCGCGCCGCCGACATGAACTTGCGTGGATCGGCGATGGCCTCGACATAGAGCAGGATCGCCCGCGTCCCGGGATCGAGTGCGAAATGATCGAGGCAGTCGCCGAAATCGACGTCGATCTGGTCGCCCAGCGTGAGGACTCCGGAAAAGCCGAGGCGATGCGCCGCCGCCCAGTCGATCAGGCCGGCAGCGACAGCGCCGGATTGGGAGATCAGGGCGAGATCGCCCTGCTGGAGCTGTCCGGAAGCGAAGCTCGCATTGAGGCGCGCATAGGGCGACATCAGCCCCAGGCAATTGGGCCCGACGATGCGCATTCCGACCGCGCGGCCGAGCTCCCGGATCGCCCAGGCCGCGGAACCCGGCCCGCGCCCCAGCCCTGCCGTCAGGATCAGGCAGGCCCCGATCCCTTGCTTGGCGGCGGCCTCGACGACGCTCCGCACCGCATCCGGTGGCGTACAGACGATGGCGAGGTCTGGCGGCTCCGGGAGGGCCGCGAGATCGGGATGGCAGGCTTCGCCGCTGATCGTTCGATGGCGGGGATTGACCGGCCACAGGGACCCGGCGAATCCACCCTCGCGAAGATTGGCGAGGACGGCCTGCCCGACCGATCCGGCGCGTTCGCTGGCTCCGACAATCGCGACCGAGCGCGGCTGCATCAGCGCATCGAAGCGGTATGTGCTCATTCTCGGCTCCATGCTTGCTTACGGCGACAGAGTGCCGCTGCTTTGAGACATTTGCTCCACAAGCAGGCCGAGAGTCCCTTGATCGCCGCGGCGCAGGCCTCAGGCGTCGAGACGGCGTAAGGCGATCCGGTCGCGCAGGACGATCGAGCGGCGATGGGACGGCAGCTCGATGACGCCTTTACGCTCGAGCTGAGTCAACGTGCGGGAGACGGTCTCGATCGTGAGACCGAGATGATCGGCGATGTCGCTGCGCGACATGGGCAGATCCAGATGGCTCATCTCGGAGAGACGTCCCGACATGTCCAGCAGGAAGGTCGCGATGCGTTCCAGGGCGCTCTTGCGGCCGAGCAGGAGCATGTGGCTCTGCGCGCGCTCGATCGCATGCATCATCGCCGCGACCACGCGCTGGGCGAATTCAGCATCTTCCGCCAGCATCCGCTCGAGCTGCGAGCGCTGATAGATCCGCAGCGTCGCGTCTTCGACGACCTCGGCGCCGACCCGGTGCAGGGCGGACGCCTCAAATCCGAAAAGATCACCCTTCAGGTGAAAGGCGTCGATCTGGCGCCGCCCGTCCTTGAGGAGTTGCGACGTCCGAACCGTTCCGGAGACCACCTCGTAGAAGTGCAGCGCAGCTGAGCCTTCGGAAAAGACGGTCTGCCCCTTCTTGAAGCGTGTCGGAACATCGATGAACGCAATGGCGCGCTTCTGGACGATGGCACCTGGTACCGCATGCCCGGCGTGGGGGTACTGAAGAGCGGTCTGCATCGGCATGTCTCCGCTTGCGATCTGTGATGACGTTCTACCTCCCGCGGAACCCTGCCAAAATCCGATACACTCCTAAGGGATTTTACTGAGGCCCTTCCTGCGATCGCGTCAGGGCGCTCCGGATTCCGTCGAGCAGCGCGCTGTCATGCAGGGGTTTCTCGAGCACTTTGCAGAAGCCTGCCCGTCTCGCGCGCTCCCGCACCTCCCGGCTGGGAAGACCTGTCATGAGAATTGCCGGAAGCCGGACATCGCGGCGCCTCAGCCGGTCGATCAGCTCAAAGCCATCCATCCCGGCCATCGCATAGTCGATGACGAGGCAGCCACGGGCAGGAAGATCGTCGTCGAGAAGAAGGCTCTGCGCATCGCCATAGATGCGGACGTCGAGCCCCTCGATCTCGAGGGCGAACTTCAGCGAACGCAGGACGGCGGGATCATCGTCGACGATGATCACCGGCCCGGTGGATTCCAACGTCGGAGGGTTCTTGACAGACATGCGAGCCGTTATCGCGCTCGCCAAGCTCTTCGGAAATTCCGGGAAACCCCTTAGGGCTTGTCGTCCTTGGCCCCGGCCAGAAGCACGAAGCGGACGAGCTCGGACAGGCTGCGCGCCTGCATCTTCGTCATGGCATTGGCGCGGTAGATCTCGACAGTCCGAGGACTGATATCGAGGTCGAAGGCGATGACCTTGTTTGCCTTGCCGGCGACCAACCCATCCAGCACCTGACGTTCGCGTTCGGACAGCGATTGAAGTCGCTGCCTGATCTCCTGCGTCTCGTTGTCGATGCGGAAACGCTCGCGATGGCGGCTCAATGCCGAGCGGACCGCGCCGAGAATCGTCTCGTCGTCGAAGGGCTTCTCGACAAAATCGAGCGCTCCCTCCTTCATCGCCTCGACGGCCAGCGGCACGTCGGCATGGCCGGTCATCACGATCACCGGCATGGCGTAGCCGCTCTGCCTGAGACGGCGCAGGAATTCGATGCCATCGATCTCCGGCATCCGGACATCGGTCACCACACAGCCCCTGCCACCGGCGCCGACCTTGTCGAGGAATGCGACCGCCGACTCGTGGAGCCTGACCGGCAGGCCGTCAGAAGCGAGGAGGAACGACAGTGACTGGCGCACCGCCGCATCGTCGTCGACGATATGAACGACCGCCTCTTCAGCCATTCTGGAACTCTCCGGGATCGACCGCGCGCAACGTAAAGCTGAACGTGGTCCCTTCGCCAGGACGACTATCGGCCCAGATCTTACCGCCATGCGCCTCGACGATCGTTCTGCAGATCGACAAGCCGACGCCCATGCCCTGCTTCTTGGTCGTCATGAAGGGTTGGAACAATTGCTCGGCGACGGCTGGGCTGATGCCGGGCCCCGTATCGGCGATGCTGATCTCAATCAGTTCGTCGGCAACCGCCCTCGTCGAGATCGAAAGTTCGCGTCGTTGCGAGCCGGACATGGCTTCGAGGGCGTTGCGGATCAGGTTCAGCAGGACCTGCTGAACCTGGATCCGATCCGCCAACACGTAGGCGGCCGTCGGATCGAGCGCGAAGGTTATGCGCACGCCCTTTTCCTTGGCACCGACGAGGGCGAGCGCGCTCGCCTCCTCGATGAGTTTCGGCAGGGCTTCCACATGCCGCTCGCTCTCGCCGCGCGCGACGAACTCGCGCAGGTGCCGGATTACCTGGCCGGCCCGCAAGGCCTGCTCGGCCGCTTGGTTGACCCCGTCGCGCAGCAGCTGGAACTCGTCGCCCTCGAACCTCTGCAGGATGCGGTGGCAGCCCTTGAGGTAGTTCGTGATCGCCGTCAGCGGCTGGTTCAGTTCATGAGCGAGCGTCGACGCCATGTCGCCGAGGGCGGTGAAGCGGGACACGTGCACAAGCTCTGATTGAAGCTCCTGCAGGCGGGTTTCGGTCTGCTGGCGCTCGGTCAGGTCGCGGATGAAGCCAGTGAAGTAACGTTGGCCGCCGGAGCGCATCTCGCCGACCGAGAGCTCCATCGGGAAGGTCGAACCATCCTTGCGCTGGCCGACCACGACGCGGCCGATCCCAATGATCCGCTTCTCGCCAGTCGAGAGATAGCGCCCGATATAACCGTCATGCTGCGAGCGATACGGGTCCGGCATCAGCATCTTGACGTTCTCGCCGATGACCTCGCTCGGCTGATAACCGAACTGCCGAACCGCCGCGACGCTGAACGATTGGACATGGCCCCGCTCGTCGATAACGATCATCGCGTCCGGCACCGTCTCCAGGATCGAGCGCAAATGCGCTTCGCTGGCGCGCAAGGCTCCTTCGGCGCTACGCTGCCCACCGGTATCGCGCAGCACGATACCGAAGCCGAGGACCTGCTTCCGATGCCCGTGCAACGCCGAGATGGTGATCCGAGCCTGGAAATCGGCGCCACTCTTGGTGCGGCGCGGCGCCTCGAGCCTGAGTTCCTTCAGCTCGGCAGCGCGCAGGTCGGACGCTGGGCGTCCCGTCCCCTGATCCTGTTCGCCATACAATAGATGATGCGACTGCCCGCAGAGCTCGCCAGCGCTCCATCCGATCACCTGCTCGCAGCCTGCGCTGACGCTGCAGATCCGTCCGCTGGCGTCGAGCACCAGAAGAACGAACCGCTCGACCGTGTCCGAGGATGGGATGTCAGCCGGAACCGTCTCGGCCAGCATCTCGTCTGCTTCCGTTGATCTCTGCATCCGGGCTCCAAAAAGAGACCGAGGCTTGACGCTAAGCCATGACCTCGACCGGAATCACGCCCGCCCGGATCATGCCGCCGGATCAATACAGCACGTGTTCCGTGAGTTGGAAACGATCGAAATTTGCCGCGGACCCGCGCCGCAGCCACCGGTCGACATGCGGCGCTTTAACAGAGCGTCGCGGCTTTCATTCAATCTGGCAAAAAACGTTCGGCTGCGATTGCTGCTGCGGAATTTTCGCCGCGACGAGCGGCCGGGATTACCTGCTCTCCCCGGCCGGCTAAGGCTTGATCGCGACCTTGAGGACGCCGTCGCGCTGCGCGCCGAAGAGTTCGTACGCCTCCTTGATGCGTTCCAGCGGGAAGCGATGCGTGACTAGCGCGCTGAGATCGATACGCCCGGCGTCGACCACGTCGATCAGGCGGCGCATCCGCTCCTTCCCGCCGGGGCAAAGCGTGGTCACGATGCGATGGTCGCCCAGCCCCGCTGCGAAGGCGCCGAGCGGTATCGTCAGGTCACCTGAATAGACGCCGAGCGAAGACAGCGTTCCGCCGGGGCGCAGAACCGCCAGGGCGGCGGAGAACGTCTCTTGCCTGCCGAGCGCCTCGATCGCGACGTCGACGCCGCGTCCATCCGTCAGCCGCATGATCTCGGCGACGGGATCGCCCTTGCTGAAATCGACGATCTCGTCCGCCCCGAGCCGCCGCGCCATCTGCTGTCGCGCCGGAATGCTTTCCACGGCGATGATGCGAGTCGCTCCCATCAGCAGGGCGCCTGCCGTGGCGCACAAGCCGATCGGTCCCTGCGCGAAGACGGCGACGCAATCGCCGATCTTCACTCCACCGCTCTCGGCGCCGGAGAAACCGGTCGACATGATGTCTGGGCACATCAGAACCTGTTCGTCGGTCAAACCGGACGGGACGTGCGCAAGATTGGCCATCGCGTCAGGCACGAGCAGGTATTGGGCCTGCGCTCCGTCGATCGTATTGCCGAAGCGCCAGCCGCCCATGGCCTTGAAGCCATGCCGCTCGCCGGGCCCATCTTGCGAGAGGCAGCCGCAGAGGCAGGCGGCGCTGTGTCCCGATGGTGTGATCGCGCCGGCGATCACGCGTTGTCCCTCCCGAAAGCCCTTCGCTTCCGACCCGAGCTTCTCGATCATGCCGACCGGCTCGTGGCCAATCGTCAGCCCGCGAGCCACCGGATACTCGCCCTTGAGGATATGGATATCGGTGCCGCAGATCGTCGTGGTCGTGATCCGCAGCAACGCATCGAGCGGCCCCGGCTCGGGAAGCGGCTTGTCCTGGAGCTCGATCCGGCCGGGCTCCACGAATACGGCGGCGCACATCATTTTGGGCCGGCGCCGCCGGCGTCCCCATTCAGACTGCGTTGCGAAAAGGCTTTGAGGCTGGATCGCCCGCGTCATGATCGCTCTCCGAAATCTCGTCGAACTGTTACGACCGGAGACTGCCGCAGATCCCAGCCACCGCATTGATGCAACGCAAAAACGCGGCGATTTCGCCAATTCCAACCGCCTTGATGAAGATCAATGCGCAGCCGCTCCGTCCGTCGCTCGATGATCGCACGCCATGCACAGTGGAAGCGGAGGTTGCCATGAACGACGTCTCATCACCGTCCGAGACAGTGCGGTCGGCGCCGGCTGTTGGCTTCGCCGCCTATCGCGACATCGCCGTCCATCTCGATGGTTCGCCGGAAGACGAGTTCCGTCTGGCCTGGGCCGAAGCATTGGCGGCAAGCCATGGGGCGCGGCTCACCGGCATCTTCACCAACATGCTGCCTGATCCCGCACTTTTCTTCGACGAGTTTGGCATCGCGGCGATCGGACAGTTGACGGATGCCGTCGTCGTGGAGGGAAGCGCCATCGAGACTCGCCTGAACCAGCGCTTCGACAAGCTTAGACCAACCAATGAGTTGCGCCGCCTTGACGCCGTCCCAGGCATGCTTGAACAAGCGGTTGCGACCGAGGCGCGCTGGAATGATCTCTTCGTGGCGAGCAGCCCACGTGACGGCGAACAGGCGCGCTGGCGTGCGATGATCGAGAGTGTGATGTTCGACGGCGGACGAGGCCTCTGCCTGCTGCCGCCGAAGGCCGAACTGCGGTCTGCGATCCGAACGGTTCTCGTTGCTTGGGTCGATTCCCGCCAAAGCGCTCGGGCAGTTGCAGAAGCCATGCCTCTGATCGCCCAGGCTTCGCAGGTGCAGGTCGTGACGGTCAGCGAAGAGGCCCATGGGCGGATGGGCGGGGCCGAAGCCCTAACCGACATCACGGCCCATCTCACCCGCTGCGGCGCCAAGGTGACGGCGAATGCCCTGCAAACCGAGACCACCCCAGGCGACGCCCTTCTCAATGAGGCAAGACGGACTTCTGCAGACCTGATCGTCGCAGGAGCTTACGGCCATTCGCGCTTCAGAGAATGGGTCCTGGGCGGCGTCACCGCGGATTTTCTGGCCAGCTCTCCCGTCCCGCTGCTTATGGCTCACTAGAGCAGAATGGCAAAGTGCCGGCCGATAGCGAACCTCTGTCAATGCTCGTGCTGTCGTTTCGACAGTTTTGTCAGATGCATAACTGGCAAGTTGCCATCATCGATAGAACGCCTGGCTTTAAACGTCATGGCGTTATGAATGTCCGCTTTCAGGCAAAGTGCCAATGTCCGCAAATGGGGCGCTCAGCAGACCGCTATTATATCGGCGCGCCCATCGTCAATGTCTTCTATAATCTGCTTTCGGACAGCGATGCAATCGGCAGGCGTGTCGCCGACCGCGTCGGTGCGGGCAGCACGATGCCTGCAGCCTATCCCGTGCAGAGCCGCCTAACTGAGCCCTCGCTAGAATCGCGATCGAAGATGCCTTCGGCGCGAGCCTCGTCCGCCGGAAGGGTCGGATCGCACAGCACATCGATCTCAAATTCTAATTCGATGCGGCTACGCCGCATCACGATCACTCTCATCCGCTCCAGTATCCGTGTTCCCGAGGAAATGCGCGAGCGACGCCTTTCGCGAGGCCCGGTCGAGCGCATACGAGGTGTGGCTGAAGGCGACGCCATCCAGCAGACCTTGAATGTAGCCGGCGATATTGTCCGCGGCCATGACGAGCGCGGTGTCTACCGTATGGATGTAGCGGCTCGTCACAGTCCCGCGCGAATGGCCTACCAGGGCAGCAATGGTCGCTTCGGTGAAACCGAGATCGTTGGCGATGCTGGCGAAGCTGTGCCGCAGGACATGCGGCGTGATGTCGGCGAACTCGGTCTTGCCTAATATCTTCGTCCAATGGTTCGGAAAGCTTCCGAAGGGCGTATCGTCGGTCCAGCCGGCAAACGCATAACCCTCCGTGCCTTCCTCGAGCCGCCCCTCGAAATACTCAAGCACCGGCAGGCCGACCGGCCGTACCGACGCGCCTTCCTTGCTGTCGGTGAGGCGCAGGCAACTGCCCTCGAAGTCGATCTCGCTCCAACGCAGCTTGATGATCTCGCTGCGCCGGCAGCCGGTGAGGGCAAGGACCCAGATCATCTCCGCCGCAGTCGTATATTGCCCGTCCTCGGTTGCCTTCCTGAGAATTTCGCCGAGCGCGCGATATTCCTGCTCGCTCAGCCGGCGGCCGTTGACGTTGTCCTTCGGCTTGCGGACACCGTGTGCGGGATTGCCCTCGATGATGCCGAGTTCGACCGCATGGCTCAGAATGCCGCCTAGGAGGCCGATCGTGCGCGTTGCCGCGCCGGCGCCTCCGCGCACGATCGCCCGGCCGCGCAACTTTTCAGTCTTCACATCAGCCCGCGTCTTACCTGCCATGATGTCTTTCATGGCCTGGGTGATGTCGGCCCTTGTCAGATCACGAACCCGCCGGCTGCCGAGCAATGGAATGAGATGACGCTGGATGCGTCCCGTATCCGTGACGATCGTGGTAGCCTTCTTCGGGCGGCCTCGCTTGCCGAGAATAAGACCTCGCTCGAGGTCGGCGAGGTAGCGGGCACAAAGCTCCTTGACCGTGATCGCTTCGCGATCGAGCTTGCGATCCTCGGCGGGGTTTCCGCCCCTTGCGACCTGACCGAGCAGGACTTTCGCTTCGCGCCTTGCCGCCTCGGGCGTCCAGACCCCATGCAGACCGATCGTGTAGCGTCGCGAGCGCCCGGCCGAGCGATACTGCACCAGATAGCTCCGCTTGCCGGACGCAAAGACGCGAAGCCCGAATCCGGGCAAATCCTCGTCCCAGGTGATGTAGTCCGACTCACCGATCGCGGCGTTGTCGACGGTTCGTTTGGTCAGTTTCGCCACGCTTCGCTCTCTTTTCGGAAGGCTTCTCGCGTAAGCAGGGCGGAAGCACGGCAAGGAGGGGTTTCGACCGTTCTATCGTACGGCCGGTGCGGGCGGATATCAAATTTCTTTTTGTATTTCAGTATCATAGCGTGCATTCGGATAAGATCGGATAGCTTCGGCGAAACACACTATCCTTGCTCCGAAGGCAAAGGTCACACGTTCGAATCGTGTCGGGCGCGCCACTTCCGTTCAAAACTGCGAACACCCAGATTGCGCGCAGCGTTGCCCGCGATGGCCTGCTCCAGGGTGGCCTTGTCCCCGATGATTCGGACGATATCGTCGTCGACCTCGACGCGATCGACGACTGACTGGATGTAGGCCTTTCGGAACGGGATGTCGCCGGCGGTGACGTTCTCGCGCATGAGGCGCCCGAACCGCTCGATGGCTTCCGGCTCCAGGGTGGTCGCCGGGGCGGCCTGCGCCTTGATCCGCTCGAGCGCGGCGTTGGCGCGATCGCGCTGCAGCTTGAGATCGGCGATGCGCTCTTTCAGCAGGTCGTCGAGATTGGTCACCCCGTCCTCGACCATCTTGTAGAGGCGTTTCAACCTGTCCTCGGCCTGGGTTGCCTCGGTCTGGAGGGTCGTGATCCGGGTGTCGACCTCCAGCGCGCGCTCGGCGCGCCCCGCCGCCAATCCGGCGAGCATGACCGTGAGCCGGGCGGGCTCGAACAGGTGGTCGACGAGATTGTCGGTGACGAGCGTGTCGAGCCGGTCCATCCGGATGGATCGTCCCTTGCACGCGGTCTTGCCCATTCGTCCGTGGACGGAGCAGGCGTAATAGCGGTGGACCTGTCCGGATTTCGAGGTGCCGGTCCGCAGCGTCATCGCGCCCGAGCAGGTGGCACAGGTCGCAAGGCCGGTCAGCAGGATGGGGCCGGTCACGACGCGCGGCGGCGTGGTCATCGGCGCGTTGACCTTCATCCGCGCCTGCACGGCGTCGAACTCGTCGCGGGGGATGATCGCCGGCACCTCCACAACGATCTGCTCGCTCGCCGGCTTCTGGGCCAGGGCTTTGGAATCGCGCTTGTTGAAGATCCATTCGCCGATGTAGACGGTGTTGGTCAGGATGCCATGCACGGTCGCAACGCCGAAGCGGGCGCCCTTGCGGGTCCGATAGCCGCGCTCGTTCAGCCAGCAGGTGACCTGCTTGATGCCGAGCGGTCCGCTCGTTCCGTCACCCGCGCGGTAGAGCCTGAAGATCAGCCGCACAGTCTCCGCTTCGACCGGATCCTCGACGAGCTTCTTCTTGGCCCGGTTGCCGCGCATCTCGACTTCGACGGTGGTGTAGCCGAGCGGAACCGGCGAGCCATTGTAAAAACCTTGACGTGCATTCTCCTTCATTGCACGTAAAACGTGCTTAGCGTTCTCCCGACTCTGATATTCGTCGAACAGCGCGATCACTTGGCGCATCATGACCTGGGCCGGATCGTCGCCAAGTTCCTGGGTGATGGAAACGAGGCGCACGCCCGCTTTCGCGAGCTTGCGGATATACATCTCCAGGCCGAACGCGTCGCGGAAGAAGCGGCTGAACGAATGGACCAGGATCACGTCGAACGGCCTATCGTCGTCGGTGGCGCGCTCGATCATCTTCTGGAATTCCGGGCGGGCATCGTCGGTCGCCGTTGCGCCTGGCTCGACATATTCGGCGACGAGGTTCCAGCCCTTGCCGGCACAGAAGGCGAGGATCTGTTTGCGCTGATCGGGGATCGACAGATCGGATTCCGCTTGCCGGCCGGTCGAGACCCGAAAGTATCCGCACGCCCGGGACGGCCGCTCATCTGAGATTGGGCTGGACTTCATCTTGCGCAGATCCATATTCATCGCGGATTTCCACTCGGGACACGCCCTCATCAGAGCATAATACGCCAAACAAATCAATGATTTGTTCGAGATCATCAATAGGGTGCCGGGTCCTGAACTCGGGCCCGTGACCGCTCTCCCGGCCGTCCCGGAACGGATCCGGAGCAGGCATTTCCGCGTGGTGCGATCATTCGTGCTCCGCACGGCCATCGCCGAACACCTGACGCATGGCTTCGGCTTCCGCGAACTCCCGGCAGGCAACGGCGGTCATCTTGACGGCCATGCCACGCGCGGACTGCCCGATCAGCATCAGCCGGCCCCGGCCCTTGATGATCATGCTGTCGACGCCGTTCGGGCAGCTCTCGTCCTGCCAGATGCCCCAGACGATGTCGCTCCCGCCGATGATTTTGGCCAGAGCGGCGGAATGGCTTTTGCTGCGCAGGATCTGGTCGCGGTTCGCGTTCGCCATCTCGACGAGCCGATTCAGGTGCTGCTGGTCATTCATGGCGATGTCCTTTCGCTGGGGCTGGGGCAAGGATCGGGTGGGTGTTGGGGAATGGCTCTCGGCGGCTCTGGCTTTCCCGTCGGAGACAGGATTTCGTCGAGAAGGCGACCGAGATACGTTTCGATCACCTTGAGCTCGGCCGGCGTGACCGGAACCTGTTCGGGCCAGTCGTCAACGACGATCGGGCCTTTCTCGCGCTCAGAGCCCATGGTCGAGCTCACGGGATCGGGAGGCGAGACGGATTCGGCCTTTTGCCTGTTCGCCGCCGGCTTCGATCACCGCGACGGTCGAGAGCTTGATGTTGGACCGCGACAGCCGACCGGCGAGCCAGTCACGGCGCTCCGACGCGGAGAGCTCGATGCCCGTCACCTGTCGATCGAGCGGGCGTTCCGCAAGGATGTGGCGGTCGATCGCGCTGGTGTCGACGACCAGCGTCGTCTTGTCTCGCGCCCGGCTGGCGGCGACGTAGATGTCATGGCGATCGAGCGCGGGATCGACGAGCACCAGCGCCCGATCGACGGTCAGGCCCTGACTGCCGTAGATCGAACTTGAATAGGCCCAACCGAGGCGGGCGCGGCCCTTGTCGTCGGCCAGCGCGGTCGGATCGAAGGTGACGAGGCGGCCGCCCGTAACAGCCTCAACCTTTATCCTGCGTTCGCCGGGCGCATCCGGGTCGACCTGCTCCATCACCCTGGTGACGATGCCGACCGATCCGTTGACGACACCGAGTTCGTCGCTGCGAACGAGGAACCGGATGTGATCGCCGCGCGCCAGTGTGATCTGGCTCCCATGCCCGGACGGGGTGACGGTGGCGAACTCGATCTCGGGTCCGTGGATCAGTCCCCTGTCCTTGAGACGGCCGCGGACCTCGCGCGAAATCGCCGCGACCTGGGCATTGGTCTTGGCCAGAAGCAGGTTGGAGGCGGTCGGATCGGCATCCTGGGCCGCCTCCCAGCGATCTGCGATCGCCGTGATCGCTGCCCGGGCGCCCCGCACCTCGACGAGCAATCCGCGCTCGGCGAAGGCCTCAAGCGCGCGGCCGGTCTCGCCGGCGCCGAAATCCCGTACCGCTTCCCTGGCCCAGGCGTCGTGCTGGCGCACGATCGTCTCGACGCGGGCGGCCTCGACCGCACGACTGACGAGATCAAGCCCGGGACCGGCGCCGATCGCCTGCAACTGGCCCCGGTCGCCGATGAGAATGAGCTTCGCACCCGCTCGCTGAACCTCCGACAGGATGGCATGCATGTCGCGAGACGACAGCAGGCCGGCCTCGTCGACGATCAGCACGGTGTTCCGGTCAAGGATTTCGTGTCCCCGACGGGCTTTCTCTAGCCAACTCGCGGTTGCGCGGGCTTCGATGCCGAGATCGTTCTGCAGCATGCGCGCGATGCGCCAGGCGGTAGCCGCGCCGAGAACGCGACAGCCCGCTTCCCGATAAGCGGCCACCACAGGTGCGAGCGTCGTGGTCTTCCCGCTGCCAGGCGCGCCCTCGATGATCGCGATGGCCTGCGGGCCCGTCGCCGTGATCGCGGCGCTCCTCTGCTCGAGGCTGAGGCCGGCGTCGTTGCATCGTACGATCAACGCGTCTCGGTTGATGCCTTTTCGCGTATCGGCGGCGAGGTCGCGCGCGATCTCGACGATCTGACGCTCGACCGCGACCATCTCGGCGGTCGAGTAGCGGGGCAGTCCGATCGGATCGCGACCGATCTCGACGACTGCGCCGTCATGCAGCAGGCGCTCGACTTCATTGCTGACGCGTTCAGCCGGAAGTCCGGTGCCGACGAGCGCGGCCGACACCGCGCGGAAGAGATCGCGCCGCTCGAAGACGCTGCGGGTTTCGGTGAGTTCGCGAGGTAGGACTGCGAGACGCTCGGCCAGCAGTCGCTCCCCGAGCTGGGACTCGGGCTGGCGGCCATGCTGGCGAAGATTCTCGGCGAACGTCTCGACGGCTACGCCCTGTGCCGCGGCGGCCTCAGCCCAGACCTCTTCCCGCGAGCGCGTGCCGGAGTCGCTCTTCGCCTCGCGCGTCGCCCGGGTGATCGCGGAGGCGAGCGCCGCCGCCGAGCGGCTGGTCGTCTGGTGCTCGGCGAGCTCGTCTTCGATTTCTTTCCGGCGCGCGCTGAAATACCGGATCAGAACGTCGGAGACACCGGCGAGCTCAAAGGTTCCGTTGTAGCCGACACGATCGATCGCAAAGCCGAGCGTTTCCATCTCATGCGCGAGCGCGGCGTGATACTGCGCACCTGCCGCCATCTTCCAGTCGCGCAGGATCTTGGAATGAATGGCTCCGACGGACCCGTCCGCGCGCGTGGCGAGATTGAGGACGACGGTATGGGTGTGCAGATTCGGATCGCCGAAAATGCGCCCGTCTTCATGTTCGGCCGGGCGGCTTTCGCCATGCTGGAACTGCGCGGCCGAGAGCGCGACGGGCTCAAGCGTCAGGCCGCCCTTGCCGCGGCGGGCCCAGATCGCCTCGCGTTCGATGGTGGTGAGAACGGCTCGGACCGCGCGCTCCTGCGCCGCTTCGATGGCGGCCTTGAGGTCCAGCCCAGCGAAGGCCCAGGCCAGCGCGACCGAGCGCGGCGCGCTGAACGTGACGTCGAAAGCCGGGACACGGTCGGCCCTGCCGCTCTGAGACAACAGGGTCTGGCCATCGACACCGCGGCCGGCGTAGAGACGTTCGAACGTAAGGGGCTCGACCTCGGCGCCGTCCACGAGCCCGAAATCGGCCCCAGGCGCATACCAGCGGCCGACCGGCTCGACGGCGCCGAGATAGTACTCGGCACCGCGGAGATAATAGGAGCTGGCTGCAGCAGGATTCCAGGTTGCGACCAAGACGGCCTCCGTGATGGGAGGCCGTCGAATTAGCCGGCAGGGCAGGTTCGGGCTTTGGGATTAACTCATATCAGCGGTCGCGGGCTTCGGCTCACAAGGATAGCGCCGTAGCTGCGGTGGTTCTGCTGAGGCGCAGAGCCCGTGACGCGTCGTGAGGCGCAAAGCAAGCACGCTCAGTCCAGCAAGAACTTCGGTGGAGATGTCTTCGCGACCGGCCGCCTCCAATGCGTTGGCGACCACTCGAGGCGTGTTCCATCCGGTTTCACCCAAGAACCGGGATGACGTTGATCTCCGGATCGCTGAGCAGGCTTGTAGAAGACGCGTTCGATCCGCGTCCCGTCAGTAACCTCCAAGACTTCACGCTATAAAGGCGCCTCGTCGGGCGTGCCCAGCTGCTAGGTCGTCATAACGCGCAACACATCGGTCGATCTCTAACGCCAATCGCCATCGGCAGGGTGAAGGTGCCAAACAATGGCGCCACAACAATCGTGCGTCGAAAATGCCCATGGAGCGACCTCGCATCATCGTCATGGACTGCCAACGCCAACGATTGATCTTGACTATAGGCAATCTGTCGAGACAAGTCGGTGAGGACGGTGGTCATCGGACGCCGGATCGACGCCGACACGGCTTGTCGATTTTCCTATCGCGCACCGATTGGAAGTTTGTCGGCCACTACGGGTCGAGCCAGGGCGCGGGCTCATGGCCGGGGCGCCGATCGGGCCAGCCGGTCGCGGGGATATCGATGATCGCGGGATTGCCCAAGCCCAGGATCATGGCGCGGACAATGGGGCGCCCGTACTTCATTCGCACGCCGAGCTCCGTTTCGAGACGATCGACGGGCAAGACCGGGACGATTTCGCGAACCGTCTCGCGAATATTCCGCTTAATCGCCGGATCGTATTTCTCCGGTCCGAAATACTCGATGGTCCGTTCCTTGAGCCAGCGACCAACCTGCTCGGCGGTGTCGCCGGGGTCGAGCTGGTGCACCAGCTTGATGCGGAACCGGGCGAGGAGCACCCGGCTGACGTTTTCTCCATAGAGCTCTATCAAATGGGCGATGTCCTGGACTGCCGCGACTGTTACGACGCCGAACTCTCTGCCTACGTTCAAGAGATTCGGGAAACGGCGTAGCCGGGCGCATTCGGGAAGCTCGTCGAGACAGAGCGCGAGTTTTGTCGCCGGGTTGCGTTCCCGTCCCGGACGCAATGCCAGCCCGACCAGACGGTCGATCAGGAATGCGTTGAGCGCCTGCGTCAATTCGGGATACTCGCTGGATTTCTGCAAAACGAGCACACGCGGCAGACGACCGTCGCCATCGATCCAGTTCCGGAGGCTGAAGCGGTGCCCGCCCTGCGCATCGGCCCAGGCCTCCGCTAGCGGATGCACCACGGTCAGCGCCGCAATCCACATCGTGATCAGGACCGACATCGTCGTGCGATTCTCTTCCGGATCGTCGCTGCCGAAGATCAACCGACTTGCGCTGACCGCGCCATGACGGTCGAGCATCGCCTTGATGTCAGCCCCCGGCGAGAGCAGCGCGTCGCTGAGCGCGATCCAGTCCCACCGGCCTTGCGTATCGGCCCGCAATGCCATCACGAGATCGGCCCAGACGGCTCGCGAGCCGTCGCCCCACATCGCCTCGCCCGCGGAGGTAGGAACTGCGTGGGCGGCAAACTCCCTCGCATGCTGTGCGTTCCGGATGTCCTCGGCGATGTCGTAGACCCAGGATCGGGCGTCGTGCGGGGCTACCAGGATGAACTCATCGGATGGGAGCCCCGCTGTCAGATCGCCTTTGATATCGTGGACCAGGACCTGATCGCCGCGGGCGATGAGCTGCTCGATCAGTGCGCGGAGCGTCGATGATTTGCCCGCCCCTTGCGTCCCGATCGCCAGCATATTGTAGCCCTCGACGGACGGCGTCAGCTGGACATGCGGCACCAGCCAGAGGCTACGCTCCAACGCCCGGCCGGTCTTGGCGATGGCCCCGCGCAACGATGCGCGGCCATCGGCGTCGAAGACCGGTCGCTTACCCTTCAGGGTCTTCGTTTGCTCCCGCTTGGGCGTGGCCGAAGCGATGCTCACGAAGGCGATCGCAGCCGCCGAGAGAACAGCTGCCGCGAGCATGCTCAGCTGAAACCGCGCGTGATGCGACTGCCAGATCAGGCCAATTCTTTGAGCGCTCCTGCCCGATCGGCATTCGAGACCCATCCAATCGGATACGTACAAGATGCAGCCATCGGCGCTGAGCAAGCCGGTGAGGACCTGAGCGAGACGGGCAAGGTCCATTGCGACGATCCCCAACTCTCCCGCGACATGCGGCGGACGGATCTCGAACAGCAGCAGTCCAAGAATGAGCACGATCGCGGCCGTCGCGGCCGCGCCGAGGACGGCCGGCGCATAGGAGCGGACTTCAACGAACGGATTTCCAGTCGACATTGTCATGTTTCCGTGTTGGCGAGGCGGCTCTCAGCCGAATGCGAAGCTCACGAGGAAGGCGAAGAGGACGACCAGAACTCCGAAGCCGACCCCGGACGTGACACCGGTGAGCCAGGCTGGCCGCTCGGACCGGCGCAGGCCCGTCCATCCGGGAGCCGGCCACTGGTCCGGCTGCGGAGAATCGGCCAATCCGCTCGCGAAGGGCCTCTTCCCCCCGGTCGGGGAAATCTCCAACGTGTTCAGGAGGTCGACCCACCCCAGCGTGCTGAGAAAGCTCAGCCGGCGCGGATCGAACCTCTCCGGATCCCGCTGGAAATCCTCGGCGAGACGCTGCACCAAAGCCTGCTCCCCTTCGCGCCTTTCGGTCGAGGCGAGCTTGGCTGCCCGCTCGAAGTCTTCGCGCCGCTCAACCATGAGCACCTCCGCGCTTGCTCCAAGGCAGCACATGATCGAGCTCGTCGAAGACCGTCGCGGTCCAGCCGGCAACGTCCCCGCGCACGATCTTCGCTTCGGGTCGGGGCAGGCCGGTAACCGTCATCACCTTTTCGACCGGCATCTGGGCGACCTGAACGAACCGGCAGCGCGCCGCCTCGAAGGGCCGCCAGGAGCCAGCTTCGATCGACGGCATCCGCAAGGTCGTCGCCTGCGCTTTCAGGGGCGCGATCATCGTACGATGCACGCTGGCGGCATCCGACGCCGGGTGGAGCTGGGCGAACGATCCGTCCCGCTCGTTTTCGACGAGCACGAGCCGGCCCTGCGGGATCCGGTCCCGCAGAAGGGTAGCCGTCTGGGCCGCCTGCCGCATGCCCTCCGCTTCGGCCACGTAAGGAACAATCAGCGTGATCGCGACCTTCCAGAGCGTCAGGTCTTCGGCCAGGTCGACCAGTCCGCTCCAATGCGCGAGCCGTGTAGCCTGGTTGGCGCCGGTGTCGATCAACACGCTGGCGCCGCGTCCGGCCGCCTTTTCGATCAGGCCATAGAGCGGCGTGAACGACCGCGCCTCGGCGGCGGGATCGCGGCGCGCGTCCTTGGCGACCGGCGCGATCGTCAGCACGTTGCGTCCGAGCGCATGGGCGAGCCGATACTGCGCATCCACCTGCGCGATCCCGAGCCGGGCACCGTGCAGATACGCATGGTCGGCAACCGCGAGCGCGATGAGCGACTTGCCCTGGCCTCCTTTTTCGTTCGCAACGATGACGAGCTGCGACAACGTCGTGCCGCTGATCAGACTGTGCTTCAACCGGGCCATATCGATCCTTCCTGTGGGGTCGCTGATGACGTCGACAGCGGGATCGTGGCACCGGAGAGAGCGTCAGGCCTTGGGATTAACTCACGGAGCCTGCGGCGCGACCGTTTCGGCTTCGCCGGTATCGAGGATGCGCGCGACCGTTGCGTTCCAGAAACCCAGATCGTGGCAGGCTAGCGCGGCATCGGCGAGAAACCATGCGCAGCCGTCAGCCTCGGTCTCCGGCTTGCCGGTTTCGTGAAGCTGGCTGGCGAAGATGTGCAAGGATAGGATCAGGATCTTGGCCTGTCCGACCGCCAACTCGATCGAGCATCCACGGCTCAGGCGCCCGATCAACCGCCCGACCTCGAAGGCTTCGCGCATCGTCTCGAGATTGCGATGCACTTCGGCGGGATTGAGATCGCCGTCGATCGCGACCCGCATCAGATCGGGAGCCGACTGGCGCCTGACGATGCCGTTCGCTACGTCGAGGCCATCCGCGCCTTCGATCGGCTTGCCTTCGCGCACCGAAGCCGACCAGCGCGCCATGGCTCCTTCATGCGCCTTTGCGCGGAGTTCGTGATCGGCGAGATGTCGCAGCCGATCGAAATTGTCCTGTTCGAGCATCGCGGTGATATCCTCCGCACCCGGAGCATCGGGATCGAAGGCTTCGATTCGACCGGCGATGCGGTGCTCCTCGGCCCTTGCGACCTCGCCCGCCTTGTCGACGCCAAAAAACGTCGGTGCCAACCGGCGCCCACGATCGATCAAGCCGTCGAAGCGGCGCATCTTGCCGGCCCCGTCCGGATCGGCCCCGCCTCGCCAGACGGCATCCTCGACCCGTTCTCTGGCACACTTGCCCGCTTCGACGGCAGCGGCCCGGTCCTGTTGCACGCTGCGGGCGAGTTCGAGCGCCGTTTGAGCGGACACGATCCGGAACGTGTGCACAGCCAGTGCGGTCTTGGCCGTCTTCAGCCGGTCGGTGTCGACGGGGCGATGGGATGGATTTTCGTCGCGGATCTCCAGGCCGATCGGATGGATCACGAGAGGCCGCCCCTGCATGAAGGCCTGGCTGTGATCGTGCGCGAGAGACGGCAGCAAGGCCGGCAACACCGCTGCCGGCACCGCCAGCACGACGAATTTCTCCGGCGACAGCACACGCGCGAGATCGCGCACCTCGGCCTGACCGGCGTCGTCGATCAGCGCCGGATCGAAGATGGCGAACGGCTCGCCCTGGGAGCCGAGATGTTCGAGCCGATCCCGGATCAGATTTTCGACGTTGTCCATGGTGACCTCAAACTCAGGGGGAAGGAAGCAGCCGCTGGCGGCAATCGAGGCAACCCACACGGGCGGCAGGCTTCGACCAGGCATTCAGTCCGCATCCAGGGCAGGTGTAGCGGGTCTTGCTGGCCGCTTTTTTGGCTCGGACGGCCTCGGCCTTCTCGTCGTCACCGCGCTGGACATAGGCGACGAGGATACCGGACCGCAGCAACTCCTCGCAGGCGAGGTCGAAAGGTCCGCCCGACTGAATGTAGTGGGTCATGCGCCGTCCCGTCTGCCGCCCGCCCGGCCCACCCGTGTCGGAGGGCACGAGCCCGATCTCCCGCATCTTCACCGCCCATTCGCGATTGTGATAACCGGTACCCGACGGCTTTCCGAAATGATGCTGCCAGAGATGCGCCATCTCATGAACCAGCGTCGACAAGATTGCCCTGTCGTCGCGAACGGCGAAGGAGGCCGGATTGAGCGCAATCTCGTCGGTGACCTCGGCCTGATCGCGCGTGCCGAAGCGGTCGCCGTGGAAAAATCCGCGTGCGCCCTTCTTGCGTTGCATCGTGATCAGGCAGCCCGGGAGCGCACCGCCGAACAGGCGCTCGTTGAAGAATTTATAAGCGACGACGAGATGTCCATAGGCCAGCACTGTCGGGTCCTGCCGAGCGGTGTTCCCAGTGTTTGCATCGTACGATGCACCGTCGGTTGCCATTGTCACGCCGCAAACGCGATCGCTCGCGCTGGACCGCGTCAGGCTGGCCGGCTGGGCCGTTGCCACGATGCTTGCTCCGGTATCGTCAGAATGGATCGCCATGCCGACATCGTGGCGCAACCGGCGCTGCCGGGCTTTGGGATTAAGTCACGACGGTCAGCCTCGGCGCGTCGGACCGCGCGATCGACACCGTTCCGGCGTCGGCCTGGCTCCACGAGGTCTCGAACGTTCGACACGGCGACCGACCCGCGTCCGCGCATGGTTTCCGAATGGAGTTAGGGAGGGAAGGTCATGGAGATGCAGCAACTGTATCGCGGCCGGCTGATCGATCGCATCCAACTGGTGGTGGAGGATTTCGCCGCCAGCCGGCGCTTCTAAGCGGCCGCGCTGGGCGTGCCGATTGACTTCGAGGGTGACGGCTTCTTCTCGGCCGACGAACTCGTCTCCTCCGCCAACAGCGAGGCGGCGCTGGGGAAGCAGACCGGCAGGCATCATCTCGCATTCCAGGCCAAAGCCACCGCGACCGTCGAGGCATTCTACCGGGCCAGCATGGAGTTGGCGGTCAGGACGGTGGCGCGCCCGAGGAGCGATTCTACCATCCGGGCTGTTACGCCGCGTTCCTGCTCGATCCCGACGGCAACAACGTGGAGGCCGTCCATCACGGCGAGGCGACGCGCAGCGCGGATGCGGTGAAGATCACCTTTTAGCTCGCCGCTATCCGTCGAACTCCTCCTCGAGGACCTGCGCGTCGGGCTTCTGGCGATCGAGGCTCTCGCGATAGCGTACGCAGCCGCGAAGAAATCTGGGCCAGGGCGGCACGGCGATTTCGGGATCGGCCGGCTCGGGCAGCAAGGCCCAGAGCTTCGGGTGATGCCAGCACAGGTCATGGCCCGAGGCGTCGCGATGGTCGCGGATCGCCGCGCGCATCCTGCGTGCCAGCGCGATCAACTCCTCGCGCGACAGAGTATCGAGATCGTCGTCCATGCGGTTCCTCCGTTATGGGAAACCACGGTGCCAGGGTTGCGTTCCCGTCAGGAGGCCCGGTCGGCGAGCGCCTCGGCAATCCCGGAGCGGCCGGCACTGATGCTGCCGGACCCACACGCGCCGGCGGCGCCGACCTCAAATTCTCCGGCCAGTTCCCCAGCCCCGTCGGCTCGCCGGCAGACCATCTGCTTGACACCTCAACATTGACGTCATCAAGCAGCCCGTAAATGTCGACCGACCTCGCGCGCGCCACTCCGCAAGCCGTCCTTCGTCGCCGTCGGGCGCCTTGCCACTCGATGGCAAAGACGACAGTCTGGTTTAATGCACAGCGTGAAAGCGATGGTTTTGCTCGCCAACAGCGCTCACGATGATTGTTCTCACGAGTGGGAGTAAGCATGCGTATGCGGTGCACGACGTCGAGCTTCGAGGTAGACGTCAGCGACGAGCTGTTTCGTCGACCCGCAGCTTCAGCCGACTATCTCAAGGAGAAGCAGGATATTCAGGATCTCGCACTGCGCCTGGGCGAAGCGCCGGCGGAGGTTCTGCCGCGTTTCGTCGAGCTGGCCATGCGCAGGACTGGCGGTGTCTCAGCAGGACTCAGCATTTTCGAGCCCGATCCGGCGCCGGGCGTATTCCGCTGGCGTCATCTGATCGGCGAGCTGGCGCGATTCGACGACGCGACGACACCCAGGCTCGACAGCCCCTGCGGCGTGACCCTGGACCGGGCACGTCCTGTGCTGATGCAACATGTCGAGCGCGTCTACGACTGGGTTGCGAAGGCCGGCATCACGGTGCCGGAAGTCCTGCTGGTTCCGCTCTTCGTCGGAGCAAACGAGCCCATCGGCACGCTCTGGATCGTCGCGCGGACGAAAGGCCACTTCCATGGCGGACACGCCCGGATCGCGACCGATCTCGCCTCCTTCGTGGCGACGGCTCTTCGGGTGCAGAGGACCGAGCAGCAACTGCAGGCCGCGCTCGAAAGGTCGGAGACGCTGGCGCATGAGATGAGCCACCGCGTCAAGAACCTCTTCGCGCTCGTCAATACGATGATCCGGTTTGGAGCCAGGAGCGCAACCAGCAAGGACGACTTCGCGCAAAGCCTTTCCGGCAGGCTGCTGGCCCTCGCCAGCGCGCATCAATTGGTCCTGTCGGGGGAGGCGACCGCATCTCCCGCCGAGCTCGCCCACATCATCGGTTCAGTGATCGAGGCCCACCAATCCGAAGGCGGGCTTCGCTTCGCGCTGAACGGATCGGCCGTGTCGATCAGGCCGCAATCGATCAGCGGCGTGGCACTGGTCGTCAACGAGCTCGTCACCAACGCCCTCAAATACGGTGCGCTCGCCTCAGACGAGGGCACGGTCGTGATTTCGTGGACAACTGACGAGAACCGGCTTCTGATGCGCTGGGAAGAGCGTGGCGGCGCGGCGGTCGAGGCTCCGCCGGAGCGGATCGGCTTCGGAAGCCGGTTGCTCGACAGCACGATCGTGCGCCAGTTCGGCGGCACGCTGACATATGATTGGCGCCGCGAAGGCGTCCTCGTCTCGATCGCATTGCCACTCTCGGCGGTCTCCGCCAAGGCGGCCGCGATCGGGCTTTGATCAGCGCCAGCGGGCCTTGCGCCGAAACCAACCCGAGCGGCCAGCTCGTTCCGGCCGAACGCAATGGCTTCTCGACCCCTTGCCTGGTAGCCGCTGTGCCGTTTCAGCCCGAGTTCATTTGCACGCTCAGGCTGCGGATCCGATCCATGAAGGCTTCCGCCGCCGGGCTGCGCGAACGATCCTTCAGCGTCATCATGACGGTCGGTTGCTGCCAGGGCGGAAGCTCGATTGGAAGCACCTTGATGAAGCCGAGCTTTGGGCCGAACCGCATCACCGAGGCGGGAATGCAGGTAACATAAGGGCCTTTCAGCAGAAGGCTGTAGCGCAGGCTGAGCGAGTAGCTCAGGATGCTGACCTGCGGCATGGCGAACCCGGCATCACGGAACCCTTCGAAGACCGGACCTCCGGCCTCGGCCTCGTGGGGGGCGAGAACCCACGAGGCATCCGCGAGGTCGCGCAGAACCGATTTGCGCCGCCGCGCCAGCGGATTGTCTGCCCCGGCGACAACCAGCAACCGCTCGTGGAAAAGCGGCTGCTCCTCCATATCCGGTTCGCACAGATCCGAGACTCTGCGGGTGAGGCTGACCTCGCACTGGCGGCCGCGCAGGAACTGCGGCTGCATGTGACGGTTGCCGAGCTCGGTGCGGAAGACGAGCCGCGGATGAAGCTCGGCCAGCTCCGTGATGGCGGCGGAGGCGATGCCGGTCATGAGCGGCTCGAGGCAACCGATGCGAACCTCCCCGGTCCCTGGCGCGGAAAGGAATTCGATCTCCTGAACGCCTTTGCGCAGCTCATCGAAGATCGCGAGGCTGCGCGAGAGCAGCGCGCGTCCGTAACGCGTCGGCTCGACGCCCTGCACCGTGCGATCGAGCAGCTTGACGCGCAGCGTCGCTTCGAGATCGGCGATCGTCTTCGAGACCACCGGCCGCGAGCAACCGAGCGTGTCCGCGGCTTTCGCCATGGTGCCGGCCTCGGCGACGGCGAGGAAAATATGAAGGTCGCGCGGCTTCAAGCGGCGGCCGATCCTGTCAGACCAGTCCATGAAGTCCCCCCGTAGACGTTTGGGTACGAGGATGTCGTGATTTCGAGCTTTATGCTACGATTAAGCAAGATCAAAGCTTGGTCATCGTATCCCATGACGCAAGGGAGGATGCCGTGATTGATCGCCGACAGTTGATCGCGATGGCCGGTCTGACCGCAGTCGCATCGACAGCGCCGAGGAAGGCCCGCGCAGCCGTGCCGTTCAAGACCGCGAGGCTGCAGCTCGGCTTCGCGGCTGGAGGTTCCGTCGACTATGTCGCCCGCCTGCTGGCCGAGCATCTCAAGGACTATGCCGAGACGATCGTCGTCGAGAACATCGCCGGTGCCGGTGGACGCATCGTGCTGCAATCGCTGGTGAACGCGCCGGCCGACGGGTCGGTCATGGTTTTGACCCCCGGAGACCAGCTCAGCCTGTTCCCGCATCTCTACCGGAACCTGCCCTACGATCCGCGCAAGCATTTCACGGCCGTGAGCACGGTCTGCACCGTGCAGTTCCTGCTGACCATCGGACCGGCGGTGCCCGCGAGCGTCACCACGCTCAAGGCCTTCATCGCCTGGGGCCGCGACAACCCCACGCTGGCGACCTACGGCACGTCCGGCGTCGGCACGCGGCAACATCTTCTCGGCGTCGCGCTCGCTCAGGCAGCGGGATTCGAGTTCACGCATGTTCCCTACAAGGGAGCCGCGCCCGCCTTGCAGGATGTGCTCGCCGGGCAGATTGCGGCGAACATCTCCGTCATCTCGAACCCGCTGCCGCATATCGCCGAGGGCAAGCTGCGCGCGCTCGCGACGACGGCGCGTCTTCGCAGCGGGCTGCTGCCGCACGTCCCGACCGCGAGAGAAGCAGGTTACGCCGCCCTGGAGGCGCTCGAAACCTTCGGCCTGCTCCTGCCGCAAGCCGTTCCTCGGGCGGCGGTCGATGCACTCAACAATTCGGTCCGCCGCGCGCTGTCGAGCCCGGCGGTCAAAGCCGCGCTCTCCAAGCTGCAGCTTGATGCCGCCGGCTCGACTCCCAAGGAATACGCCGATCTGATCGCCGCCGATCTGCAATCATGGGACGAGACCGTGCGCCTGTCCGGGCTGAGCCAATCGATCAGCGCAGAGTGAGACGCCTCGGAACGGTTGGCCACGCTTAGGGGCGGCAATCGACGAGCCAGGTGAGGTGGCCGGCGATCCGAACCCGGCTCGCAAAGTGTCCTACATCGTGACTGTAGGTCTTTTCTTTGCGGTGCTGCCCTTCGGAGTGAGAGGGCGGCGCTGCGCTTCGTGACGGATTTTGAGGCCGAGAGAGGTTTCCGGTCGTCCGTCGCGGAGATCACCCAGATGGCTGCTGCGAAGAAGATCACCCTGTCGCCCTCGCGCGACATTCCCTTCGACAAGCTGGTATTGAGCCAGTCGAACGTCCGGCGCGTCAAGGCCGGCGTCTCGGTCGAGGAACTGGCCGAGGACGTCGCGCGGCGCGGCCTGCTGCAGGGCCTGAGCGTCCGTGCCGTCGTCGACGCAGCCGGCTTCGAGACCGGCATGTTCGAGATTCCAGCCGGGGGTCGGCGCTACCGGGCGTTGGAACTGCTGGTCAAGCAGAAGCGCCTCGCCAAGACCGCGCCCATACCCTGCATCGTCCGCGAGGGCGGCATCGCCGAAGAGGATTCTCTCGCGGAAAACATCCAGCGTGCCCCCCTGCATCCCCTCGATCAGTTCCGGGCCTTCCTGGCGCTGCGCGAGAAGGGCCAGTCCGAGGAGGAGATCGCGGCCGCCTTCTTCGTCTCGGTCAATGTCGTGAAGCAGCGGCTGAAGCTCGCTTCGGTCTCGCCAAGGCTGCTCGAAACTTACGCCGAAGACGGCATGACGCTCGACCAGCTCATGGCTTTCACGGTCTCCGGCGACCATGAGCGCCAGGAGCAGGCGTTCGAGCGGCTGAAGACATCTCACGACAAGCAGCCTTATGTCATCCGTCGCATGTTGACCGAAGGCGCCGTCCGTGCGTCCGACAAGCGGGCGCAGTTCGTCGGTATCGATGCCTACGAGGCGGCCGGCGGCACGATCCTGCGCGACCTGTTCCAGGGCGACGATGGCGGCTGGCTGCAGGATGTCGCGCTGGTCGATCGCATGGTCTCCGAGAAGCTGGAAGCAGAGGCGCAGGCGGTCGCTGCCGAGGGCTGGAAATGGATCGAGGTCGCGTCCGACTTCGCTTACGGGCACACTTTCGGCCTGCGCCGGCTGCGCGGCGAGACCATCGCGCTTACTCCCGAGGAGGAAGCGGCCCGCGACGCCTTCCAGACCGAGTATGACCAGCTATCCGATGCGCATGCGGGCGCTGACGAACTGCCCGGCGAGGTTGACGAACGATTGGGCGAGCTGGAAACGGCGCTGGAGGCCATTGAAGCACGCCCGGTCGTCTTCGATCCGGCCGAGATCGCCCGCGCCGGCGTCTTCGTCAGCATCGCGCATGACGGGCGGCTTTCAGTCGAGCGCGGCTACGTCCGCCCCGAGGACGAAATGCCGATCGAGCCCGAGGCCGACGCCTCCGAGGCAGACAGCGTCCGGGCTGCCGCCGCTCAGCGCGGCGGCGATGCCATGGTCGCTGGAGACGTCGACGAAGCGGAGACGGAAGAGGACGAAGGCCTTTCGCCGATCTCCGATCGGCTGATAACCGAGCTGACGTCGCATCGCACGCTCGCTTTGCGCCAGGCGCTCTGCGAACGCCCGGAGGTCGCTTTCATCGCAGCCCTGCACGCACTGACCTTGAAGGCTTTCTACCGCTACGCTTCGGAGAGCTGCCTGGAGCTCGATTTGAAAAGCGTCGCGTTCAACGCGCAGACACCGGGGCTGAACGACAGCGCCTCGGCCCAGGCCGTTCAGTCGCGACATGAGAGTTGGACGAACGCGCTCCCGAAGGATGCGATCGAAGTCTGGGACGCCTTGCAGGCGTGGGACGGCGACAGCCGGGCCGGGCTGTTCGCCCATATCGTCAGCCTCTCGGTCAACGCCGTGCATGAGCCGTGGAACCGCCGTCCGCGAGCTCTCGCCCATGCAGACCGGTTGGCCCAGGCGGTCGCGCTCGACATGGCCGCGGCCGGCTGGACGCCGACCGTGGACAATTTCCTTGGCCGCGTCACCAAGGCCCGCATTCTGCAGGCCGTCGCCGAGGCGAGGGGCGAGCCTACGGCCAACCGGATCGGCCATCTGAAGAAGGGCGACATGGCCGGCGAGGCAGAAACCCTTCTGGCGGGAACCGGCTGGCTGCCCGAGCCGCTGCGCACGCCGATTATCGATAGCCGCAAGGCTGCTGTCGATGACTCCGAAGAGCTGTCGGCGGTCATCGCGGCCGGATGATCCTGCCGTCTGTCCTGATCGGCCCGCCGGCGACGGCGGGCCTTTTCCTTGTCGAGGTCACCATGGCAGGAATGGCGCATGATCTGGCGCGCGGCCTCGGCCAGCGTGCCGAGGCCGTCTGCCGCCACTATCTCTCGAACGGCCGCCGATCCGGCCGCTACTGGCTCGTCGGCGATGTCCGCAATGCTCCCGGTCGCTCGCTGTTCGTCCGCCTCGTCGGCCCCGAAACCGGTCGCGGTGCGGCCGGCCGATGGAGCGATGCCGCGACCGGTGAACACGGAGATCTGCTCGACCTGATCCGCGAGACGCTCGGGCTCATCGACTTCCGCGACGTCGCCGAGGAAGCACGGCGCTTTCTCTCGCAGCCGCATCCAGAGCCGCAGCGGCAAGCTGAGGGTCCCGCCCGGCCGGGCTCGCCCGAAGCCGCCCGGCGGCTCTTCGCGATCTCGAAGCCGATCGCCGGCACGTTGGCGCAGACTTATCTGCGCCGGCGCGGGATCGCCGATCAGCCCGGCTTGTCGAGCCTGCGCTTCCATCCGCGCTGCTATTATTGTCCGGACGGCATGGCACCGACTGAGACCTGGCCGGCGCTGATCGCCGCCGTGACCGATCTCGACGGTCGGATCACCGGCGTGCAACGCACCTGGCTCGCGCGCGACGGCACCAGTAAGGCGCCGGTCGATACGCCGCGACGCGCCATGGGCGAGTTGCTCGGCCACGGCGTCCGCTTCGGCGTCGTCGCCGACGTGCTCGCCGCCGGCGAAGGCATCGAGACGGTGCTCTCGCTCCGCTCGGTTCTGCCGCGCATGCCGATGCTGGCGGCGGGCTCTGCCGGCCATCTCGCCGCCATCGCTGTCCCGCCGGGATTGCGCCGTCTCTATGTATTGCGCGACCGCGATCCGGCCGGCAGCGCGGCTTGCGAACGGCTGAGCGAACGGGCGGCGAGTTCCGGCATCGAGACGATCGTCCTTTCCCCGCGGCTCAGGGACTTCAACGACGATCTGCGTCGTCTCGGTGCCGAGGCCCTCTGGGCGCGGCTCCGGTCGCAACTCTCTGCCGAGGATGTCGTCCGCTTCCTCGCCTGACGGCCATAGATTCTGGCCGGGATCGAGCCTGAGGCGTTCACGTCGCCGTCCCGGCGCGCTCGGCAGCCTCCCCCTGTCGTCGGCGAGGGCCGCGCCCGGCCTTCGGGAGGGCGATCGGGCCCACGAACCGGCCGGCCGGGCAATGGCCGCGGCCGGCGATTTTCCGGCGCGCGGGCGAGCCCGCGCTTTCCATCGCGACACAAAATCGCCGGCCTTGGCCATCGAGGCCCTCGCGAAGCGAGGGCTGCCAGTCCGTCCGGCCCATGGGCTGTCCGTCGCCGCGAAGGCCGCGTGGGCGCGGCCAACCCGACGAAGGAGACCATCCGATGCCCCTCGATCCCGACGATCATCACGAACCGCACGCCTCGTCCCCGACGGAACACGTCCTGACCGGGCTTCAGCTCTACGGCTATCACCCGCATCCCGATGAGCCCGACCCGCGCCCGCTGCCGGACGAGGCCGACCTCGCCGGGGCCGTCACCGAAATCTTCGATGCGCTCGCCGGCACGCTCGGCGACACCCGCCTCGAACCGGATCTCGGCGACCTGCTCTGGTCGACCGTCCAGCTCTTCCACCGCGCCGCTGCCAGGATCGAGCGCGAGCTCGACCGCAACGAGCAGGCCCAGCGCCACCTCGGCACAGAGCAGGACGGCAGCGAGGTGCAGGCCAGCTTGCTCGAACGTCTCGTCGCAGCCGGGCAAAGCCTGATCGAACGCCGCAATGCCTTCGAGACCTTGCGCGACGAGGCCGCCGCCCGCTACGAGCGCCACGCCGGCTTGCCCTGGCGTCCGCGAACCGGCTCGATGCTCAACCATCGGGCCTTGACCTCGGCGCTGATCGACAGCCGGGAGTTCATGGCGGCCCGCAGGCGCGCGACGCAGGAGGTGCTTCTGCCGCCTGGGCCGAAGATCGCCTTCACCGGCGGGCTCGACTGCAACGATCACCGGCTGATCTGGGATGCGCTCGACCGCGTCCATGCCAAATATCCCGACATGGTGCTGCTGCACGGCAAATCGCCGAAGGGCGCCGAGAGGATCGCCGCCTGCTGGGCCGACCATCGCAACGTGCCGCAGATCGGCTTCGCGCCCGACTGGACCCGGCACGGTCGCGCCGCGCCGTTTCGGCGCAACGACGCGATGCTGGAGATTCTGCCGGTGGGCGTCATGGCCTTCCCCGGCACCGGCATCCAGGACAATCTCACCGACAAGGCCAAAAGGCTCGGCATCCCGGTCTGGCGCTTCGGCGGTGCCTGAGCAGGACAGCGCCACTCGCCGACGCATCCGATAGGCTGGTGTTCCGCGCGGCCTCCTGTCGCTGCCGCACCTCGCACTCGCCGATGGGAGCCCGGCCCCGGCGTCGAGCCAAGAGCCTTCTCTCTGGACATCGATCTTACCGGCAGTCGGTCCGCGTCAAGGACGGGCTGGTGCCCGCCGGCCTCGCCGGTCGCTGCGCGATCCCTGACCCGGCCCTCCGCTGCCGGTCGCCCATTTCCGTCATCGAGACGACGGAGAGAACCATGACCGATTCATTCGACATCCATGCCGAAATCGCCGAGTTGCGCGCCGAGATCGCCGACTGCCTCCTCACCCGCGAGGAACTCACCGAGGCGCTCCGGCGCCTCGAAGATCTCCTCGCCGAAGTCGAGCGGCGACGCCGTGAAGAGGAGGGAGCGTGAGCTCCCTCCGGGCCGGCCTATGCGCCGGCCAACTCGCATCGCGCACGCAATTGGGGGCGATGCCCCGCGCGAAGCGTCCGGGCGGGGCTGTCAGAGAGGCTTCATCACGTTTCCGCAGCGAGGTAGGCAGGAGAGGGCACCCATCGCATCCATCGTTCACCGAAGGGTTGGGTGGGGGCAGCGAGCCCTGGATCAAACGCTGCCCGACCCGGCCGAGGCCCGTGTAGCGCAGTAACAGCGGGATGGCCGTTCGGTCGGTCTGGCGAATGTCGATTGCCATGGCGTTGTCGTGGCGAGGCGCATGTCCGAAGAGGGCGGGTTCCTCTTGCCTGAGCCAGGGGCGCGAACGGCGCGGCCAGTGCACATCGAAGCCGGGTCTCCAACGCATGCCGAGACTTGGGCCTCATCTCCCCGATCCCGCCGTCGAGCGCTCCGAGGCGGCCTCCTCAATGGGCTGATCTGGCCGAAGGACGGCTGACGCCTCGATCGCCTCAGGCGCAACAGCGGCGTCGGAGTTTCTTCCCCTGGGCGCTACGCGCCCATTCCTCGCGAGACAACAAACACCTCCTTGGCTGTCTTCGCCCCTGCGGGGTGCGCCGGCGTTCGCCTTACGGCCAACCGATCGCCATCGAGGCCGCAACGGTGCGGCTCGAAGCAAAGATCGAGGAGAAACACCATGGCCACCATCGGCACCTTCAAGAAGACCGGCAACAACGAGTTCACCGGCGACATCGTCACCCTCGGCGTTCAGGCAAAGGGCGTCCGCATCGTCCCCGAGCCGCGCAACACCGGCGAGAACGCCCCCAGCCACCGCGTCTTCGTCGGCCGCGCCGATTATGCGTAGCGCGGGATTATGCGGAGTCGTTGGCTGGCAGCCGCGGTTTTGCGGGGTTTTGTCGCCGTGCCGCTCCGCATAATGGCGGACCGT
>NZ_JBHSLW010000002.1:0-151735 GCF_042657265.1 Allobosea eneae
ATCGCGACAGCCCGAAAGCTCGTCACAATCCTCAACGCCGTCATCCGGGACAGACAACCATGGCGCGAACAAACCGCTTGACCAACAAGACAGTCGCTCACCACGCGATCGGTTCTTCCTTGTTCCGCTTCAGCCAGGCATTGGCCTGGCTGAACGGCTTCGAGCCGAAGAAGCCACGATTGGCCGAGAGCGGCGAGGGATGGGCGCTGGCGATGACGAGGTGCTTGTTCTCGTCGACCAAAGCGCGCTTGGCCTGCGCCGGCGCACCCCAGAGCATAAAGACGACATGCGGCCGGCGCTGCGAGATCGCCGCCAGGATCGCATCCGTGACCTCACGCCAGCCCAGCCGCAGATGCGAGCCGGCGAGGCTTGCCCCCTCGCGCACGCTGAGCGCGGTGTTGAGCAGCAGCACGCCCTTGGCCGCCCAGTCGGAGAGATCGCCATTGCGGACGATGGCGCGGTCCAGATCCGCACCGAGTTCGCGATAGATGTTGACCAGCGAGCGCGGCAGCGGCGGCGGCCCGACGTAGGAGAAGGCGAGCCCGTTGGCATGGCCCGGCGTCGGGTAGGGATCCTGGCCGAGAATGACGACGCGGACCTGGTCGAGCGGCATCAGCGCCAGCGCCGCCAGGAACCGTTCGGGCGCGGGCGCGACGACATGTCCGGCCGCGCGCTCGGCATCGACGGCGGCGCAGGCGCGCGCCACCGACCCATCGCGGAAAACGGCAAGGTCGCGCCAGGAGGCGGAGGCCGGCGCAGCCAGGAAGGCGTCGAGCGCCTCGCGATAGCCGCTCACTTCAGGACGGCCCGCCCCTCGACCTTGGCCTCGACCGTGCCGAGGCGGCGGATATAGACCATCACCTCATTGGCCATCAGCTTGCCGTCGGTCAGGCCGATCAGCGTCTTGCCACGGCCGAGCGCGGTGTAGCCGTCGCCGCCCGTCAGCATGAAGTTGTTCGTGGCGACCGTGTATTTGCCGGCCGGATCGATCTCCTTGCCGTCGACCTTCACGGAGGTGACGCGCGAGCCCTGCGGCTGCTTGAGGTCGGCCTCGAAGGTGAGGCCCGACACCACCGGGAAGCGGCCGGAGCCCTGCGGCGCGTCGCGCAGCCCGTTCTCGATCGCGTCCTTCACATCCTTGCCGGTGATCTCGACCATGGAGGTCGCATTGCCGAAGGGCAGTTCGCTCAAGACGTCACGCCGCGTCAGCTTGTGGCCGGCGGGATATTGCTTGTTGGCGCGGATGCCGCCGGCATTGGTGATGGCGAGTTGCGCGCCGGTCGCGGCCCTGATCGCATCGGCGATCAGATTGCCGATCGCGGACTCCTGGGTGCGGATCACGGAGGTTCGGGAATCGAGCGGGGTTCCCAGCGTTGCGATCTCGATGTCGAGCTCCTTCGACAGCTCGCTCTCATAGCCCTTGACGATGGCGGCGACCTCGGGATCGGGCGTCGCGGCGCGGCTGTCGTTGACGCGGAAGGTCGGCGTCCACTCGACCTTGCGATTGCCGCCTTCGCCCGTCGCCTTGGCGGCGATGTCGATCGCGGTGACGTAATTGCCCTCCTCGTTCGACTCGACCATCACCACCTTGCCGTCATAGGCGATGGCGAGGTCGTGGTCGTGGCCGGTCAGCAGAATGTCGACGACCCGCGAGCGCACGATTTCGTAATCCATCCTCCGGTCGGCATGGACAACGCCGACCAGGATGTCGGCGCCCTCACCCTTCAGCTTGCGCGCCTCGCGCCGCAGCGCCTCCATGGTCGAGGAGAACGTCAGGTCGCCGGGATTGGAGAGCTGCGGCGTCGGGTCGAAGGTCGTGCCGATCACGCCGACCTTGATCCCGCCAAGCTCGAAGATCTGGGAATCCTTGTGGCCGGGCAACGGGTTACCGGCCGCGTCGCGCAGATTGGCCGCGAAGGTCGGGTAAGTCTGGGCGGCGGCGAGCTTCAGATAGTTCTCCTTGCCGAAATCGAATTCGTGATTGCCGGGCACGAAGACGTCGATGCCCATCTTGTTCTGCATCGCGACGATATGGGCGCCCTGATCGAAGCCCGACATCAGCGAGGGTGAGTAGCAGTCGCCGGCATGGCAGAACAGCACGGGCACGCCGCGCGCACGCTCGGCCTTGGCGATGCCTGCAGCGCGGGCGAAGCCGCCTTTGCCCTTGTCGTCGCTCATCTTGTAGATGTCGTTGACGAGCAGCAGCGTGAAGCTCGCCGGTGGCGTCTGCGCCTTCGCCACGGGCGCGGTCGCGGCAAGGGCTGCTGGAGCGCCGAGAACGCGCAACGCGTGGCGGCGGGTCATCTTGGTCATCGGCGCGAACCCCTGCGGTTTTGATTTCGTCCAAGACTAGCAAGAGCCTTGCCGGCGTGCGAGACCCCTGCTCACGCAGTGTCGCACCCCGTATGGCCCGACTGGACGAAAACCGTAACTCGTCTAAATCACAGCCGAACGAAAGCGGATGCGATGAACCTCGAGCCGAGCTTGCCTCCTGACCACGCCAGCATCAGAAGCGGCCGCATCGGCGTGCTCCTGATGAACCTCGGCACGCCCGAGGGGACCAGCTACAAGCCGATGCGGGCCTATCTCAAGGAGTTCCTCTCCGACCGCCGCGTCATCGAGGAACCGCGCTGGAAATGGTGGCCGATCCTGAACCTGATCATCCTGTCGACGCGGCCCAGCCGCAAGGGCAAGGACTACGCGACGATCTGGAACAATGAGCGCGATGAGGGTCCGCTCAAGACGATCACCCGCTCGCAGACGGAGAAGCTCGCCGAACGGCTGGCGGGGGTTGCCCATGGCCGCATCACCGTCGACTGGGCGATGCGCTACGGCCTGCCGGATGTGAAAAGCCGCCTGAAGGCGCTGCTCGCCCAAGGCTGCGACCGCATCCTTCTGGTGCCGCTCTATCCGCAATATGCCGCGCCGACCTCGGCAACCGCCTGCGACCAGGCTTTTCGCGCCCTGATGGAAATGCGTTGGCAGCCGACGGTGCGGGTCGCCCATCCCTATTATGCCGACCCCGTCTATATCGACGCGCTGGCCACGTCGGTCCGCGCCTCGCTCGGCAAGCTCCCTTTCGAGCCGGAGGTCATCCTCTGCTCGCTGCACGGCATGCCCAAGGAATATCTGCTCAAGGGCGATCCCTATTACTGCCAGTGCGCCGTCACCGCCCGGCTGCTGCGCGACAAGCTCGGCCTCAGCAAGGAGCGCTTCCGCCTGACCTTCCAGTCGCGCTTCGGACCGGACGAATGGCTGCAGCCCTACACCGACGAGACCGTGAAGGCGCTGGCGCAGGGCGGGACGAAGTCGCTGGCGATCGTCGCGCCGGGGTTCTCGGCCGATTGCCTGGAGACGCTGGAGGAGCTCGACGGCGAGAACCGCGAGATCTTCCTGCACAATGGCGGCAAGGACTTCGCCTATCTGCCCTGCCTCAACGATTCCGAGGAGGGCATGCAGGTGATCGAGGCGGTGGTGCGCCGGGAGCTGATGGGCTGGGTGTGAGCGAGGACGCTACCCCACCACGAAGCGAGTCACGCTCTCCACCACCTGCCTGGCCTGCAGGATGCGCCGGTGTCCCAGCCCGCTCGTCTCCTGCAAGGTGACGAACGGCCCGGCCGCCGCCAGCGCTTGCGCATGATGGAAATCAAGCTCGCGATCCTGCCGGTCATGGATTACCAGGGTCGGCAGGCCGATCGCCTCCAGCTGCCCGCGGCCCTCGAAGGCCTCGACAGGATTGCCGGCGACACTGTGGATGCGACGCTCCAGCGCCGCCTGGCCGCGGCGCCCGAGCCCGATCGTCGCGCCGAAATTGCGGGTGATCGTCGTGACCGAGGACGGCGCGGCTACCAGAGCGAGACGACCGGCCCTCACCCGCGGCTGGCCCGGCACGCTGCGGGCGAGGCCGGCCAATGCGATCGCGCCGCCGAAGGAATGCGCCACGATCGCATGCACTGGCGCAAAGACACGCGCCACGGCGGCGAGCGCGGCGACGCCGAGCGGGATGTTGAGCTCTGCCCCGGTCGACGTGCCATGCGCCGGCATGTCGAAGGCGACGACGCGGAAGCCCTGCGCCAATAGCGGCTGCACGAAAGCGGTCATAAAAGCCGCCTCGCTGTTCCAGCCATGCAGCAGTATCACTGTCGGCGCCGGACCATCGCCATCTTGCAAGCGGGGCTCAGGTTCGAACAGATAGGTGCTGACCGTCCCGCACGGGTAGGATACCGCCTGCCGGATCGCCGGCGCGAGCCGGGCACGGGCGGCGATGATCGCCTTGCCGGTCCGGCTCTGTGGGCCGGGCGGGCGCGGCGGGGTACAGAAGAGCTTGAAGGCGGCGCGCCCGGCCGTATGCGGAGCAATGAAACTGCCGATGCGGACGAGAGGACGAATGACGCGAAGCGCTGTGCCGGGCATGATCGGAAACCTTGTTCGTTCAGCCTTGAACTATTATGTTCAGCGATGAACAAAATGCAAGAGCCGATTTCCGCACCCGCAACTGAGCCGAGTAGCACCGTGAAGTCGGGGCTTCCCTGGGACCTGCCGCGTTTCAAGAACTGGCTCGCGGTCGCGCGCATGCACCAGCTCTGGAAAAAGGTGTTCTCCGAGGCGCTGGCCCCGCTCGGCATCCAGCTTGCCCATTACGATGTCCTCGCCAATGTCTTCCGTACCCCCGGTCTGACCCAGCAGCAGCTTGCCGAGAAGCTGCTCGTCGGCCGCAGCGCCATGAGCATGCTCCTGCCCGAGCTCGAGCGGCGCGGCCTGATCGAGCGCCGCAATGACGAGGCCGACCGGCGCGTGCGCCGGCTCTGGCTGACCGGGGATGGCGAGGTCCTGACGCGCAAGGCGCTGGCGATCCACGCCGCCCGGATCGAGGCGATGATGGGCGTGCTCAGCGACGAGGAATGCAACGCCGTCGGCACGATGATGTGGCGGGTCGTCGGCTACCTCGAAGGCAGGCCGCCGCGCGAGCCGTCATCAGATGCTCGCAAAGGCACGCTTGAACCGAAGTCCCCGATTGCGCCGGAGAGCTGAGATGAATCCCACTGGCTTCGACATCGTCGTCGTCGCACTGGTCGCGCTGGTGATCCTAACGATCGCTCTGGGGGTGCGTACCATCCCGCAGGGCTTCAATTATACGGTCGAGCGCTTCGGCCGCTATTCGCGCACGCTGGGGGCCGGCCTCGGGCTGATCATCCCCTATATCGAGCGGATCGGCCACAAGGTGAATGTGATGGAGCAGGTGCTCGACATTCCCAGCCAGGAAGCGATCACCAAGGACAATGCCGGCGTGCGCATCGACGCCGCCGCCTTCTACCAGGTGCTCGACGCCGCCAAGGCCTGCTATGAGGTCGCCTCGCTCGACCAGGCGCTGATCGTCCTGACCATGACCAATATCCGCACCGTGGTCGGCTCGATGGACCTCGACCAGTTGCTGTCGCATCGCGACGAGATCAATGAGCGGCTGCTGCGGGTGATGGACGCCGCCGCCTCGCCCTGGGGCGTCAAGGTCACCCGCATCGAGATCCGGGACATCCTGCCGCCCGCCGACATCGCCGGCGCGATGAACCGGCAGATGAAGGCCGAGCGCGAGAAGCGCGCCGCCGTGCTCGAGGCCGAGGGTCTGCGCCAGGCCGAGATCCTCAAGGCGGAGGGCCAGAAGCAATCGCAGATCCTCGCCGCCGAGGGCCGCAAGGAGGCGGCGCTGCGCGATGCCGAGGCGCGCGAGCGTCTCGCCCAGGCGGAAGCGAACGCGACCGCCATGGTCAGCGAGGCGATCAGCCGCGGCGACATCCAGGCCGCCAACTTCCTGATCGCCGAGCGCTATACCGAGGCGCTGAAAGCGATGGCGAGCGCCCATAACAGCAAGGTTGTGATCGTCCCGATCGAGGCCGCCGCGCTCGCCGGCACCGTCGGCGGCATCGCCCAGCTCACCAAGGCCGTGTTCGGCGAGGATGCGGCGGCGAGCCGGCGCTCCGGCTCCGTACCGGCAGCGGGCCGCACGGAGGGCTGAGCATGCTCGACTGGTTCGCTTCCTTCGGCGGCTGGGCCTGGATCGTGCTCGGACTCGTCCTGGTCGGCGGCGAGATGCTGGCGCCCGGCGTCTTCCTGCTCTGGCTCGGCCTCGCCGCGCTGCTGACCGGCGCCATTGTCGGGCTGACCGGCCTCGCCTGGCAAGGCGCTCTCTTGGTCTTCGCGGCGCTCGCCGTGGCCTCCGTCCTCCTTGGCCGCGCCGTCACGCGCCATCGCAGCGAGGAGCCGGACACCGCGTCCGGCCTGAACGATCGCGGCCGCCAGCTGATCGGCAAGATCTTCAAGCTGGAAGCGACCATGGCCGGCGGCGAGGGCCGCATCCGCGTCGGCGATTCCTCCTGGCGTATTACCGGCCCGGAGCTGCTGGCGGGCACCGAGGTTCGCGTGGTGCGCGTCGACGGCGCGACGCTCGTGGTCGAGAAGGCTTGAACACCCGCCGCTGGCGGGCATTTTTCGCAAACCCTGCGGAAGCGCTTAACGGGCCGTTCATGCCAGCCATCGCTGCTCGTGGACCATGTCCGCCGCTTGCGTCATGACGGGCCCAGCGCCGCCGGGTATCGTATCTCAGGCCGCGCGGAGGTATCCGCCATGAGCATTTCGCACGGTCCGATCGACCTCGCCCTCGCCGCCCTGCTGTCGCTGCTGCTGGCGATGCTCGCGCTCGGCGGCGCTGTCGCCTGAAGGTGAGGTCGGTTAAGCCAGGATTCATCCTGAACCCGTTTGAATCGGCGGTTCACCATGCTGCTGAACCCCGGATTCACCGGCCGCTCGTCCAAATCCGCCTCCGAAGCGTTCAGATGCGCAAGGAGAAGGCCATGGCGGGCCGGCACGGACCGATCGATTTAATCCTCGCAGCAGCAGCCTCGCTGCTGATGCTGCTGGCGGTGCGGCCGGCGCAGGCGCGGGAGGTCGTCGACTTCCCCGATTACCGCTACCAGCCCGGCACGATCCTGATCCGCACGGCCGAGCGCAAGCTCTACTACATCGCCGCACCAGGGCAGGCTTTGCGTTACACCATCGCCGTCGGCAAGGCTGGCAAGCAGTGGCGCGGCGTCAAATATGTCGAGGAACTCCAGGTCGACCCGGCCTGGAGCCCGCCGGCCGAGGTCAGGCGCGACAATCCGCGGCTGCCCGACGTGATCCCCGGCGGTGCGCCCAACAATCCGATGGGCGCGCGCGTCATCGGCCTTGGGCCAGGCGGGCAATACGCCATCCACGGCACCAATAATCCGCGCTCGGTGGGCACCGCCGCCTCCTATGGCTGCTTTCGCATGTACAATAGCGACGTGATCGATCTCTACGCCCGGGTCCGCATGGGGACGCCCGTCATCGTGATGCCCTGACAGCCAATACGCGGCAGCGTCCCTCGCACCTAGAGCAATTCCGCAATTCTCCGAATCGCAGAATTGCTCTAAGTATTTCTCTTGTCGCATTTTCTTCACGCGAACCGGTGTCCACTTCGCTCGAAAATGCTCTAGAGTGCGACTGGCGACAGCAACGGTCGGCCGGCGAAGAATGCCTCCAGATTGGCGAGCAGCAGCTCCTGCTGCGCGACCTGGGCCGATTCCGCGTTCGCGGCGATATGCGGCGTCAGCACCACGTTCTCGAGCGCTTTGAGCCGATCCGGAATCGCGGGCTCGTGCTCGTAGACGTCGAGCGCGGCTCCCGCGATTGTTCCGCTTTCCAGCGCCTCGATCAGTGCGGCTTCGTCGACCGCGATGCCGCGCGATATGTTCACGAGATGACCGTCCGGACCGAGAGCACGCAGGATCCGCGCATCGATCGCGTGCCGGGTCTCGCCGCTCGCGCGGACCGAGACCATCAGGATATCGGCCCACTCCGCCAGCCCGAGCAGGCTGGCATGGTACTGATAGGGCAGCTCCGGACGCGGCGAGCGGTTATGGTAGCCGATCGTCATGTCGAAGGCGGCAGCGCGCACCGCAATGCGCTGGCCGATGGCACCCAGCCCGAAAATGCCCAGCTTGCGACCGGCCAGGCCCGGCACCGTCGCCATGCGCTCGATCGCGTTGCCCTGCCAGCGGCCAGCCCGCGCGAAGCGTTCGGCGGCTCCGATCTGCCGGGCGCTCGCCAGCATCAGTCCCATCGCAAATTCGGCAACGCTCGTCGCATTCGCGTCGGCGGCATTGCTGACCATTATGCCGCGCGCCCTCGCAGCGGCCCGCTCCACGCCTTCATTGCCCGTGCCATAACAAGCGATGAGGCTGAGATTGGGCAGGGCCTCGATCAGGGCCGCGTCGGTTTTCCAGGTTCCGACTGTCAGGAGCGCGCGCGCTGCCTCCGCTCCGGCTGGCAATGCCTCCGGCCGGGGATGGCTCATCGGCCCGAGCACCTCGTACCGTTCCTGCAAGCGCGCCACCAGGCGAGCCGGCATGCGCGGGGCCATCAGGATCGTCGGCTTCATGGCTGAAAGGTCCTCGGGGCGATTGCTGCATCGCAGCACTTGCCGCCCCCTGCTTCAACAACCCCTGGCGCCGGTCGGCCATCTCGCAGATGCAATACGAAAACACCGGGCAATCGGCGGGATTTTCCTGAACCCCTCCTCTCGCCTGCGGCAAAAAAGCCGGATATCGTTTTCCGTGGCGGTTAACGCTGAGTCCAGCGCGCCTTCGAACCGATATGTCTTCAGAGGGGTACCCGATGGATCATCTCGCCGACGTCAAGAAGTTCGCCAAGAAGCCCGTGAACGAGGCCGCTTTCGCCGGCATGAGCAAGGCCTATGCATTGGTGATGAGCAAGCCCGACACGCGCTACGTCGCCTGCTCCGACCCCGCCGAACTCGAACGCGTCCGCGATAACTTCCTGAAGAAGAAACTCGGCTTGAAGAGTGCCGACCTCGACGCCACCGTCAAGGCGACCTGCGAGCATATGAAGGCCGACAAGACCAAGTCGCGCCTGACTTTCTACTATCTGCTGGCCGAACATTACGGCAAGCTCGACGCCTTCGTGAAGAAATAGGTTTGAAAGCCTGGCCTGACCTGATGGCGCCCTTGCGGGCGCCATTCGCATTTTCAGGACCTGTCGCGAAAACCGCGCAGAGCGCCGCAAGCCCGAACACGAACGATCCGCTTGGGGGTTTTCGATGTTCACGCTGTCCCGCTCCGTTCTCTCAGGTCACGCCCAGACGCTCTTCACCGTCGCCGAGGCGACCTTCGCCTCGCTGATCGTCTTCGGCACCGGCCTCGCCTTTGGCGCCACCATCGGTTTCTTTTGAGGCGGTCATGCCGACCGTCGCCGCCTCAGCCGCCCGCCCGCATTTCAAGATCGGGCGCGACCGTGAGGGCCACTGGATCGCGGTCGAGACGCATGGCCGCGGCGGCGGCTATTTCCGCAGCCGGGACGATGCCCTGCACTATGCCCGCGCCGAGGCAGGCGCCGGAGCCGTGAGCTTCAGCAACCGGCCGCTCGCACTGCGCCTCTCATGACAGCTCAGCGGTAGAGATCGGCCCGCGTCAGCGGCAGGCCCGACGGGCCCTTGCGCCGCTTCGAGACCAGCGTCTGGTTGATCAGCGCCCCGCCCCGCTCGAAGGCGAGCGAGCAGCCGGCGAGGTAGAGCAGCCACATCCGCGTCCGCTCCGGCCCGACCTCGGCCTCCGCCGCAGACTTGTTCGCATTCAGCCGCTCGAACCAGAGCCGCGTCGTGCGCTGGTAATGCTCGCGCCAGCCTTCGACATCGTGGACCTCGAAGCCGTAGCGCTCGAGATTGGCGATCGACATGCCGAGATGATCGAGCTCGCCGCCCGGGAAGATGTAGCGCACCAGAGCCCGGTATTCGGCCGGCATCTTGTTGAAGGCCTTCTCGGTCTTCTTGGCGCGCCGCGAGATCGAGTGGTGCAGATAGAGCCCGCGCGGCTTGAGCAGCCGGTTCACCGCCTGAAAATAGGTCGGATGGTTGCGGATGCCGACATGCTCGAACATGCCGATCGATGAGATCTTGTCGAACTCCCCCTCCATCTGGGTGAAGTCCTTGAGATGGAGCGTGACCTTGCCGGTGAGGCCGAGCGCCTCGACCTTCTCGCGCGCCAGCTTGAGCTGCTCCTCGGCCAGCGTCACGCCATGCGCCTCGACGCCGTAATGCTGGGCGGCGTAGCAGACCAGAGCGCCCCAGCCGCAGCCGATGTCGAGCAGCTTGTCTCCCGGCTTCAGGCGCAGCTTGCGGCAGATCATCTCGAGCTTGTCGGTCTGCGCCCGTTCGAGATCGTCATGGTCTTCGGTGAAATAGGCGCAGGTGTAGACCATACGCTCGTCGAGGAAGAGCCTGTAGAAGGCGTTCGAGACGTCGTAGTGATGGGCGATGTTGGCCTTGTTCGTCGCCGGCTTGCCGTCGCGGGCGATCTCGTCGCCCTTGATGTGCTCCACCGCCTGCGGCGCCCGTCCCGGCGCGAACAGGAAGTGCCTGACCACATCGAACGCCGCCGCCTTGGAGATGCCGCGCGCCAGCCGGCCGACCTTGCCGTCGGGCCTTGCCGCCGCGAGATCGAAGATCGTGCCGTTCTCGATCGCGATCCGGTCGGAGACGTGCAGATGCAGCAAAGTATCGAGCTTCGGCTTGCGCAGCAGCGCCGCGACGACGCCGGCATCGCGGATCGCGATCATCAGTCCGTCTGCCGGCCAGCTCGCCGGCACGCGCGAGCCGTCCCAAAGCGAGAAACCGAGCTTCAGCCCCAGCTTCTGGTACGCCTCGGTCAGGAGCCGCCGCAGCGCCTCAATTCTCTTGCCGTCGCCGCTCATGCCTTGCCTGTTCCGACCGATATGCGCCGCCCTCTTAGCGCGGTTTTCGCCCGATCGGAATTCACGCCGTCAGAACGGCCTTGCCCTTCTGCAATCAGCGGCGGCTTGTCGAAACGGCACAACACGCAAAACGTGCAAGAGCCCGGCTAGGCAACCATTGTTCATTTCTTAACCATACTTTGCTCTGATTGCAGAGTGGCCAAAGGGGGCCGCGCATCGTGGTTGGGGGATCACATCATGTCGTCAGGGGATCAGCTCGACAGACGGCTGGACTTCATGCAGCTCGATCGCGAGGCGCGGGAGCGCATCGCCGGAATGGAAAAGAGCATCCTCGGCGCCTTGCCCGGCGCGCTCGATGCCTTCTACACCCAGGTCGCTGCCTTCCCCGAGACGAAGGCCTTCTTCAGCAATGCCGCCCATATGGACGGCGCGAAGAACCGCCAGATCTCGCACTGGAACCGCATCGCCAAGGGCCAGTTCGACCAGGACTATGTCCGCGCCGTCACCACCGTCGGCCAGATCCATGCCAAGATCGGGCTGGAGCCGCGCTGGTATATCGGCGGCTATGCCCTGCTGCTCGAGAACCTGCTCGCCAAGGTGCTGGAGGAGCGCTGGCCGAAAAGCCGTTTCGGCGGCCAGCTACCCGGCGCGGCCGAGCGCGGCGCCGAGATCGGCGCCATCGTCAAGGCCGCCCTGCTCGACATGGATTACGCCATCTCGGTCTATCTCGAAGCCTCCGAGGCGGCGCGCCTCAAGATCGAAGCGGAGGCCCGCGCCGTCGAGGAGGCCAAGGCGAAGGAGCGCGACAAGGCGATCGGCTATGTCGGCAACGGCATGGCGGCGTTGGCGCGCGGCGACCTGACCAATCGCATGGCTGACGACATGCCGGCCGAATACGCCAGCATCCGCGACCATTTCAACGATGCCATGACCAAGCTCGGCGAGATGGTCGCGAGCATCAAGACCAGCTCCGCCGCCATCGCCGCCTCGTCGCAGGAGATCAACAGCGGCGCCAACGATCTGTCCTTGCGCACCGAGCAGCAGGCATCGGCCCTGCAGCAGACGGCGGCGACCACCGAAGAGCTCACCGCCTCGGTCAAGAGCTCGGCCCAGTCCTCGCGTCAGTCGGTGATGCTGGCCGACAACGCCTCGGCCGTGGCCCGCACCGGCGGCGAGATCGTCAAGGACGCGATCGAGGCGATGGCGCGCATCGAGGGGGCCTCAAAGAAGATCTCCGAGATCACCAGCGTGATCGATGGCATCGCCTTCCAAACCAACCTCCTGGCCTTGAACGCAGCCGTCGAAGCCGCCAGGGCCGGCGATGCCGGGCGCGGCTTCGCGGTCGTCGCCGCCGAGGTCAGGGCGCTGGCGCAACGTTCGGCCGAGGCCGCCAAGGACATCACCGGCCTGATCGGTTCCTCCGACGTCGAGGTCGTCGAGGGTGTGCGCCTGGTCCGCCAGGCCGGCGAGACACTGGAGAAAATCGTCGAGGCCTCGATGCAGGTCTCGTCCACCGTCAACGAGATCGCCGCCGCCGCCGGCGAGCAGGCCAACGGCATCGACGAGATGGCCCGCACCGTCAGCCATATGGACGAGATGACCCAGAGCAATGCCGCTTTGGCCGAGGAGAGCGCCGCCTCGGCACGGGCCCTGCTCGATCAGATCGAGCGCCTGAACCGTTTCGTCAGCACCTTCCGGACCACGCAAGGCGAGGAGGCAACGGCACCGGCTCGACGCAGCCGGGCGGCCTGAGCCTCTGCCGGAACGGCCGGGGCCGCGTGGGCTGCAACACACGGCACCTCCGTCTTTCCGGTGTTCCGCTCGCTGCAGCCGATCCAGGTTTGAGTTGCGGCGCTCGGAGCCGTCTGCTTTCGGCGGAAAGCGTATCGGCGATCGCAAGCTGGGACGCAGTGTGTGCCAAGGGTGGCGGACCAAGGGCTTCGTCGACGCCAGCGCGGCAGTCCTGCCCCAGATCAACGGCCGGCAAGGTACCGGGCCTGTCACTCGTCGCCGCCGACAGCTTCTGTCAGGAATGCGGGCCATCGCCACTTATCGGCGCACCGGCTTGTCGCTAGCTTGCCCAGATGGCGACGCGACCGCGAAAGATTCTGACATTCGACAAGGCGGCGGCGCGCCGGGGCTGGCTCAAGGCCCAGAAGCTCGACATGCGCGAGCCCTTCGGTTCTGGCGCGGAGGCGACGGCGGCTGCGGTCGCCCATCTCGGCTATGTCCAGATCGACACGATCAATGTCGTCGAGCGCTGTCACCACCACATCCTCTACAGCCGGATTCCCGGCTATAGCCGCGACGACCTCGCGCAGGCGCAGTCGCAGGACAAATCGGTGTTCGAGTACTGGACGCATGCGTTGTCCTATGTGCCGACTGCGGACCTGCGCTATTTCCTGCCGGCGATGAAGGCACATCGCGCCGAGCCGAAGCGCTGGGCTGCGGTCGGCAGCCGCGAGGAGACGCGCAAGCTGCTGCGCCGAATCCGCAAGGACGGCGCCCTCACCATCCGCGACATCGACACCGACGTCCTGGTCGAGAAGACGCATCTGTGGGCGAGCAAGAAGCCGTCAAAAGGCCTGCTCGAGCGCGCCTTCTATGATGGCGAGCTCGCGATTTCGGCCCGCGCCGGCATGCTCAAGACCTATGAGCTGATCGACCGGCATTTCGGCTGGGGAAAGCAGCCAGCGCCGGCATCGGAGCGTCAGGTCGCCGCCTACAAGCTGGACCGGGCGTTGCGGGCGCAAGGGATCGTCAGCCTGGATTCGATCTGCCATCTCGATGCGCCCAGCAAGAAGGCGATCGCCGAACTGATCGCTGCGCGCGTCAGGCGCAAGGAGCTGGTGCCGGTCGCGATCGAGGGTGCCGAGAGGACCCCGCATTGGGCGATGCCGGAGGTGCTGGAGCCATCGGAGCCGGTCGACGACAGCCTCGTCCACATCCTCTCGCCCTTCGACCCGCTGATCATCCAGCGCAAGCGGCTGAAGCTATTCTTCGGCTATGACCATGTCTTCGAGGCCTATCTGCCGAAGGAAAAGCGCGTCTTCGGCTATTTCGGCCTGCCGGTACTGGCGGGGGACCGCATCGTCGCCGTCGCCGACCTCAAGACCGACCGGGCGGCGCGCAAGCTCCTGGTGCAGCAATGGACCTGGCTGGAGCCTGAGCCGTCCGCGGAGCTGCGGCGGCAGGTCGACGAGGAGATGCAGCGCTTCGAGCGCTTTCAGCTGGCATAACCACGCCGTCTTTCCAGGACGCGGCGTTGCAACGAGCCCGGAACCCATGAACACCGGCAGAGCCGAACAAGACTCACCGATCATCGCCCTTGTGGAAATGCGCTGTGGCTATGGGTTCCGGGCTCACGCCTTTGGCGTGCCCCGGAAAGACGGAGCGGCTCCGCTGCTTCAATCGCCCCGCGGCCAGCGGAAATCGTCGGCGCGGCCGGGGCGCGGCTCAGGCGCGATGCCCTGGCCGAAGACGCGGTCGAGCCCCGCCGCGACGTCGCCGCGGCCGCGCGCTTCCTGGATCGAGGCGATCAGCGACGCATCGCCGCCCAGGGAGACCGCCCCGGTCAGGGGCAGGATCGGGCCGGCAAGCGGCCTAGGCGGGACCACCGGCAAGAGCGGAAGATCAGTCGGCGCGCCGCTGACCATGCGGTCGATCAGGCGTTCGACATCCATGGGCTGCGGCGGCGGCGAGGGCGTGCCCTCTGCCTCGGGAGGAACGGGCAGGGCGATGACGTTCTGCGTCGGCGTCTTCTCCAGGATGCGGCGGATGACGACGTCGACGAAATGCGCCGCCTTGCGGGCGCCGGCCTTGGTGAAATGGACGCCGTCGCCGAGCCGCAGCCGGGCGACCTGGCCGTTCACGTCCGGCCCCATCGCCGTATAGCGGTTCTCCGTGTCGACATAGGCCTCCCAGAGGTCGACGAACTGGCCGCCGGCCCCCTCGGTTCCCTTGCGAAAGAGATCGTTCAGCGTGGTCAGGTCGGTGGATAGGCGAGGATTCTGCATCGGCGGCGCGCCGACCCAGATCAGCGGCACGCGCTTGGCGCTGAAGGCCGAGGCGACCGCCTCGATCCGCGCCCTGTAAAGCTGGAGCCAGCGCTCGCTCAGCGGCTCATGGGTGATCTCGCCTTCGCGGATGACCTGCCGGTCGTTCGGCCCGAGCACGACGACGCCGACCATGACCTTGGCGTCCGCCGCCAGCAGCTCGCCGGCCATTTTGGGCCAGTCGTAGAAATCGCTGCGGACTAGGCCGCTATCGGCCTTGGCCTTGTTTTCGACCGCGACGTCGGCGCGGTCTTGCAGGCTGTCTTCCAACCCTTCGGCGATCTGCCCGGCGAGCGTGTCGCCGATGACCAGGACGTGGTGGTTGACGTCGACCTTGGGGATGACCGGGTCGTCTCGGACGACGACGCGGGTCGGCGCCCGGCGCTGCTGGACCGGGCCGACGCGCTGCCGCTGCGGGCGTGGCTGAGCGACGGGCTTCTCGGGAATCTGCCAGAACATGTTGAAAAGGCTGCGCCCCTGCGGCGGTGCCTGCGGTATCCGGCCCGGCGGCACCGGGTTCTGGGCGACCGAGATCGGCCCGCCGGTGACGAGCACGAGCAGGGCCGCAGCCAGTACCATGAAGAGCGAACGCGGACGCATCGTGCTCTCGATCGGCGCCGGTCGGGGAGTGGCACCGGAAGGCAATATAGTCGCGATTGCCCGCTTCGTCAGCGGGGCGCCTTCATCCGCGCCAGTAGCGCCGGGGTCGGGTAGCCGTCGGCGAGCATGCCGACGCGCAGCTGATACTGTCTGACCGCCTCGCGCGTGCCGGTGCCGATGCGCCCGTCGGCGTCGTGATTGTAGAGACCGAGGGCCTTCAGCCGGCGCTGGACGTCGGTGGTGCCGGCCTTGTCGAGCCGTGGTGCCTTCACCGGCCATTCGCCCTGCAGCGCGGGCCTGCCGACGATCCGGTCGCCGAGATGGCCGACGGCGAGCGCATAGGCGTCGGACGAGTTGTACTTCTTGATCACGTCGAAATTCGCGGTCAGCAGCAGGGCCGGGCCTGTATGGCCGGCCGGATAGAACAGGCGCGCCTCACCGGAGGACGGGAGCGAGCCGCCGTCGGCGCGGCGCACGCCGGCGGAACGGAACGATGAGAAGCTGGCGCGGTAGAGGTTGTGATCGAAGCCGTCGGGCACCACGACCTCGATCCCCCAGGGCAGGCCGGGGGTCCAGCCATAGCCCTTGAGGTAGTTGGCGGTCGAGGCGATCGCGTCGCTGGTCGAGGTCCAGATGTCGGCATGGCCGTCGCCGGTCTGGTCGACCGCGTATTTCATGTAGCTCGACGGCATGAACTGGGTGTGGCCCATGGCGCCGGCCCAGGAGCCGCGCAATTCGCTGCGCTCGACATAGCCCTTCTCGATCAGCTCCAGCGCGGTCAGGAGCTCGTCGCGGAAGAAGTCGCCCCGATAGCGGATGCTCGCCAGGGTCGCGAGCGAGCGGATCACGTCCTTGTCGCCCTTGAACGAGCCGTAATTGGTCTCCATCCCCCAGATGCCAAGGATGATCTCCTTGGGCACGCCATAGCGGGATTCGGCCTGGGCCAGCACGCTTGCTTGGGCATCGAGCATCTCCCGGCCGCGTGAAATGCGCGAGCCGCCGACGGCGCTGTTGAGATAGCTCCAGATCGGCGCGGTGAATTCCGACTGCTTGCGGGTCAGCGCGACGATGGAGGGATCTGGCGTCACGCCCTGGAAGGCGAGGTCGAAGGTCTTGCGCGAGATGCCGCGCAACTGCGCCAGCGGCCAAAGCGTCTTCAGGAAGCCATCGAAGCCGGGTGCGGCTGGGCGGGCCTCGGGCTTGGGAACTTGTGCCCGCGCCGGATTGATCGAACCCGTCGTCTGCGCGAGCGCTGGCCCGAGGCCGAGCGCCGCTGCGAAGGCGAGAACGGTGACGGGGCGCATGGTTGCTCCTCTGGCTCGGTCGCGGGGTCTTTCCACCACAGCGCCTGATCGAGGTTAACCATGGGTTAACGCCGCGCCAATCCCTGTCCCAGCGGCCAAACATGAAGCCATCATCCTGAGCGGGCCGCATCAGCGGTCGTCTCGAAAGGATGCTTCAGCTGTCTCCGGAGCCTCGTGGACCACCTTCGAGACGCGATCTGCGATCGCTCCTCAGGATGAGGGCTGAGAGAATGCGGTGTTAGCTCGCATTGCGCTTGCGCAGGCTCTCCTCCCAGGCCAGCGCCTGGGTGACGATCTCGGTGAGGTCGTCATGCTCCGGCCGCCAGCCGAGCTCGGTGCGAATGCGGTCGGCCTTGGCGACCAGCGCTGCCGGATCGCCGGCGCGCCGCGGCGAGAGGCGGACCGGGAAGTCGACGCCTGAGACCTGCTTCACCACCTCGGTGACCTCCTTGACCGAATAGCCGCGGCCATAGCCGCAGTTCAGCGTCAGGTTCTCGCCACCGGCGCGCAAATGATCGAGCGCCGCCAGATGGGCGCGGGCGAGGTCGGTGACGTGGATATAGTCCCGGATGCAGGTGCCGTCCGGCGTCGGATAGTCGGTGCCGAAGATGTCGAGCCCGGCGCGCTGGCCGAGCGCGGCCTGGCTCGCGACCTTGATCAGATGGGTGGCGTTGGTGCTGGACTGGCCCGAACGCCCCTTGGGGTCGGCGCCAGCGACGTTGAAATAACGCAGCGCGACATAGGTCAGGCCATGAGCGCGGGCGACGTCGCCAAGCATCCATTCGCTCATCAGCTTGGAGCGGCCATAGGGGTTGATCGGGTTGAGCGCGATCTCCTCCGGCACCGGCGAGACCGGCGGCTCGCCATAGACGGCGGCGGTCGAGGAGAAGATCACATGCCTGACGCCGCCGCGCACGGCGCTTTCGAGCAGCGCGCGCGTCTTGACGGTGTTGTTGTGGTAGTAGCCGAGCGGATCGGAAACCGAATCCGGCACCACGATCTTCGCGGCAAAATGCGCGATCTCGCTGATGCCATGCTCGGCGATGGTGCGCTCGACCAGGGCCTGGTCGCCCATGTCCCCGCGCACGAGGGTCGCCTCCTGCGGCACCGCCCACCAGAAGCCGGTCGAGAGATCGTCGAGCACCACGACCTTCTCGCCGCGGTCCAGAAGCTCGAGGACCATGTGGCTGCCGATATAGCCGGCGCCGCCCGAAACCAGAATTGCCATCTTCGTCTCCTCGTCACGTGATCCCCATAGAACGGAATCACGACAGTTCGAACCAGCCTGTCTGCCGCACATGACTAATCTCTGGCGTCGCCCGGATGAAGCCATGCAAGATTGGTGACCAGGGTGGCAAATCTGGCAGAGTGCGGAAAAAATATTGACGTGTCGGCAAGGCCCTACTGGTATTCGAAAGCGGGGCCGGCCCGGCTTTCGCCAGATTCACGGGCCAGCCTTGAGCAGCCGGCATGAATCGGGCGAAGCCGGCTCTCCCGAAGCCCTCCGATCTTCAGCAGGCGCGCGCCTCGGCGCGCGAGATGGACGCGCATGATCAAGAAAATCCGCAAGGCGGTCTTCCCCGTCGCCGGCCTCGGCACCCGTTTCCTGCCTGCGACGAAGGCGATCCCGAAGGAGATGCTGACCATCGTCGACCGGCCGGTGGTCCAGCATGTCGTCGACGAGGCGCGCGCCGCCGGGATCGAGCATTTCGTCTTCGTTACCGGCCGCAACAAGGCTGTGATCGAAGACCATTTCGACATGGCTTATGAGCTCGACGACACTCTGGCCAAGCGCGGCAAGGTGAAGGAGCTCGACGCGCTCAAGCACGATCTGCCGGCCGCCGGGACGGCGAGCTTCACCCGCCAGCAGGCGCCGCTCGGTCTCGGCCACGCGGTCTGGTGCGCCCGCGACATCGTCGGCGACGAGCCTTTCGCGCTGCTGCTGCCGGACATGCTGCACCACACCAGCGGCAAGGGCTGCCTCGCCGAGATGATTGCGGCCTATGAGGAGCATGGCGGCAACCACATCGCGGTCGCGCCGGTGCCGGAGGACCAGACCCATCAATACGGCATCGTCGGCGTCGCCGACGCCAAGGCCAAGGTCTCGCAGATCAGCAAGATGGTCGAGAAGCCGCCGAAGGGGACGGCACCGTCGAACCTGCACATCACCGGCCGCTACATCCTGCAGCCGACGATCTTCGATCTGCTCGCCAAGCAGGAGAAGGGCGCCGGCAACGAGATCCAGCTCACCGATTCGATGATCGCGCTGGCGCAGAAGGAGAAGTTCTTCGCCGTGCGCTTCGACGGCGACATCTTCGACACCGGCTCGAAGATCGGCTTCCTCAGCGCCAATGTCGCCTATGCGCTGGAGCGCGGCGATCTCGGCCCGCAGCTGCGGGCCGAGATCGAGCGGCTGTTGAAGAGATAGACAACACTGAACGCCATGGTCGGGTCGAGCCCGGCCATGGCGCGTCTCTCAATGACGGGGATCAGCCCGACTTGGCCTTCTTGGCCCGCTCGATCGCCTCGACGATCAGCTGCTTGGCCTTGGCGGCGTCGCCCCAGCCGGTGAGCTTCACCCACTTGCCGGGTTCCAGGTCCTTGTAGTGCTCGAAGAAGTGCTGGATCTGGTCGAGCGTGATCTGCGGCAGATCGGTGTAGTTCGTGACGTTCTCGTAGCGCTTGGTCAGCTTGGGGACCGGCACCGCGATGATCTTCTCGTCGCCGCCGCCCTCGTCTTCCATCATCATCACGCCGATCGGGCGGACCGCGATATAGGAACCCGGCACCAGCGGACGGGTATTGGCGACGAGCACGTCGCAGGGGTCCCCGTCTTCCGACAGCGTATGCGGGATGAAGCCGTAATTCCCGGGATAGCGCATCGGGGTATAGAGGAAGCGGTCGACGAAGAGCGTGCCGGCTTCCTTGTCCATCTCGTATTTGATCGGTTCGCCGCCGATCGCGACCTCGATGACGACGTTGACCTCTTCCGGGGGATTCTTGCCGATGGCGATGGCGTCGAGCCGCATGTACCTGACCTGTCGATGACAAAACTTCGGGAGGCCTTATGCGCGGTTGCGGCGCAAAGGCCAAGCCCGGCTTTTAGTCGGAGTTACCGATTTGCGCAGTGGCGCGCGCGCTGCTATCGGGCCGGGATGACAGGTGCGATCCCATGCTGAACCGCTGGCGGCGGCCGGAAGACCGCTATGCGAGGCGCATGGCGCGGATCGCGCGTTGGGACCGCCCCTTGCGCGGCCGGCTCGATCGTGCCCGTGCCTGGGCCAATATGCTGCTGTCCGATCACGGCATCTTCCGGCTCGCCTATCTCAACGCCCATCGCGTCACGCCGCAGCTCTGGCGCGCCGCCCAGCCGGCGCCGACGGACATCGCCTGGTTCGCCCGCCAGGGCGTCAACACCATCGTCAACCTGCGCGGCGGCCGCGAGCACGGTGCCTGGCCGCTGCAGAAGGAGGCCTGCGAGCGCCATGGCATCGCGCTGGTCGAGTTCGTACTGCGCTCGCGCGGCGCGCCCGACCGCGATACCATCCTCGCCGCGCCGGCCTTCTTCGCCGGGCTGAAGACGCCCGCGCTGGTGCATTGCAAATCCGGAGCCGACCGGGCCGGCTTTTTCGCCGCGCTCTATCTGCTGCTCCATGAGAAGCGGCCGCTCGCCGAGGCGATGGCCGAGCTCTCGCTGCGCTACGGCCATTTCCGCTTCGCCAAGACCGGCATCCTCGATGCCTTCTTCGAGGCCTATGCCCGTGAAGGCGCCAGCAAAGGCATGCCGTTCCTCGACTGGGTGGCGAAGGAGTATGATCCCGAGCGGCTCGAGCGCGAGTTCAAGCCGGGCTTCTTCTCCTCGCTGCTCGCCGACCGGCTGATCCGGCGCGAATAGTCCAAGCCTGGAGCCTCGCCGGCGGGCGCTACTTTGCCGTCCAGGCGTCCTCGCATTGCTTGTGAGCGATTCCCGAAGCGGAACCGCTGCGCATCGTTCTGCCAGGATTGCTTCAGGCGGCTGCCGCGAGTGGTGCCTTGCCGATCGCAGTCCATGTCAGGCGCAGATGCAGCAGCAGGCGCAGCAGCGAGACCAGGCCGATCGCGGCAAGCAGGGCGGGCGACAGGCTGCCGAAACTCCAGATCACGATCGCGATTACGGCGAGCGCCAGGGCATTGGCCGACATCTGGCTGCGCGGGCGCGATGAGAAGGTCCCCATTTCCTGCAAGGGGCCGACCAGCGCGCTGCAGCCATAGAACAGCGTCATGACCGCCATCACCTCGCCGACACCGCCCCATTTGGTGCCATTCAGGATGAGCAGGTCGGCGCCGATCGCGACGAGGGCAATAGCGACGAAGAGTGCGATCGCGGCGGCCATCATGGCCCATGTCAACAGGCGGGCGCGTCGTTGCCGGTCGCGATCCCGATGCCCGCGCAGATCGCTCATCACCAGCGGCGTCGTCACGGCGCCGAACATCTGCGCCGGCATGTCGAGCAGACGCATCGCCAGCACCACATGCGCCGCCAGGACCGGGTCGCTCGACATCGGCAGAACCACTAACGGCGCTACCGAGAAGCCAAAGGAGAGCAAGGTCGACGGCAGGAGATAAGTCGGCGCGCTGCGCCATTGCCAACCGGCAGCGAGCAGCTCGGTCAGCGACCAGCGCGCAGGATGCAGCATCCGCAGCAGCGAGCGCCGTCGCCGCCAGACGAGATAGCAGGCCGTGACGGTGTGACCGAAGGCATCGGCCGCGAACAGGGCAAGCGAGACCGGTCCGAGCGGCCAGATCAGCAGGATCATCATTCCTGGCTGGACCAATGCCTGAACGACGTTGCTGTTGCCGATCGTGCCGAAGTCGCCTTCCGCCGTGGCTTCTGCCAGAAGCAGGCGGATCGCCGCCCGGCTGGCCAGGGAGATCAGGAAGAGCGCGCCGAAACCACGCAGCACCCAGCTTTGCGCCGCCGCGAACAGAACCAGGATCGTCGCTACGGCGAGAAACATCGTGCCCGCGGTCACCGCCAGGCGAAAGGCCCGGCCGAGCCGCATCCGGTCGTTGCTCTGAAAGAAAACCGCCTCGAAACGCAGCAGCACCATGATCGCGACGAAGTTCGCCAGCGCTCCGAAGATCGCAAAATCGGTGAAGACCTTCGGCGGGCACAGGGCCGCGGCGAGCAGAAGCCCCCACACCGACAGCAGCCTTGCCTGGACGAAACGCAACGCCAGCATCGCCCCGTTGCGCAAGCTGCCGTGCCTTACCAGCGCGGCGGGAAAGGTGTTGGAGTTGGCAGCGGCCAGCGTGGGGCCGATTAAATCTTTGGCCAGGTTGGCCCGTGTCAGGGCTAGCTGCGCCGCCATCTCAGCGTCCTCAACCGGGGCCTCAAGCAGGCTGCCTGCGCCGGCTGGCTGGCCACGGCGTTCGCCTGACGGAGCCGGCGCGTGATCAACGGGCTCGATCACGTCGCTTCGCTCCGCATCTTGAAGGCTGCGCCTGTATGGTTAACGTTTGGTAAATTCTTGACCTTTCAGGCGCCGATGGCGCAGCTCAATCGATATGATGGTGGCTATGGCGGAAAAGTGGCGACTGACGTCATTTATAGGTGATCGGCTTGCCGCCACAAGCGCATCGATCGACGACGCAAAGCCTCCGCCGGCGGCCGGCAGAGGCTTTGCTGGTGTGCCCGACAGCCGAAGCTGCCTATCTCAGGCAAAGTCGCGCTTCAGCGCCTCGAAGCGCGCAACTTGATCGGGCAGAAGCTCGCGCGCGGCGTCGCGGCGGACGAAGACCTTGAACATCGCCTCGCCGGCGCCGTTGAAGAACTGCACCGAGCAGGAGCGGCGGCCATGGAAGGCGCGGTCGACGAGATAGATCGCCTTGCAGCTGCCGGCCTTGATATGGCCCCCGATCGGGCTGTCGCCGTGGATGTTGTAGTAGCCATGGCCGAAGGAGCCCACCGGCAGCGAGCCCTCGCATTCCAGCACGATATCCGGCGTGTGCACGATGAAGAGCACTGTGCCCCAGGTGGCGAGCTCCTGCCAGAGCGCCTCGAACCGTTCGGCGGCGATGAGGCGGCGCTGCTCCTCCGGCGTCGCCTCGAGCACGGCGAGCGTCGAGACGCCGTGCTCGCGCGCGACCGCCTCGATCACCCCGTCCGGCTTGGCGGCGAGCGCCGCCCGGACCTTTTCCATGGCCTCGGCCGGAGCGGCCGGAGCCAGCGTTTCAGCGAGCGACATCGTCTGGAGCCTTCTTACTCGGCCGCCTGGCGCGGCAGATGCGGGTTGTGCTCGGTGAGGATGGTCTCGAAGCCCTCGAACTCGGGATGGCCGAGATAGAGCGGCTTCGGCCGGGGCTGGCCGGCATTGCGGTGCGACTCGCGGAACTGCTCGGACTTGGTCCAGGCGGTGAAATCGTCCTTCGATGCCCAGGTCGTGTGCGAGGAATAGAGGGTGTGGTCCTCCTTCTCCGGGCCCTTGAGGAGGTGGAAGGCGATGAAGCCCGGCATCTCGTCGAGACGGGTCTTGCGCGAGGACCAGACCGTCTCGAAGGCCTCCTCCTCACCCTTGACGACCTTGAAGCGGTTCATGGCGATGAACATCGGGAAACCTCGGCGGCTCTTGAACGGTGACGGTCGGGCGGTTTTGCCGCTCTTGACCCTCCTTAGTAAAGCCGAATATCACCGTCAATAACGGCTCCAATAATCGTTGTTTTGAATGATTATAAAAGAGCCATTACTTTGTAATGACTTCAGTGTAGCTGAGCGTTGCGAGCGCTTCTGCTGCGCGTCGTCGCACGCACGAGATCGATCATGGGCACGCCGCAAGCGCCTTCATCCGTTCCCCTCGCAGGCTTCAGGGCCAAGCGCCTCGGCCGGGAAATCGCGGCTGCTGCGGTCGTGTCCCTGCTGGCGCTGGCCGGGCTCTCCGGGTCGCTGGAGCCGCTGGCCGTCGTCGCTCCCGCCAGGGCGCAGGCCGCCGAGCGTATCGTCGCTGCCGGCGGCGTCGTCACCGAGGTCCTCTATGCGCTCGGCCAGCAGGACAAGGTCGTCGGCGTCGATACGACGAGCCAGTGGCCGCCCGAGGCGTTGAAGGAGAAGAAGAGCGTCGGCTATGTCCGGGCTCTCTCGGCCGAGGGCGTGCTCTCGCTCAAGCCATCACAGATTATCGCTGTCGAGGGCGCAGGCCCGCCCGACGCGCTCGCCTTGCTGAGGGAATCGGGCACGCCGATCACGATGATCCCCGAGGCGCTTTCTCCGGAGGCAGTCGTTGGCAAGATCGCGGCGATCGGCAAGGCCGCCGGTGTCGCCGAGCCGGCGCAGCAACTCGCCGCCGCGGTGAAAGGGCGCTTCCAAGAGCTCGACAAGCTGCGCTCTGGCCTGCCCGGGCAGAAGCGCGTCCTGTTCGTGCTCTCCCTGCAGAACGGGCGCACCATGGTCGGCGGCCGGGCCACCACGGCCGATGCGATCATCGCGCTAGCAGGCGGCGTCAATGCCGCGAGCGCCGTCGAAGGCTTCAAGCCGATGACCGACGAGGCGATCATCACCGCAGCGCCCGATGTCATCCTGATGATGCGCCATTCGAGCGCACACAATGCCGGCCCCGACGAGCTCTTCGCCATGCCGGCCTTCTCGCAGACGCCGGCGGCGAAGCAGAAGGCGTTGATCCGCATGGACGGGCTCTATCTGCTCGGCTTCGGCCCGCGCACGCCGAATGCGGCCCGCGATCTGATGGCCGAGCTCTATCCCGACGCCAAGATCGCCCAGCTCTCCGCCGCCAAATGACGTTGGCCGTGAAGCAGACCGCGGGTGCGAGTGCGGCCGCGCTGGCGGTGCTCACGGCTGGCCATCGCCGCAAAAGCGTGATCGCCGTCGCGGCACTGGTCGGGATCTGCCTGCTGCTGATGCTGCTCTCGCTCGGGGCAGGTGCCTTCGCGATCGCGCCTGGCCGCGTCGCCGACATCCTGATGGCGAAGCTCGGCTTCGGTCCGGCCGAGCTGCTGGGGAGCCGGGAGGCGCTGGTCGTACTCAATATCCGCATGCCGCGCCTGCTGCTCGGCGCGCTGGTCGGGGCGGCGCTCGCGATCTCCGGCGCGCTGATGCAGGGCCTGTTCCGCAATCCGCTCGCCGATCCCGGCCTGGTCGGCGTCTCGGCCGGCGCCGGTCTCGCCGCCGCTGCGACCATCGTGCTCGGAGACCGCTTCCTCGCGGCCTTCGCGATGAAGCTGCCCTTCGCGGTGCTGCCATTCGGCGCCTTCTTCGGCGGTCTCGTCTCGACGCTGGCGCTCTATCTGATCGCGACGCGCCAGGGCCGCACCTCTGTCGCGACCATGTTGCTTGCCGGTGTTGCGCTTGGCGCGCTCGCCGGTTCGCTCACCGGCCTGCTCGCCTTCGTCTCCGACGATCGGCAGTTGCGCGACCTGACCTTCTGGTCGCTCGGCAGCCTCGGCGGCGCGAGCTGGACCAAGCTCTCGGTCGTGGCGCCGATCGTGCTGCCGCTGCTCCTTGCAGTGCCATTGCTGGCGCGCGGGCTCAACGCGCTGATGCTCGGCGAGGCCGAGGCCTATCATCTCGGCATCCCCGTCCAGCGCATCAAGGCGCTCGCGATCCTGCTGGTCGCGCTCGCGGTCGGCGCCAGCGTCGCCGCGGCCGGCGTGATCGGCTTCGTCGGCATCGTCGTGCCGCATCTGATCCGGCTCTCGATCGGGCCCGATCATCGCCTGCTGCTGCCGCTCTCGGCGATCGGCGGCGCGGCCCTGCTGGTCGGCGCCGACATCATCGCCCGCCTCGTCGTCGTGCCGGCCGAACTGCCGATCGGCATCGTCACCGCCTTCATCGGCGCGCCCTTCTTCCTCTGGCTGCTGCTGCGCCGCGGCCGGATCGCGGAGCTCTGAGCATGGCGATCCTCGAAGCGACCGATCTGTCCTTTTCGGTACGCAGTAGCACCCTCGTGCGCGGCGCCTCGCTCGCGCTGGAGGAGGGCGCCACCACCATCGTCGTCGGCCCCAACGGCGCGGGTAAGTCGACCCTGCTCAAGCTGCTTACCGGCGAGCTTGCCCCTTCGCAGGGCTCGGTCCGCATGGACGGCGCGACGTTGCCGCAGATTCCGGCCTGGGAGCTCGCCTGCCGCCGCGCCGTGATGGTGCAGAACCAGCGCCTTGCCTTCCCGTTCAGCGTCTACGAGGTCGCGCGCCTCGGCCTGGAAGGTGTCGGCCGGGCGCAATCGCGCGCCCGCAAGGCTGAGATCATCGCCCAGGCGCTGGAGACGGCCGGCGTCGTCGGCCTTGCCGGCCGCCAGTACCAGACACTCTCCGGTGGCGAGCAGCAGCGCGTCCAGTTCGCCAGGGCGCTCTGCCAGCTTGAGGCCGGCCGCAGCGTCGCGCAGCGCCAGATCCTCTTCCTCGACGAGCCGATCGCCAGCCTCGACCTCTGCCATCAGCTCTCGCTGCTCGACGCCGCCCGCAGCATCGCGGCGCAGGGTGCGGCCGTGCTGGTCGTGCTGCATGATCTCAACCTCGCCGTCACCTATGCCGACCGGCTGGTGGTGATGCATGAGGGTTCGATCGTCGCACAGGGCGAGCCCGCGACGATCCTCGACGACAACCTGCTGCGCGGCGTCTTCCGCGTCTCGCTCTCCTTCAGCCGCCTGCCGCCGGCCGGCCAGCCTTTCCTGCTGCCGCAGCAGCACCTTTCGGCAATTTAGCTCGGCCGGGCGTGACAACTTTGCGGTTGTGCGCTGCGACAACAGGTCTATAGCGGGCGCTCCGGCGCCTTCCGCCCGAACAGGCGAGCGGGCGCATCGCTGGACCGTCGAGCGCGCCATGAACCTCCCCACCGACCGGCTTTCCTTTCCGAAGGACCGCCTCCGCGTCCTCCTGCTCGAAGGAATCAACGATTCCGCCGTCGCTGCCTTGCAGCAGGCCGGCTACACCAACCTCACCCGCCTGCCGAAGGCGCTCGACGAAGCCCAGCTGATCGAAGCGATCGAGAAGACGCACATCCTCGGCATCCGCTCGCGCACGCAGCTGACCGAGCCGGTCTTCGCCGCCGCCAAACGCCTCTTCGCCGTCGGCTGCTTCTCGGTCGGCACCAATCAGGTCGATCTCGACGCTGCCCGCCTGCGCGGCGTCCCGGTCTTCAACGCGCCCTTCTCCAACACCCGCAGCGTCGCCGAACTGACGATCGGCGAGATCGTCATGCTGCTGCGCCGGATTCCCGATCGCTCGCGCTCGGCGCATGAGGGCGGTTGGGACAAGTCGGCCAACGGCTCCTTCGAGGTCCGCGGCAAGGTGCTCGGCATCGTCGGCTACGGCAATATCGGCAGCCAGCTGTCCAACATCGCTGAGGCGATGGGCATGCGCGTGATCTATTACGATCACACCGACCGCCTGCGCCATGGCAATACCGAGCCGGTCGAAAGCCTGAAGGCCCTGCTTGCCAACAGCGACGTCGTCTCGCTGCATGTCCCGGAAACGCCGGCCACGCACAACATGATCGGCAAGGCCGAGATCGCGGCGATGAAGCAAGGCGCCTATCTCATCAACAATTCTCGCGGCACGGTCGTCGATCTCGATGCTCTCGCCGAAGCGCTGCGCAGCGGTGCGCTCGCCGGCGCGGCGGTCGATGTCTTCCCGAAGGAGCCGGCCTCCAACAGCGAGCGCTTCGTCACTCCGCTGCAAGGCCTGTCCAACGTCATCCTGACCCCGCATGTCGGCGGCTCGACGGAAGAGGCGCAGGAGCGCATCGGCGCCGAGGTGGCGCGCAAGCTGGTCGACTATTCCGATGTCGGCTCGACCGTCGGCGCGGTCAATTTCCCGCAGGTGCAGTTGCCGGCACGCCCGGCCGGCACCCGCTTCATCCAGGTCCAGCGCAATGCGCCGGGCATGCTGCGCCGCCTCAACGACGTCTTCGCCAGCCGCAACATCAATATCGCCGCCCAGAATTTCCAGACTGACGGCGAGATCGGCTATGTCGTGATGGAGGCCGATCCGGTCGGCGAGGTCGCGCGCGAGATCATCGAGGAGATCCGCGCTCTCGACGGCACGATCCGCGCCCGCCTGCTCTACGAGCGCGGCTGAGCCTGCTCCCACCACCTGTCTCAGTTCGTCATGCTCGCCCTTGTGGCGAGCATCCACGTCTCGAACGCCGCTCTCGACCAGTGAAATGAAGACGTGGATGGTCGGGACAAGCCCGACCATGACGAGGAAGCGCAGACACGTCTCACAAGCTGTGCGATTTCGCATTTTCCTGACGCCTTATCACACATCGTGATGCGTCATTGCACAGGCTATCTCATCGGCATCCAAACCTCAGAGCAAGCCGATGACCCCGATCGACCTCTATACCTACCAGACCCCGAACGGCCACAAGGCCTCGATCATGCTCGAGGAAACCGGCCTGCCCTACGCCGTCAATGTGATTGACATCGAGGCGGGCGAGCAGCACCGGCCGAGCTTCCTGGCGCTCAACCCGAACAACAAGATCCCCGTCATCGTCGACCACGACCATGACCGCACGATCTTCGAGTCCGGCGCGATCCTGCTCTATCTCGCCGAGCGCTCCGGCGTGCTCCAGCCGAACGGCCCACAAGCGCTGAGCAAGACGCTGCAATGGAGCTTCTTCCAGGCGGCCCATGTCGGGCCGATGATCGGCCAGCTCTGGCATTTCAAGGTCTTCGCCAGGGAGACGCTGCCCTATGCGATCGAGCGCTATGAGCGCGAGACGGCCCGCATCCTGCGTGTCCTCGACGGCGAGCTGGCGCTGCGGCCCTATCTGGTCGAAGCCAGCTACGGCATCGCCGACATCATGGTCTGGCCCTGGATCAACGCCCTGCCCCAGCTCGGCGTGAGCCTCGACGACACCCCTCATCTGCAGCGCTGGCACGAGACGATCGCCGCCCGCCCCGCCGTGCAGCGCGGCCTTGCCGTGCCGGCGCTCGCGCACGCCGACGCCTGAGCGCGTCGCTCCCGACAGGATATTCGTCATGGATACCCTCTTCATCCCGCTGTCCCTCGCCGCCGGCGGTCTGCTGGCGGTGCAGGCCGGCGCCAATGCGCAATTGTCGAAGGCGACGGGAAGCCCCTTCGCCGCGACCACGATCCAGGTCGTCCTGGCCGCCCTCCTCCTGCTGATCGTCGCGATCGCAACCGGCACGGCGGCCGCCTTCGGAGGCCTGCAGGCCGTGCCCTGGTGGCATGCGATCGGCGGCGTCGCGACGGCGCTCTACGTCGCCTCGACCATCCTGGTCTTCCCGCGGCTCGGCGCGGTCGTCGCGGTCGGCCTTTTCATCGCCGGCCAGATGCTGGCCTCGCTCGGGCTCGACAGCTTCGGCGTGCTCGGCGTACCCCAGCAGGCGCCGAAGCCCGCCACACTGCTCGGCACGGCCGCCGTCCTCGTCGGCGTGGTCGCGATCGTCTTTGGCCAGAAAGGCGCGACCAAGGAGCTCTCCGGCGCCAAGCTCGGCTGGGTACTGCTCGCCCTCGTCGCCGGCGCAGTGCTGCCGGTGCAGGGCGCGATCAACGGGCTGCTGCGGCAGGATCTCGGCGCGCCCTTCGTCGTCGGTACGATCAGCTTCGCAGTTGCGACACTGTCGATGATCGCGGTGCTGCTGCTGACTCTGCTGACGGGCGGCGCCAGGCCCCAGCTCGGTGGCCTCAGCACCATGCCCTGGTGGGGCTGGATCGGCGCGGTCTGCGGCGCGACCTATGTCACCACCGTGTTCGTCGCGATTCCCGTGATCGGCACCGCCGCGACCGTCGGCCTGACCGTCGCCGGCCAGCAGATCGTCTCGCTCTTCGTCGATCGCTACGGCTGGTTCCGCCTGCCCCGGCGCGAGATCTCGACCCTGCGCTTCGCCGGTGTCGTCGTCCTGCTGCTCGGCGTCGCCGCGATCAAGGTCTTCTGATCGTCAGCTCTCTGACGGCGCCGGCGCGGCGCCGTCCGTCCTATTCCAGGGAGACATTCCATGTCCTGGTTGCTGCTCGCCGGAGCCGGACTGATCGAGATCGTCTGGGCGATTGCGCTGAAGCAGGCCGGAGGCTTCACCCGCTTCTGGCCGAGCCTGATCGGCATCGTCTCGGCGGTCGCCAGCTTCATCATGCTGTCGCTGGCGCTGAAGCAATTGCCGGTCGGGACCGCCTATGTGGTCTGGGTCGGCATCGGCGCGCTCGGTGTCGCCATCGCGGGCATCGTCGCCCTCGGCGAGAGCGCTTCGCCCGTGCGCCTTTCCCTGCTCGCGCTGATCCTGATCGGTGTGATCGGCCTCAAGCTGGTCGAGGCCTGATCTCCTCAAGCGGAGGACGGGCCCTCGCCCTCCAGCAGAGCGCGGCGCTTGCGGAAGGCGCCATAGGCGAAATCGGTGAAGGCGCGGACCCGCGCCGCGGCGCGCAGGTCCTCATGGGTCAGGATCCAGAGCGCGGTCTCCATCTCCGGGACCGGTCGGCGCACGCAAGCCAGGGCCGGCACGCTGTCGCCGAGATAGCAGGGCAGCGCCACCAGCCCTAAGCCGGCCACCGCCGCCTGCTGCATCGCCAGGAGAGAATCGGCCCTGAGTACGATCTCGCTCCTAAGCAGCTTCGCCTGCATCCAGCGCGCCACCGAGGTGCCGCCGAGCGTGTCGTCCGGGCCGACCCAGCGATGCTCGGCAAGGTCGACGTGGTCGCGCCGCGCGAGATAGGCGGGCGCGGCATAGATCGCGAAGGCTATCTTGCCAACCCGGCGTCCGATCAAGGTCACTGGGGGATTGTCGGCGGTGCGCAAGGCGACGTCGGCATCGCGCTTGGTCAGGTTGAACATCAGGTTCGAGACGGCGACCTCCAGCGCGATGCCGGGATGGGCCTCGCCGAACTCGGCGAGAATCTGCGGCAGGATCGAACCCATCAGCGTGTCGGTCGCGGTGATCCGGAGCGTGCCGGAGAGGCGAAGGTCCTGACCGGCGATCTTGCGTTCGAGCTCGGTGACGGTACTGGAGATGCTGCGCGCAGCCGCGACGAGCTCCTCGCCGCCGGCCGTCAGCACATAGCCGGTCGGCAGGCGCTCGAAGAGACGAAGGCCCAATTGCTGCTCGAAGGCGGCGATGCGGCGCAGCACCGTCGAATGGTTGACGCGCAGCTCGCGCGCTGCGCCGGCGAGCGAGCGGGCATCCGCGACGGCGAGGACATAGCGCAGGTCATCCCATTCGAGCGCGGCCATGGGCATCCTCGCCAGGTGCTCTGAATCAGGCGACGCCTAGCGCCAAGAGGTCGTGGACATGGACGAGGCCGACCGGCCTGTCATCGGCATCGGCGACGATCAGCGCGGTGACGCGCAACCGGTTGACCATCTCCAGCGCTTCGGCGGTCAGCGCGTCCGGCGCGATCTTGCGCGGATCCTTCGTCATCACGTCGCGCGCCAGCCGCCCGCCCCAGCCGGAGCCGTGCTTGCGGCGCAGGTCGCCATCGGTGACGACGCCGGTGAGCCTGCCGTCGGCATCGATGACGATGGCGCAGCCAAAACCCTTGGCGGTGATCATCGCGACGACATCGGCCATCGCCGCTGTCTCGCCGACAACCGGCAGGCGCTCGCCGGAGTGCATGATGGTCGCGACCGTCTTGAGCTGCGCGCCGAGCTTGCCGCCGGGATGGTAGACATAGAAATCCTGGCGCGAAAAGCCGCGCGCCTCCAGCAGGGCGACCGCGAGCGCATCGCCGAGCGCGATCTGCATCGTCGTCGACGTCGTCGGCGCGAGCCCGTTCGGACAGGCCTCCTCGGCTTTCGGCAGGACGAGCGGGATGTCGGCCTCGCGGCCGAGCGCGCTGTCGCGATTGGCGGTGATCGCGATCAGCCCGACGCGGAAGCGGCGGGTGTAGCCGACGATCGCCGAGAGCTCGACCGCCTCACCCGACCAGGACAGGGCGATGACGACATCCTCGGGCTGGACCATGCCGAGATCGCCATGGCTGGCTTCGGCCGGGTGGACGAAATAGGAGGGGGTCCCGGTCGAGGCGAGCGTCGCCGCGATCTTGCGGCCGACATGGCCGGATTTGCCCATGCCGGTGACGATAACCCGGCCCGAGGAGGAGCGGATCATCTCGACGGCGGCGGCAAAGGGCTCGGCGAGGCCGTTGCCGATCGCCTCGTGCAGGGCATCGAGCCCGGCGCGCTCGGTGGCGATGGTGCGGAGGGCGGAAGCGCTGATGGTCGCGATCATGGCGGGCGTCTAGACCATGTTCCGGGAAAGTGGAAAACACTTTTTGCGGGCACGCAGGTGCTCGCGCCATCCGAAACCGCTTCTGTCTCCGGCATAGGCAGAGTCAGTCGCCGCGCCGGATGATGTGTTGACGATGCCACGCTGCTACCCGACGATGTCGTCCACAGGCTGCGCATCGCCATGCCAGGAGTTCGAGCATGAAGGATAGCGATATCAAGGCCGCCATGTCGCCGGAGTATCAGCGCTATGCCGAGGATCTCTCGATCTGGCGTGAAGGCCTGATCGCCCAGTTGCCAGCGCTCCGCAAAGCCAAGAAGGAAGCGCTCGCACGCGGGGATCAGGAGGAAAGCGAGCGGATCGCGCGCCGTTACCAGGAAATCCTCGACGTCCTGTCCCGGCATTGAGTCCGGGCATGACGCAATCCCTCCTCTCCCCCGCCGATCGCCAGGACTATTTCGACGCCGAGATCGAGCGCTCGCTCAACCGCGTCTCGCCATCGTCCGGCCAGAAGAAGGCGACGATCCTCGCCGGGCAGCCCGGTTCCGGGAAGGGCGGGCTCACCGAGAAGGCGATCGAGGCCGCGCGGGAGACCGGCGGCGCGGTCGTCATCGATCCGGACGCGTCGCGCGCCAACCATCCCCTCCATGTCCAGCTCATGCGCGAGGATGACACGACCGCTGCCGACAAGACGCATGAAGACGCCAGCAACGCCGCCGAGGCGGTGCTCGAGGCGGCGATCGAGAACGGCCTTGATCTCATCATCGACGGCACGCTGAAATCGCCGGACAAGGCGGAACGGCTGGTGCAGAAGCTGGTCGATGCGGGCTACGAGGTCGAGGTGATCGCGCTGGCCGTATCGCCCGAAGTGAGCTGGCAGGGCGTTCAGGATCGCTACAACAATCAGAAGCGCACCCAGGGCTATGGGCGCATGGTGCCGCGCAGCATTCACGATGCCGCCGTCAAGGGCATGGTCGAATCGCTGGAGCGGATCGAGCAGCAGGGCAAGGCGACGTCGCTGAAGATCGTCAACCGGAGCGGCGACATCTTGTATGCGTCCCAGCCGAAAGCGCTCGCCGCCGCCGGAGCCGCGCAGGGACAGGGCAAGATCACCTCGGTGGTGGCCGAAGCGCGAGGAACCGGCCCGAAACCTCCTGCGCCAAGCGCCAGTTCGAGTTCCCCCTCCTCCGCAGCCGGCGGAGGCGGAGGCGGAGGCGGCGGGCGCCCGGCCGCGCGCGTCACCGATCCGACGGCGCACACAATCCCGCTTACCCCTGGTACCGGAAGCCCCAACGTCATCATCGGCGGCTTGCTGGCCTGGCGTGGTTTGCCCGCCGCCGCGGCGGCTGCGCTCCAGTCCGCCCAGGCTGCGGTCGATACGGCCATCAAAACCGCCGAAGCCGCGACACTGGCCGCGGCGGGAACGCCGGGAGCGCCGGCGGCCTATGCAGCCGAGCAGACCGCCAAAACGACGGCGGCCGCCAGCATGAGCTCGATGATGTCGGGAATGGCTGCCGCCGCCGGAGCGGCGTCCGGCGGATCGGTCGACATCCACTTCTGTTCGATACCCACGCCGGTGCCGCCGCATGGCCCCGGCATGGTGATCGACGGATCGCAGACGGTGCTGGTCAACGGCCTGCCGCTGTGCCGGCAGGGCGATACCGTGCTCGAAGCGCTCGGCGGGCCCGACAAGATCGTCATGGGCATGACGACGGTCCTCATCGGCGGCTGACACAGCGTTGGCAAGGGCCCGAAAGCAAGCCGTCACGCGCCCAGCTCGACGGCGTTGACGCGGTATTAACCCTCTTCGTTCTAACTCCGTTAACCATGCGCGCCCTCCCGGCGCGGATGAGCCTTTGCCTCGCCGGAGCAGCGTCCGCCTCGTGTCCCGTTTCGCCCAGATCTGCTGGCTGGCCGGCGTCGCAGGCTGCTGCGGCGCCGCCGGGCTGACGGTCTGGCCCGAGCCGGCAACAGCGCAGACGCAGCCGATCGACATGCCCGCGCGCCCGCGCGCTCCGGCCCTGCGGACCGGCACTCCCGACTATGTCGCGCAGCGGCCGGGCCCGCCTCCTGGCGAGGCCTCGGCTCTGCCGGATGGGGTCGCCGATCCGGTTGCGCCAGTTCTAGGCCGCTCCAGTGCGATCGCGCGCGGGCAGCCGCCGCGCGCCAGCCAGCCGCTACAGTCCGCGCGCCTGCGCGGCGTCACCCAGCGCCAGTTCCGCGCGCCGCAGCCGATGGTGTCCAACCTGCCGCCGACGCCTCCGCCGGCGCCCGAACCGCGCAAGCGCAAGCGGCCGGAGGAGGACCCGTATGCGCCGCTCGGCCTGCGGCTCGGCAATGTCATCCTGCGCCCGGCGATCACCGGCTCGGTCGGCTATGACAGCAATCCCGAACGCGTCTCCGGCCCGAGCAAGGGCTCGCTGTTCACCCGTACCGAGGGTGAGCTCGGCGTCCAGTCCGATTGGAACGTGCACGAGCTCACCGGCATGCTGCGTGGCGGCTACAGCCGCTATTATCGCAATGACAGTGCCTCGCGCCCGGATGCGGAAGGCAACATGTCGCTGCGACTCGATGCAACGCGCGACACGCGCATCCTGCTCGAATCGCGGCTTCGGCTCGATACGCAGCGGCCAGGCTCGCCCGACCTGACCTCCGCCGTGCAGGGCCGGCCGATCACCTGGGCCTATGGCGCCGCGGCCGGCGTCACCCATGATTTCAACCGCCTGCAGCTGACCCTGCGCGGCTCGGTCGACCGACAGGACTATGAGGACGCCGAACTCGGTAATGGCCGCATCCTCAGCCAGGCCGATCGCAACCAGACGCAATACGGCCTGCGCCTGCGCGCGGCCTATGAGGTGACGCCGGGCTTCAAGCCCTTCGTCCAGGGCGAGATCGACACCCGCCAGTTCGACGAAAAGGTCGATTCCAGCGGCTATATGCGCTCCTCGGACGGCTATACGGTTCGCCTCGGCTCGACCTTCGAGATCAGCCGCATGCTCACCGGCGAGGTCTCGGGCGGCTACCAGGACCGCAAATACGAGGATGGCCGGCTGCGGAACCTGCGCGGCTTCGTCGGCGATGCGGCGATCCTGTGGACGCCGACGCCGCTGACCACGGTGACGCTGCGCGGCACGGCCGAGCTCGGCGACACCACCATCCCCGGTTCGAGCGGCACGACGGCGCGTCGCGTCAATCTCGAAGTGGCGCATGCGCTGCGCCGGAACCTCACCGTCACCGGGCTCGCCAGCTATGGCCGCACCGAATATGACGGGCAGGATCTGCGCGAGGACCTGACGACCATCGGCGCCAGAATCGAATACAAGCTGACCCGGACCTTCTCGATCCGCGCCAGCTTCACCCATGAGCGGCTGAACTCGACCAATCAGGGCTCGGACTACACCGCGAATGTCGCGCAGGTCGGCCTCAGGGTGCAGTTCTGACGGCGTTACGCCATCAGCCCTCGTATTTGTCCAGGAAGGCCTCAACCGGCAGCGCGCGGAAATCGTCGAGTGCGGCGCGCAGGGCGACGTGCTCCCAATCCCACCAGGCAAGTGCCTTCAGCCGCTCCGCGATCTCCTCCGGAAACCGCCGGCGAATGATGCGGGCCGGGTTGCCGGCGACGATGGTGTAGTCGGGCACATCCTTGGTCACGACCGCGCCGCCCGCGACGACCGCGCCGGTGCCGATGCTGCGGCCGGCAAGCACGATGGCGCCATGGCCAATCCAGACATCATGGCCGATCGTCACCGGGCTCATACGACGCCAGTCGAAGAAGGCGGCCTCGTCCTGCGCATCCTCGAAATAGGCGCTGGCGCGATAAGTGAAATGCGACTGGGTCGCGCGCTGCATCGGGTGGTTGCCTGGATTGATGCGGGTATGCGCCGCGATCGAGCAGAACTTGCCGATCGTCGTGTAGATCACATCGGAATCGTTCACGACATAGGAGTAGTCGCCGAGCGTCGACTCCGCGAAGGAGGTACGGGCGCCGATCTCGGTATAGCGGCCGAGCACGGCGTCGCGGACCCTGGCGGTCGCATCGATGACGGGTTCGAGCCCCAGCTTCTTGCCTGCCATGACAGGGTTCCTTGGACGACGTCTATCTCCTCGGTTTCACGCAATTCGAGACGCAAAACCGCTACGCACTTCTGCTGAAATTTGCTTTAGCCAAGCGGGATGCTGTCGAGCAGCACGAACCGGCTGCTGCGGCTCGCCTGCTTGAAGATGGCGACGCGGTCGATCAGTACCGGGCCGGCCGGCACGGCCTGCGCATGGGCCTCGACCAGTGCCGCCTTGACCGGCGCGACCTGATCCTCAGGCAGCGAGCCGGTCAGCGTCATGTGGAAGCGGAAGGCGTCGTCGACATAAGGGTAGCCATAGGCCTCGAGATAGGCCCGGTGTGCCGGCGTCAGCGGACTCTGCAGGCGGCGCGCCAAATCCGCTTCAGACAGCGGCGCGCGGAACGGCTCGAAGGCCTGGACGATGTCGAAGGCGAAGCGCTGCAACGCCTCGCTCGGCTCGGACGGGGTCAGCGCGATGAAGCGGCCGAGCGCATTGACGGATAGTCCGGCAAGTCGGACCGACGGGCGTCCGGCGACATAATTGCGGGCGAAGGCGCGCAGGGCGCCCTCATTGCGGCCATTGGCGAGCTCGAACGGTGCCTTCAGCGTCGCATGGAAGCCGTAGCGGCGCGGCTCGGCGGTGACGTCCGACCAGTCGAGGCTCTCGCAGCCCGGCGGGACGGCGAAGTCGGCACCCGCGCCGGTGACGGCGTCATAGCCCAGCGTCGCGCTGCCGAAGCGCCAGAGGGCGCTGTCGGCGGCGGGAGCGTAGTAGAGCGCATAGCGCGGCGCGGTCTCAGTCATGCTGCGCTCAGAAGGCCCGGTGTCCCTGCGACCAGACGGTGGCGATCACCGGCGTCGCGCCCAGCGCCTTGAAGCGCACGATATCGGCGCGCAGGCCGGGCTTGAGATGACCGCGATCTGTCAGGCCCAGGATGTCGGCGACCTTCCAGGTCACCTTGGCCATCGCTGCCGGCAGGGTGATACCGTGCTTGTCGTGGAGCTTGAGCACCGCCTGCAGCAGGCTTGCCGGGACGTAATCGGAGGAGAGCCCGTCGAGCAGGTCCTTCTCGGCAAGCTCGGCCACCGAGACGCCGCCGGAATGCGAGCCGCCGCGGACGACATTGGGCGCGCCGGCAATGGTGGCGAGACCGCGCTGCTTGGCGGCCTCGGCAGCCTCGACCGTGGTCGGGAATTCCGAGATCACCGCGCCCGAGGCGATGCCGGCCTCGACATGCTCGACCGTGGTGTCGTCATGGGTCGCGATCGGGATGCCGCGCGACTGGAACATCTCGACCACGGCGCTCCAGTTGCGCGCGACATTCGCCCCGCCCTCGCGCTGGCGGACGACGACATCCTCCTCGAACTCGGCCTGGGTCTTGCCGGTGCCGAGGGCATAGGTGCGCAGATCCTCCAGATTGCGCCATTGGCGCTGGCCGGGGGTGTGGTCCATCAGCGAGACGAGCTGGACCAGGGCATCGTCCTGATAGGGCTCGATATCCCTGAGCAGGTCCGGGCTGGTCAGTTCGCAGCGCATATGGATGCGGTGGTCGATGCGGAAGACGCCCGCGGCGCTGCCGAGTCTGAGCGCATCCATCACGTCGGCGAAGATGTCCTTGCGATAGTCCTTGGCCGAGAAGGGCGTGCCGGCGCAGATCGCGTCGTAGACGGTGGTGACGCCGGCCGCCGCCATCTGCGCGTCATGCACCAGCGCCGCCGCGAGCCCGTTCGGCCAGAACACCTTCGGGCGCGGCATGAAGTGCTTTTCCATGTTGTCGGTGTGCATCTCGACGAGGCCGGGCGCGACATAGTCGCCCTGGACGTCGATCGCCTCCGGCAGGGAGGAACGGCCCTGGTCGACCGAGCGTATGCCGCTCTCGTCGAAGGCGATGGTCCCGGTGACGACCTCGTCCTCGAGGATCAGGCGGGCATTGGTCAGGATGGTGGACATCAGGCGGCCTTCCGGAAATCGGTGATGTCGAGATAGCGGGTCGCGACAGCCTCTCGCACGGCTTCGTCATGGAAGATACCGACGATGGCTGAGCCCTGCTCGCGCGCCTCGGCGATCAGCTTGACCACGACGTTGCGGTTGTTGGCGTCGAGCGAGGCGGTCGGCTCGTCGATCAGCATGATCGGCGAGGGATCGACGAAGGAGCGGGCGATGTTGACCCGCTGCTGCTCGCCGCCGGAGAAGGTCGCAGGCGCCAGATCCCAGAGACGCTGCGGCAGGTTGAGACGCGCCAGCATGGATTTCGCGCGCTCGCTCGCCTCCTCAGGGGAAGCGCCGCGGGCGAGCAGCGGGTCGCGAACGATGTCGAGCGCCGTGACGCGCGGGATGACGCGCAGGAACTGCGAGACGAAGCCGAGCGTGCGGCGGCGGATGTCGAGCACGGTCCGCGGCACGGCCGAGACGATGTCGATAGGGCGGCCGCAATGGGTGATGGCGATGGTGCCGGAGGTCGGCCGGTAATTGCCGTAGAGGATGCGCAGCAGGCTCGACTTGCCGGCGCCCGAGGCCCCCGCCAGTACCAGCGCCTCGCCGGCAGCGACCGAGAAGTTGACATTGTCGAACACCGGCAGGCGCACGCCGCCCTGATTGTGCAGGGTGAATTCCTTGGCGACGTTCTCGACGTGAATCATCGTGGTCATGATCGAGATGCCTTGCGGGTTCGGGGTGACGCGGTTGTGACGGCGCTCATACGGTGAGCACCGCCGAGGTCAGCAATTGCGTGTAGGCGTGCTGGGGATCGTCGAGGACCTGGTCGGTCAGGCCCTGCTCGACGACGCGGCCATCCTTCATCACCATCAAACGGTCGGTGAGCAGGCGGGCGACAGCGAGGTCGTGGGTGACGATGATCGCGGCGAGGCCGAGATCGCGCACCAGCACGCGCAAGAGGTCGAGCAGGCGGGCCTGGACGGAGACGTCGAGGCCGCCGGTCGGCTCGTCCATGAAAACGAGCTTCGGCTCGGAGACCAGCACGCGGGCGATCTGCAGGCGCTGCTGCATGCCGCCGGAGAACTGGCGCGGCCGGTCGTCGATGCGCCCGGCCGCGATCTCGACGCGCTGCAGCCAGTCGAGCGCGGTCTCGCGGATCCTGCCGTAATGGCGGGCGCCATTGTCCATCAGCCGCTCGCCGACATTGCCGCCGGCCGAGACGTCCATGCGCAGGCCGTCGCGCGGATTCTGGTGGACGATGCCCCAGGCCGTGCGCATCAGCCGACGACGCTCCTGCTCGGCGACCGAGTAGATGTCGAGCGGTTCGACCCCGCCCCGAAACAGCACCTGCCCCTCGTCGGGCTTGTCGATGCCGGCAAGGCAGCGCAGCAGGGTCGACTTGCCCGAGCCGGATTCGCCGACGATGCCGAGAACCTCGCCCGGCCAGAGCTCGAAGGAGACGTCAGCGCAGCCGATGCGCTCGCCATAGAAGCGGCTGACCCCGTCGACCGAGAGCAGCGGGGCAGGATCGAGCGTCAGCTCCTGCGGATTGACCTGCATGTTCATGGCTTGGCCTCGTCTTCGACCAGATGCAGCGCCGAGGCATCGGCGAGCATGGCGCCGCGATGGCCGTCGGCCCGCCGCGTCTCGCAATGGTGGCTGTCGGAGCAGACGAACATCCGCCCGCCCTGGTCGTCGATCACCACCTCGTCGAGATAGGAATCGGCGGCGCCGCAGAGCGCACAGGGCTGCTCCCAGCTCTGGATGCGGAAGGGATGGTCGTCGAAATCGAGGCTGCGCACGCTGGTATGCGGCGGCACCGCGTAGATGCGCTTCTCGCGGCCGGCGCCGAAGAGCTGCAGAGCCGGCGACATCTGCATCTTCGGATTGTCGAATTTCGGGATCGGCGACGGCGCCATCACATAGCGGCCGTTGACCATGACCGGGTAGTCATAGGTCGTCGTCACTTCGCCGAAGCGGGCGATGTTCTCGTAGAGCTTGACCTGCATCAGCCCGTATTCGGCCCAGGCGTGCATCTTGCGCGTCTCGGCCTCGTGCGGCTCGAGCTTCCGTAGCGGCTCGGGCTGCGGAACCTGATAGACCATGATCTGACCGGCCTTCAGCGGCGCCTCGGGGATGCGGTGACGCGTCTGGATGATCGTCGCCTCATCGGTCGCCTCGGTGGTGCGCGCAGCGGCGGTGCGCTCGAAGAAGCGGCGGATCGAGACGGCATTGGTGGTGTCGTCGGCGCCCTGGTCGATGACCTTGAGCGTATCGTCGGGCCCGATGATCGCAGCGGTGACCTGGATGCCGCCGGTGCCCCAGCCGCGGGCGAGCGGCATCTCGCGCGAGCCGAACGGCACCTGGTAGCCGGGAATCGCGACCGCCTTGAGCAGCGCGCGGCGGATCATCCGCTTGGTCTGCTCGTCGAGATAGGCGTAGTTGTAGGCGGGCTTCGAATTCCGCGGGCCCTCATCCTGAGGAGCGGGCGCAGCCCGCGTCTCGAAGGATGTTTCATAGGGAGCTGGAGCATCCTTCGAGACGGCCCTGCGGGCCTCCTCAGGATGAGGGCTGGAGGAGTGGGACAAGACAGTCATTCCGCGGCCTCCGGCAGGGCTTCCTGTTGCTCGGCAAGGCGCTGCTCGCGCTCCTTGCGGATGCGGCGGATCAGTTCGAGCTCGCCCTGGAAGTCGACGTAATGCGGCAGCTTCAGATGCTCGACGAAGCCGGCCGCCTCGACATTGTCGGAGTGGTAGAGGACGAATTCGTCCTGCTGGGCCGGATAGGTCGCGGCCTCGCCGAACTCGCGGCATTTAAGCGCCCGGTCGACCAGCGACATCGACATCGCCTTGCGCTCGCTATGGCCGAAGGAGAGCCCGTAGCCGCGAGTGAACTGCGGCGGCACCTCCTTTGAGCCGGCAAACTGGTTGACCATCTGGCATTCGGTCAAAGTGATCTCGCCGAGATCGACGGCGAAGCCGAGCTCCTCCGGCACGAATTCGACCGCTACCTCGCCGACCCGGACCTCGCCGACGAAGGGGTGGCTGTTGCCGTAGCCGCGCTGCACGGAATAGCCGAGGCCGAGCAGGAAGCCCTCGTCGCCGCGCGCCATCGCCTGCAGGCGGACATCGCGCTCGGCCGGAAAGGTGACGGGCTCGCGGGTGAGGTCGAAGGGACGCGGATCGCCTTCCGGCGGCGCTTCTTCTTCCATCAGGCCTTCGGCGCCGAGGATGTCGGGCACGCGCGGCATGTGGGCGTCGAGAGGTTTCACGTCATGCTCGGGCTTGACCCGAGCATCTCCTGCCGCGCTTGCGCGGGAAGCGCCTTCTTGTCCTGAGATGGTCGGGTCAAGCCCGACCATGACGTCGGCGGTCTCCATCAGAGTGAAATCGAAGAGCCGGTGGGTGTAGTCATAGGTCGGGCCGAGCACCTGGCCGCCCGGCAGGTCCTTGTAGGTCGCCGAGACGCGGCGGCGGATCGCCATCTTGGCCGTATCAAGCGGTTCGGAGGAGCCGAAGCGCGGCAGCGTGGTGCGATAGGCGCGCATCAGGAAGGCGGCCTCGATCGCATCGCCCTGCGCCTGCTTCAGCGCCAGCGCCGCGAGATCGGGATCGTAGAGCGAGCCCTCGTTCATGACGCGACCGCAGGCGAGGCCCATCTGCTCGCGGATCTGCGCGACACCGAGTTCCGGCACGCTCTCGTCGCCGCGGCGGGCCTCGGCAACGAGATCATGGGTGGCGAGGATGGCGGCTTCGCCGCCCTTGACCGCGACATACATCAATAAAGCTCCCGGCGGGGCATCAGCGGGTTTCCACGATTTGCGTCGAGCGCGGCAGGCCGAGCATCTGCGCGCCATGGACCAGCAGAAGGTCGACACCGCGCGGGTAGAGCGCAGCGTTGCTTTCGACCTCAGCCCAGAAGCCGGGTCGCAGGCCGGTCGGGGCAATGCTGCGCCGGCCGGGAATGCCGGGGCCTTCGAGCGTGACCGCCTCGCCACCATCGAGCCCGGCGCATTGGACCAGCACCGTGGTCGAGCGATCCGGGAACTGGTCGTCGCCGGCGTTGAAGGCGGCGAACTTCGGCTCAGTTGCGGCGCCGTCGATCACGGCGAAGGCGGCGCGGGCGGGATCATAGACGAGGGCGGCGCCGCAATGGAAACGCAGCCAGGCGCCGGCCGGTCCGTCGCGCAGGGCGGCCGGCAGCCAGATCGGGGTCTCGTAATCGGCCAGCGTCAGCAGTGCGACCGCGGTCGCCGGCGCGAGCCCAGCGGGTGCCTCGACCGAAACGCCGATGTCGCAAGAGAGGCCAGGCTCGGAGAGCGCGGCCAGCAAGGCGCGGAAAGCGCCTTGTGACTGGAAGACCGGATCGGCGAAGCCGGCGCCGATGAGGGTGTCGTTGGGAGTCATCAGCCGCCCCTGACCAACGTGAAGAAATCGACCTTGGTGGCAGCCGCCTTGCGCGAGGCGAGCTCGCGGGCAGCCTGCTGCTTCTGCGCCAGAGCAAAGACACCGCGCCGCAGCGGGCCGGTCTCGATCTCGCCCTGGAGAAGCGCATCGGTAACGGCGGCGAGGCGCGCCTTACGGCCGTCAAGGCCGAGCGCATAGGAGAAGCCCATGGCACCGCCCTCGAGGCGGACGACGCAGCGCGTCACCGTCGCCTCGCCGAGGTTGAAGCGGCGGCCAGCGCCGCCGGCGCGGCCCTCGACCATGACAGTGCCGGTCTCGGGCGCCTTCAGCAGCTCGTGTGTCGGCAGCGGGCCGGCCTGCTGCAGCAAGGCGTCGATCTCGCCTTGCGTGGCGCGGGCCAGCACTGCCATCCATTGCTGACGTGTCGCGGTGTCGGTCATACCCGTGTCGGCCTCTCGCCAAGCGCTAATGTCTAGACTATAATAAGCATGTTGTTGGAAAAGGTCTATACATTTTGGATGAAACTTTGATGACGCCGGGCTTGCCGGACAATCAGGGCGCTGATGGCGGAACGGCATGGCGCCGGATCGCCGACGCACTTGCCGCCTCGATCGAGCAGGGCGAATACGAACCCGGCGATACGCTGCCGGCCTCGGTCGCCCTGGCCGAGCGCTATGGCGTGCACCGCCATACGGTGCGCCAAGCCTTCCGGCATCTGGCCGAACGCGGCTTGGTGACGGTATCACGAGGCCGTGGCACGCAGGTGACGGCGCCGCGCTTCCCCTACAAGCTCGGCCGCCGCGTCAGCATGCGCACGAATTTCGGGGCTGCGGGTATCGCGGTGTCGGGTGCTGTGCTGGCTTCGGAAGTCGTTGTCGGCAAGGCGGAGCATTGCATGCTGCTCGGCCTGCCTGTGGGCACATCGCTCTGGGCGATCGAGACCCTGAGCCGGGCCGGCGGCACGCCGGTCGGCACCGGCATCCACTACCTCAGCGTCGCGCGCTTCCCGCGCTTCGACGAGATCCTGACCGAGGCGGGCTCGTCGATCACGGCTGCCTTTAAGGCCTGCGGCATCGCCGACTATGTCCGGCGCTCGACGCGGCTGGCGGCGCGGCTGGCCAGCGAGCGCGAGGCGGCCCTGCTCAGGATCGAGCCGGGCGCCGCTGTGCTGACCTCCGATGCGCTCGACGCGCTGCCCGACCTGACGCCGATCCACATCGTCAACAGCGTCTTCGCGGGCAAGCGAATGGAGATGGTGGTCGAGCCCTTCGGCGACTGACCGCCGGGCTCAGACCGCGCGCTTGCCGATGATGGCGAAGCGCAGCCTGTTCGAGAGGAAGTCGATCGCCGTCACCGCCGCCAGGATCAGCAGGATCAGGAAGGAAACCTGCTGCCATTCGAGCGTGCGGATCGTTTCGGCGAGGTAGAGGCCGATGCCGCCGGCGCCGACGATGCCGATGATGGTCGATGAGCGGGTGTTCGACTCGATGTAATAGAGCACCTGGCTGGCGATCACCGGCAGCACCTGCGGGATCAGCCCGAAGCGGATCTCATGAGCCTTGCCGCCACCGACCGAGGTGACGCCCTCGACGGGCTTGCGATCGGCGGATTCGATCGCCTCCGAGAACAGCTTGCCGAAGGCGCCGAGATCGCTGGTCATGATCGCGAGCATGCCGGCGAAGGGGCCAAGGCCGACGACATTGACCCAGATCAGCGCCCAGATCAGCGCATCGACGCCGCGCACCGTGTCCATCGAGCGGCGCGCCAGGAAATGCACGACGCGGTTGGCGACGACGTTCTTGGCTGCAAGGAAGCCGAGCGGGAAGGCGAGGATCGCCGCCAGGATCGTGCCGAGGAAGGCGATGGCGATGGTCTCGAACAGCGCCTTGACGAAGATGATGGCGCGGGCGAACGAGCCGGGGTCGGGCGGTAGCATCAGCACGACGAAAGTGCCGAGATTGGAAAAACCGGCGATGATCTTCCAGAGCGATGTCTCGAGCGTGGTCAGCCCGTAGAGGAAGAGCCCGACGAGGCCGCCGATGACGGCGATCGTCGTGAGCTTCGTCTTCAGGGAACCGTCGATCGCGGCCTGGTGGCGGGCGATCAGCGCGGCGCGGTCGGCGGCGGAGAGGGCGAGCGTCATTTGCCGTGCTCCAGGCTGAGCAGCGCATGGCGCAGGCGCTCGGTGCCATAGTCGATCAGCATCACCGTGACGATGATCAGCAGCAGGATGGCGCTGACATCGGTGAAGTAGAATTTGCGGATCGCCTCGATCAAGTCCTGTCCGATGCCGCCGGCGCCGACGAAGCCCATGATCGAGGCGCCGCGGACATTGATCTCGAAGCGCAGCAGCGTGTAGCTGGCGAAGTTCGACAGCACCTGCGGCACCACCGCGAAGCGGATGGTCTGCCACCAGCTCGCTCCGGTTGCGGTCAGGCCGTCGACCGGCTTCATGTCGATATTCTCGACCACCTCCGAGAAGAGCTTGCCCATCGCGCCCATGGTGTGGATGGCGATGGCGAGCACGCCGGGCAGCGGGCCGAGGCCGAAGGCGATGACGAAGATCAGCGCGAAGACGATTTCGGGGACGGTGCGGCAGAATTCGAGGAAGCGGCGCGTGCCCCAGCGCAGCCAGGGCAGGCGGCCAAGATTGCTGGCGGCGGTGAAACAGAGAAGGAAACCGCCGACGGCGCCGAGCACGGTGCCGATATAGGCGATCAGGAGCGTCTGCCAGAGCAGTTTGAGCCAGCCGTTGAGGCCCCAGTACCATTCCTTGAGGTCGGCGCCGAGCGTCGCGAGGCGCAGCGTCGGCATGGTCTCGAGGATGTATTTCGGGAAGCGCCAGGCGTTGGCGGCGAACTTCGCGAAGTCGACCTCGGAGCCGATGCCGGCGAGCACGACGCAGGCGATGAAGATCGCCGCGCCAAGCAGCGTCTGCAGCCGCTTGGCCGCCATTTCGCGCCGATAGAGCTCGGCATGGGCGGCGATGGCCGGGTCGTTGCGATCGATCGCGAGTGTCATGGGAGCGCTTCCACACATGTCGCAGGACCGGCTGGTACCGGTCCTGGACTGGGCGTCATTCTCGGGCGGAGCGAAGCGCAGACCCGAGAATCTCGATCAGGAGATGCTCGGGTCAAGCCCGAGCATGACGGCTGTCAGAGTTACGACGACTTCTTCTTGCGGAGCGCGTCGACGAACTTGTTCAGCTCGATGATCGGGTCGTAGGCCTTGTTGTCGACGGCGACGAGCGGGCCCTGCTTGCCTTCATAGATCTTGTCGAAGGCGGCCTTGTCCTTGGCGGCGAGGTTCAGCACCGCGTCGCGGATCTTGGCCTTGAGCTCGGTGGGCAGCTCGGTGAGATAGGCCATCGGCGAGTTCACGATCTGCTCGGACTTGTAGATGATCCGGAAATCCTCAGCTTTCACCATGTTCTTGCGTGCCATGCGCAGCAGGTTGGATTCCTGCTCGTCGTTCCACCAGTTGGCGGCGATGTCGACGGTGCCCTGCTGCAGGGCGATGATCGCGTTCTCGTGGCTGCCGGTATAGACGACCTTGCCGAAGAAGGTCTCGGGCTCGATCTTCATGCCGTCAAGGGCAAAGCGAGGCACGTTGTTGCCGGAGGTCGAATTCGGGTCGACGAGGCCGAGATTCTTGCCCTTGAGGTCCTCGACCTTCTGATAGGGCGAGTCTTTCTTCACGTAGAAGACCGAATAGTAGCCCTTGGTGCCGTCGAGGTTGGTCTCGATCGCGAAGGCGTCAATCTTGGCGCCGGTCATCAGCGCGCGGGCGAAGGAGGCCGGGCCGTACATGCCAATGTGGATATTGCCGGCGCGCTGGCCTTCGATGATGGCGGCGTAGTCGTTGGCGATGCGCAGGGTGACCTTGGTGCCGAGTTCCTTCGAGAGATAGTTGACGAAGGGGGTGTAACGCTCGACGACGCCCGAGGCGTTCTCGGCCGGGATGATGCCGAAGACGAGCTCGGGGTACTTCGCCTTCCAGTCCTGGGCAAAGGCCGGGGTGGCGAGCGACGCGGCAAGGCCGGCGGCGGCGAGCGTAAGCGTATGACGACGGGTCAGCATGGTGGGTGCTCCTTTGAGAAAATACTGCTGATGAAGGGCAGGCTTAAGGGCAGGCTCTGGCGTGCCGCCTTTTGCTCAGGCGACGTTCTGTTTGGCGCGCTTGGCTTCTGAGGTCGCAATGGCCTCGAGCGCGTCGAGCGCTTCGGCGCCGGCGTCCTTGGCCTCGATGCCGTAGAGCTCGGCTGCGATCTCGCTGGTCAGCGCATGCGGCGGGCCGTCGAACACGACCTTGCCGGCGGCCATGCCGATCAGCCGGTCACAGTACTTGGCGGCGATGTCGAGGTGGTGGAGATTGCTGATGACGGTGATGCCGTCCTCGCGGTTGATGCGGAACAGCGCGTCCATGACGATCTGGGTGTTGCGCGGGTCGAGCGAGGCGATCGGCTCGTCGGCGAGGATGATCTTCGGCTCCTGCACCAGCGCGCGGGCGATGGCGACCCGCTGCTGCTGGCCGCCGGACAGGGTCTCGGCCCGCTGGGCGAGCAGATGGCCCATGTCGAGCCGTTCGAGCGCGGCGATGGCGCGGACCTTGTCGTCCTGCGAGAAGCTCTTGACCAGTGTCAGCGCGGCCGAGCGATGGTTCAGGCGGCCGAGCAGGACATTGGTCAGCACGTCGAGGCGGCCGACCAGGTTGAACTGCTGGAAGATCATCGCCGTGTCACGCCGCCAGGCGCGGAGCGCCGCGCCACGCAGGGCGGTGACGTCGCGGTCCTCGCTGAGGATGCGGCCCTCGCTGGCGTCGGCGAGGCGGTTCAGCATGCGCAGCAGCGTCGACTTGCCGGCGCCCGAGCGGCCGATGATGCCGACCATCTCGCCGCGCGGAATCGACAGGGTGACGTTGTCTACGGCGGCCTTGCCGCCGAAACGCTTGGTCAGACCCTCGATACGCAGCATCAACACTCTCCCGCGATTGCGGAACGATGCGGTATCGGCGGTAGATGACAGCGCCGTGACAGGAGGCGCGTTCCGGGACGACCAGGGCGGAGGGCCGGTCACCGTTCGTCAACCATACCGCCTAGCCCGTGGGGCTAAGGCGGAGCCTCAGGCAGCCCGCAGGAGCAGATCGACGCAGGCGGCGACGTAAGCCTTGCGCTCTGCCTCGGGAACCGGAGCGATGCCGAGGAGGCCGCGGACCTGGTGGAAGCCGCGCAGCATGCCGATGAACTGTTCGGCCAGCGTCGCGGCCTCGCCGGCCGTTAGCTCGCGCGATAGCCCATCACCGGATCGTGACCGCTGCTCCAGCAAGGCTGAAAGTTCCGCGATCATACGGCCTGCACCGGCCTCGTAGGCGGCTTGTCCCAATTCGGGAAAACGCGCGGCCGCCCCGACGATCAGGCGATGCAGATCGAGCGAGGCGGGGTGCAGCATCATCGCCAGCGCGTCCTCGCCGAGGCGCAGCAGAATGGCACGCAAATCGCCGGTTTCGCTGCGTGGGCGGCGCAGCGGAATCGTCAGCTTTTCAGTAAGTTCGCTGCAAATCGCCAGGAACAGCGCCTGCTTGTCGGCGAAGTGGCTGTAGATCGTCTGCTTGGAGACGCCGGCACGCTGGGCGATCTGGTCGAGGCTGGCGCGGTCGAAGCCCTCGGCAAGGAACATTTCCGAAGCGGCTCGGGTGATCGCGTCATGTTTATCCGGCCGTGATTTTTCGGCCGGCATCTGTCTTGCTTCTGCAGCAGCGGAGCCGTTACGTCCGTGCATCCATCATTCCGTCACGCTTGTGCCCCTAAAGGGCTCTTATCAAACTAGACCGTCCAGTCTAAATTAAGCGCGTGATACCGGAGCGTCCAGCCTGATGAAGCGTTTTCTCCTCCTTGTTCTGATCGCCGGGCTGGCGGGTGGCGGGTATTACGGTTACCGCTATCACTACAATGCGCCCAATCAGCAGGCGAAGGCGCAAGGCGCCGCCGGCGCGCAGAACGCTGCGATTCCGGTCGAAGTGGGCACGATCGAGCTCACCTCCGTCGCCGAGGAAGTCGAGGCGCTCGGGACCCTGGCCGCCGACGAATCCGTCGTCATCGCGCCCGAGATCGCCGGCCGGGTCGTCTCGCTCGGCTTCAGGGAAGGCGAGCGAGTCGCCAAGGATCAGCCGCTGGTCATGCTCGATACCGCGATCCTCGATGCCGAGCTGAAGCAGGCGCAGGCCGATCTCTCGCTCGCCCGCGACACTTATGACCGCAACCGCTCGCTGGTCCAGCGCGGGGCGGGAACGCAGGTCGCGCTCGAGCAGGCGACGGCGCAGCTCGCCTCGCAGGAGGCGCGCCTGCAACTCGCCCAGGCCAAGCTCGCCTTCGCGACGATCAAGGCGCCGTTCAGCGGCGTGGTGGGGCTGCGTTCGGTGGGCGTCGGCGACTTCGTCTCCATCGGCAAGCCGCTGATCACGCTGACCAATATCGATCCGATCAAGGTCGATTTCCGCGTGCCGGAGATCTACCTGACCCAGCTCAAGGTCGGCCAGCCGATCCAGCTCAAGGTCGATGCCGTGCCCGAAAAGCCCTTCGCCGGCAAGATCTTCGCGATCGATCCGGTGGTCGACGTCAATGGCCGCGCCGTCAAGCTGCGCGCCACCATTCCCAATGCCGATCTCGTGCTGAAGCCCGGGCTGTTCGCCCGCGTCACCATCATGGTCGACAAGCGCGAGAACGCGCTGGTCGTGCCGGAGACGGCGGTTGTCCCGGATGGTCTCAGCAAGACCGTCTTCATCATCGAAAACGGCAAGGCCAAGCGGATGCCGGTGGAACTCGGCAAGCGTCTGACCGGCAAGGTCGAGGTGGTCAAGGGCCTTAAACCCGGCATGCAGATCGTCACCGCCGGGCAGATGCGCCTGCGTGAGGGCGCGACCGTCTCGATCAAGGAACGGACCGTGGTCCAGACCAGCTCGCTGCCGGGCGCCGTGCAACGATGAGCCTGTTCGAGCTCTTCGTCCGCCGGCCGGTCCTCTCGACCGTCCTCAGCCTGCTCGTCGTCCTGATCGGCTTCGTTTCCTATACGCGCCTGACGGTGCGCGAATACCCGAACATCGACGAGCCGATCGTCTCGGTGCAGACGACCTATCGTGGCGCCAGCGCCGAGATCATCGAGACGCAGGTCACGCAGATCCTGGAGAACTCGATCGCCGGCATCGAGGGCATCGAGATCATCAACTCGACCAGCCGCCAGGAGCGCAGCCAGATCTCGGTGCGCTTCCGGCCGGACGTCGATCCCGACGTCGCCGCTTCCGACGTGCGCGACCGCGTCAGCCGCGTGCGCGGCCGCATGCCCGACGAGATCGACGAGCCGATCATCGCCAAGGTCGAGGCCGACGCCCAGCCGGTGATGTACCTGTCGCTGACCAGCGCGCGGCACTCGCCGCTGGAGCTGACCGATTTCGCCGACCGTTTCATCGCCGACCGTGTCCAGAACATCACCGGCGTCGCCGAGGTCCGCATCCTAGGCCAGCGCCAATACGCCATGCGCATCTGGCTCGATCGCGCCCGGCTCGCCGCCTACAACATCACCGTCCAGGAGATCGAGGCGGCGCTGCGGGCCCAGAACGTCGAGATTCCCTCCGGCCGGATCGAGAGCAACGACCGCGAATTCACGGTGCTCTCGCAGACCAGCCTGAACACGCCCGAGCAGTTCCGCGAGATCACGGTCAAGGACGCCAACGGCTTCCCGGTCAAGCTGCGCGACATCGCCAAGGTCGAGCTCGGCGCCCGCGAGGAGCGCAACGCCGCCTGGTTCCGCGGCAATCCGTCGGTGACGATCGGAATCGTCAAGCAGGCGACGGCCAATCCGCTCGACGTTTCCTCCGGCGTGGTCACCGCACTGCCGAGCATTCGCGAGGACCTGCCGGACGGCATGGCTATCGCAACCTCCTACGACACCTCGATCTTCATCGATCGCTCGATCAAGGCGGTCTACACCACGATCGGCGAGGCGGTCGTCCTCGTCGTCCTGATCATCTTCCTGTTCCTGCGCTCGTTCAGGGCGACGCTGATCCCGCTCGTCACGATCCCGGTCTCGCTGATCGGCGCCTTCGCGCTGATGTATGCGATGGGCTTCACGGTCAACACGCTGACCCTGCTCTCGATGGTGCTCGCCATCGGCCTCGTCGTCGACGACGCGATCGTCGTGCTCGAGAACATCCACCGTCACATCGAGGACGGCATGGAGCCGACCAAGGCCGCGATCAAGGGCATCAACGAGATCGCCTTCGCGGTCGTCGCGATGACGCTGACGCTGGTGGCGGTCTATGCGCCGATGGCGTTCTCGACCGGGCGCACCGGCAAGCTCTTCGTCGAGTTCGCGCTGACGCTGGCCGGCGCGGTGCTGGTCTCCGGCTTCGTCGCGCTGACGCTGACGCCGATGATGTGCGCCAAGCTGCTGAAGCACCACGAGAAGCACAACTGGCTCTACAATATCCTGGAGCGCTTCTTCGAGGCATTGTCCAGCGGCTATCGCAGCTCGCTGCGCTTTGCGCTGTCGATCCGGCCTGTGATCGTGCTGCTCGCGCTGCTCGTCGCCGGCGGCAGCTGGTGGTTCTTCACCAATCTGCGCTCCGAGCTCGCCCCGGTCGAGGATCGCGGCACGATCACGGCGATCGGCGTGGCGCCGGAAGGCGCGACCATGGCCTTCACCGCCGATTATGCAAGGCGGGTCGAGGACTATTTCAGCAAGATCCAGGAAGTGGAAACCTATCTGGTCATCGTCGGCTTTCCCGACGTGACGCGAGCGATCGCCTTCGCACGCCTGAAGCCCTGGGAAGAGCGCCAGCGCAAGCAGCAGAATCTCGTCGCCGAGATCAACAGGGGTCTGTCGCAGATCCCCGGCATCCGCCTGTTCGCGACCAACCCGCCCTCGCTCGGCCAAGGCGGCGCCAACAGCAAGCCGGTCGAGTTCGTGCTGCGCTCCTCCGATCCTTACGTCACGATCAAGGAGAACGTCGACAAGCTGATCGCCGAGGTCCAGGGCCATCCGGCGCTGACCAATATCGAGACCAACCTCATCCTCGACAAGCCGCAGATCAAGGTCTCGATCGATCGCCAGCGCGCCGCCGATCTCGGCGTCGGCGTCGACGTGATCGGCCGCACCATGGAGACGCTGCTCGGCGGCCGCCAGGTGACCCGCTTCAACATGAACGGCGAGCAGTACGACGTCATGCTCCAGGTCGCCGGGGCCGAACGCAGCACGCCGCAGGCGCTGCAGTCGATCTATCTGATCGGCCGCGGCGGCCAGGCGGTGCAGCTCTCCAGCCTCGTCCAGATCGAGGAGAACGTCGCGCCCAAGGAGCTGATCCGCTTCAACCAGTTGCGCTCGGCGACGATTACGGCGGTGCCGGGGCCGGGCTATTCGCTCGGCGACGCCCTCAACGTGCTCGAGCAGGGGGCGGCCAAGGTGCTGCCGGCCTCGTTCCAGACCGACTATTCCGGCCAGAGCCGCGAGTTCAAGCAATCGGGCGCCAGCATCTTCCTGGTGTTCCTGCTGGCGCTGGGCTTCATCTATCTGGTGCTGGCGGCGCAGTTCGAGAGCTTCGTCGATCCCATCGTGATCATGGTCTCGGTGCCGCTCTCGATCACGGGCGCGCTCGCCGCGCTCTATTTCGCCGGCGGCACGCTCAACGTCTACAGCCAGATCGGCCTGATCACCCTGGTCGGCCTGATCACAAAGCACGGCATCCTGATCCTCGAATTCACCAACCAGCTGCGCGAGGAGGGGCACGAGATGATCGACGCCCTGGTCGATGCGGCGGAACTGCGCCTGCGGCCTATCCTGATGACGACGGGCGCGATGGTGCTCGGCGCCGTGCCGCTGGCGCTGGCGGAAGGGGCCGGCGCCGAGAGCCGCTCGCAGATCGGCTGGGTGATCGTCGGCGGCATGACCTTCGGCACGCTGCTCACGCTCTATGTCGTGCCGGTCGCCTACAGCTACATGGCGCGAAGCAAGCACGGCTCGCGCCACGCCCCGGCCGAGGCCCATCCGCAGCCGGCGGAGTAGCACCTGCGCCATGTCTCGGCATGGTTGGGTTTGTCCCGACCATGCACCTCTTCGGCGCACATGCTTTCTGCTCCGGGTAGAGGATATCCGGATAGCCCTTAGCGGAAACCTCTATTCGCTTTCGCCGCCGCCCGGCGCTAACCGTCGCGGCGGCGGTGCCCAATGAGCGAGAACTCAGGTGCCGCCCGTGACAAGAACGGGAGGAACGGCATGAGGATTGGTTTCTGGCTCAAGGCTGCGGCGTTCGCCGCCTGCATGACGAGCGCGACTGCGCAGGCGCAGACCTTCCCCAGCAAGCCGGTCACCATGCTGATCCCGTTTGCGGCCGGCGGGCCGACTGACGTGGTCGGGCGCCTCGTCGGCGAGCATATGAGCCGCACGCTCGGCCAGCCGGTGATCATCGAGAACGCGGTCGGTGCCGCCGGCACGCTCGCCGGGCAGCGCCTGATGGCCTCACCCGCCGACGGTCATGTCATCCTGATCGGCCATACCGGCACGCATGCTGCGGCCGTCTCGCTCAACCCGAACCTGAAATACCGGCCGGTCGAGGATTTCGCAGCCGTGGGGCTGGTGAACACCAATCCGATCTTCCTGACCGTGCGCAAGACCCACCCGAGCGTCACGCTCAGCGAGTTCGTCACCTGGGTGAAGGCGAACGAGAAGGCGGCCAGCAACGCCCATGCCGGTGTCGGCTCGGTCAGCCACACCACCTGCCTGCTCTTCAACACCGTCGTCGGGGTGAAACCGAACGGCGTGCCCTATCGCGGCACCGGCCCGGCGATGAACGACCTCGTCGCCGGCCAGGTCGATTATCTCTGCGACCAGGCGGTCAACGTCGCCCCGCAGCACCGCGCCGGCACGATCAAGACGCTCGCCGTCGCCTCGAACGCCCGCGCCACGGCCCTGCCGGACGTGCCGACCAGCACCGAGGCCGGCGTGCCCGGCTTCAAGGTCGAGGTCTGGAACGCGATGTTCGCGCCGAAGGACACGCCCGCGCCGATCGTCGCCAAGCTGAACGGAGCGCTGAAGGCGGCGCTCGCGGATGCGACGGTCAAGGCCAAGCTCAACGAGCTCGGCGCCGAAATCCCCTCGGCCGAATTGCAGGAGCCGGCCGGCCTACGCAAATTCGTCGGCGCCGAGATCGCGCGCTGGGAGCCGATCATCAAGGCGAGCGGCGTCAAGATCGAGTGAGGGCTGCTTTGGTTATCGCATTTTCTTCACGCGAACCGGTAGCCACTTCGCTCGAAAATGCTCTGGCTACTGCAGCCTGACCGAGACGCTCTCGCTGGCGCCGGCGGCATCGATCACTGAGATCCGGACAAAACCCTTGCCGGGCGGCTGCCAGGCCGCCTCGCGGCGCTTCACCGCCGCCACCACGGGCGCGCCGTCGACCAGCCAGGTGAAGGGCGCGATGCCGCCGGTGACCTTGAGATTGAGCTGCGGAGCGCCATCGACCCCGGAGGCAGCGAGATCGATCTTCGCGCCTTCGGGCGGGAAGGCGAGCTTGAGGGCGGGCGTCGCCAGCGCCGCGACGGTCTTCGGCACGTCCTGGCGCAAATGCCGGAGCGGTGGCGGCAGCGCCGCGCTGCTGGCGGCGATCGTGCCGGGCGGCTGCACGAAGGGGCGCGGATCGAGGCCGATGCGGGCGAAGGCGTCGAACAGGATCGGCGCCGCGACGACGCGACCGACGAGGCCCGGCACCGCGCCATTGTCGGGCCGGCCGACCCAGACCCCGATCGTGTGCTTGCGGTCGAAGCCGACCGCCCAGGCGTCGCGATAGCCGTAGGAGGTGCCGGTCTTGTAGGCGATCCTCCCCGGCGGGGCGTTGAGCGGCGGCGGCGCGCCGAGCAGCGTATCGGCGACATACCAGGCGGCGACCGGCTCGACGAGGCGCAAGGGCGGCTCGGCCAAGCCACTCGCCGGCTTCACATGCAGCGGCACGACCTCGCCGCCGCGGGCGAGGGCGACATAGAGCCTGGTCAGGTCGGAGAGGGTGATGCCGAGGCCGCCGAGGCCAATGGCGAGGCCGGGCGCGCCGCCATCCCGGGGCATGGCGACTGCGGCGCCGGTATCCTTCAAGCGCGACAGGAAGCGCTGCGGGCCCACAGCCGAGAGCAGTTCGACCGCCGGCAGGTTGAGCGAGAGCTGCAGCGCCTTGCGGGCGCTGACCATGCCCTGGAAGCCGAGATCGAAATTCTCGGGGACATAGAGGCCGTAGCGGGTCGGCCGGTCCTCCAGCATGGTCTCGGGATGGGCGAGGCCGTTGTCGAAGGCGAGCGCGTAGATGAAGGGCTTCAGCGCCGAGCCGGGCGAGCGCAGCGCCTGTGTCAGGTCGAGCGAGCCGGCGCGCCCGGCGTCGAAATAATCGACGCCGCCGACCGAGGCGCGGATCTCGCCGGTCTCGTTGTCGGCGACGAGGATGGCGATCGAGAGCTGCGGGCCCTGGCCGATGGCGCGCTCGCGGGCGAGCTGCTCCAGGCTCGCCTGCCAGCGCGCATCGATGGTCAGCCGCTGACTGCGCTGCTCGGGAGCCTCGGCGACGACCTGCTCGGCCGTGTGCGGCGCGAGATTGGGGAAAGGCTTGCGCGCAGTCGGCACCGGCTCCTCGCGCGCGGCGGCGACCTCGTCCGGCGTCGCGAGCCCTGCCGCTTCGACGCGAGCGAGCACGCGCTCGCGGGCCTTGCGCGCAATCTCCGGAAAGCGGTCGGGCCGGCGCGTCTCCGGCGATTGCGGCAGGGCGACGAGAAGCGCCGCTTCGGCGGTCGAGAGCCGCTTCGGCTCCTTGCCGAAATAGGCGAAGCTCGCGGCGCGCACCCCTTCGAGATTGCCGCCGAATGGGGCGAGGATGAGGTAGAGGTTGAGGATTTCGGTCTTGCTGAAGCGCCGTTCTAGCTCGATCGCGCGCACTGCCTGCCGCAATTTGGCCGAGAGCGAGCGCTCCTGGCGCGGTTCGAGCAGGCGGGCGACCTGCATGGTCAGGGTCGAGCCGCCGGAGACAATGCGCCCATTCGCCAGCATCTGCCCGGTGGCGCGCAGTGCGCCGAGCGGGTCGATGCCGGCGTGGCCGTCGAAGCGCTTGTCCTCGAAAGCCTTGAGCATAGAAAGGTAGCGTGGATCGACGTCATCGGCGCCGACCGGCAGCTTCCAGCGCCCGTCCGCGGTGACGAAGGGGCGCAGCAGCTTGCCCTCGCGATCGAGAACCACGGTCGAGCGGTCGCGGGCGGCGGCGAAATCGAGCGGCGGGAGGGTGGAGGCGTACCAGACGAGGGAGGCGGCGGTGGCGGCCGTGACGAGCGCTGCTGCTATCGTACCCCGCAACGCCCATTTTCGCATGAGCGCGGGAGCCCTCCCCACTTGTGGGGGAGGGTTTGGGAGAGGGGTGACTGGGTGAGCGGATTCTTCGCTCTGCACCGTTCCCGGCCGCACGGCTGACTACCCCCCTCTCCATCTCTCCCCCACAAGGGGGGAGAGAAGCGCGTTTCCCGCGCTGTTCGAGCTTGGCATCGCCGTCACCGTGCCGACGTGATCTCGATCGTGCCGAAGCCCGTCCGGCCGAAACGATCCGGCCTGTACATGTCCTCGATCACTGCCGCCGGCGCGACATAGCGGCCGGGCGAGACGGCCCGGGCGATATAGGCGACCGTGTAGCTCAGCGGATCGTTCTTGCCGCCGCTGCGCTCGAAGGCGGCGACGAAGCGGTCGTCGCGCGCCTCGGTGTGAACCGGCGAGACCTCCTGCTTCAGCCAGTTGAGACCCTCGACCGAGGCGCCTTCGGTCAGCTTGGCATTCTCGATCTCGAGGCCGGCCGGGACGGGATCGACCAGCAGCAGCCGGCCATAGCGCGCCGCCGGCTCGGTCACCTTGAGCGCGACGACATAGCGCTCGTTCTGGCGCAGGCGCGCGGGGTCGACGCGCTCGCCCTTCATGGTGAAGAGCGTGCGCTCCAGTCCGAAGCCCTGGTTAAGCGCCGGCTCCGGTGTCGCCGGGATGCCCGAGACGGTGATCACGGCATTAGCGGAGGCGGTGCCGGGATTGCCGATGACGAGCGGCTTGGCCTCCAGTGACGCCTGCGGGATCGTGCGGTAGAAGGCGCCCTTGCGCTCGGTGCCGTCGACGGTCAGCGACAGGCCCTCGGCATCCTTGGCCATCGCCGCGGCCGCCATCGCCATCCACATGTTCTCCTGCGTCGAGGTGTAGCGCGCATTCTGGCGCGCGTTCTGCACGACGTCGGCAGCGCGGGAGAGATCGGCACGCTCGCCATTGCTCTCGGCGATCAGGGTCAGGATGCCGGCGCCGTCGCGCAGCCGCGAGCCGTAGTCGGGGCGCGAGAGGCCGTCATCGCTCGCCTGCTGCAGCGTTCCCAGTGCGCTGGTGAAGGCGGCCCGGCCGCGGGTGCGGTCGCCGAGCAGCGAGAGCGCGGCGCCGATCTGGGCGCGGGCGAGAGGCGAGCCGAAATCGCCGAGCTTGTTGTCGGCGAGATAGCGCAGATCGCCCATCACCGGCCGCCCGTTGCGGGCGAGGACATAGAGGGCATAGGCGATACCGGCCGCCTCCTCCTTGTTGATCTCGCTGGTGTTGACGACCTGGTTGCGCAGCCGGTCGAGCGCCATGTTGAACGCCGTCTGCGGCACCGCGAACTGGCGTTCGCGGGCGCGGGTCAGGAAGTCGGTGACGAAGGCGTCGAGCCAGAGATCCTCGCCGCCGACACCCCAGAGGCCGAAGGAGCCGTTATTGCCCTGGCGGGCGAGCACGCGTTCGATCGCGGCATTGACGCGCTCGTCGGCGTTGCCGTCGAGCGCCAGCTGCTCCATCGAGGCGAGCCGGTTGACGACGAGCAGCGGCAGCGCCCGGCTGATCGTCTGCTCGGTGCAGCCATAGGGGTAGCGGTCGAGCGCCTTCAGCACCGAAGCGACGTCGAGCGCCGCGACCGGCGAGACCGAGACGGAGACCGCGCCGGAATCGGGCACGAGATCGGCCATCAAATCGGAGGAGACGGTGAGCGAGCCGCCGCCCGGGATCGGGCGGACGATCCGGCGCGCGATCGTCTGGGTCGAGGGCTGCACGCGCACGGCGAGGTTCTGCACCGTGCCGATGCCGTTGGGACCGGTGACCTTGACGTCGAACGAGGCCCGCCCAAGCCCGGCGGCGGTCACGGGAATCGTCAGCGAGCTCTTGGCGCCGGCCGCCATGGTCATGCTGCGGCGGGTCGCATCGGCGGCGACGACGACCGGGCCCTTGACGTCGAGATCGACGAGATAGGAGCCGGCCGGCCCCTCGACATTGTCGATCTGCAGATGGAAGCGCGACTGGTCCCCGAGCGCGAGGAAACGCGGCAGCGTCGCCTGCGCCACGATCTGGTCGCGCACGAAGACGTCGGCGCTGGCCTGGCCGGTGCGGCCGGCGCTCCAGGCCACCGCCATGACGCGGACCGAGCCGTTGAAGGCCGGCAGCTCGAAGTCGACCTTGGCGGTGCCGTCGGGCCCGAGCTTGACCACGCCGGAATAGCGCGCCAGCGGCTCCTGCGTCGGCGCCTCGCCATTGAGCTGCGGAGCGGCGTCGCCGCCGGAGCGGATCGCGCCGCGCACGCCCTGCATGCCGTCGATCAGATAGCCGTAGAGATCGCGCAGCTCATGGCCGAGCTGGCGCTGGCCGAAGAAGTACTTGCTCGGATCGGGGCTCTCGAAGCGGGTGAGGTTGAGGATGCCGATATCGACCGCAGCGACGGTGATGAAGGCGTCCTCGCCTGCTTTCGCGCCGGTGACCTTGACGGGGAGCGACAAGGTCGAGAGCGGGCGCACCAGGTTGGGCGCCCCGAGATCGATCGCGAGGTTGCGTTCGTCCTTGCCGACGCTGAACCAGGCGAGGCCGATGGCGCGGCCGGGCATGCGCTGGGCCGCCGTGTCCATCGGGCGATGGGCGAGCACGACGAGATAGGCGCTGGCGCCCCAGTCCGACTTCGCGGGGATGGTCACGGTCGTGCCATTGGCCGGCACGTCGACGGTGCGGATCTCGGCGACGCGGTCGCTCATCACCGCCAGCGTCGCCTTGCCGGCGAAGCGCGGGGTCAGGCGCACCTGCATGCTCTCGCCATTGGCGTAGGACGGCTTGTCCAGGGCGACGTCGAGCACATCCGGCTGGTCGGCAGTCTTGTCGGTCTCGTAGCCGACATTGAAGGAGACGCTGGTCTCGGTCGCCTCGCCGCCATCGGCGCTGACGTCGAGTCGGTAATTGCCCCATTGCACCGGTGCGGCGATGCGGGCCGGCGCGTTCTCGGCGATGGCGATCTCGCCATCGGCGACACGGCGCGTCGTCTTCACGCCCTCATAGTTCCAGCGGCCGTCCTGATAGAACCACTGATAGTTGCGGCTGACCTTGGACAGCGTCCATTTCAGGCCCTGGCGGGCGATGCGGCGGCCGTCCCCTTGAGCCATGATAACGTCGAAAGTCGCGGTCTGGCCGTTGCCGAGCTCGCCGTCCTTGAAGGCCTTGCGGACGCCGATGGCGGCGCCCTTGGGCACGATCGGCATGGTGACGGAGCGGGCGATGGCGCGCCCGCCGGGCTCGCCGACACGCACCGTCAATTCGACTTCGAGCGGCCGGTTGGTCTCGGGCTGGGCGACCGGATTGGCGATCGTGACCTTGCCGTCGGCACCTGTCTTGGCAGCGTCCTCGAACTCGCTCTGCTGCGGCTCGAAGGCCTCGTCGGTCAGGCCGACCTCATAGCCGGAAAATCCGGGGATCGCGGTCTCGGAGGCCGAGCGCACGGTTATCGAGCCGGTGACGTCGAGATCGGAGCCGGGCGCGCCGTACAGATAGCGGGCGTTGACGTCGATCTCGGCCGGCTCGCCGGCCTGCAGCACCTGCTTCTTCGGTGCGAGGGTCAATTCCAGCCGCTCGGGGACATAATCCTCGACCAGGAAGGAGACCTCGCCGATCGCGGCGCCCTTCGGGTCGGAATAGGCCTGGACGCGCCAGGTGCCGGTCTGGGCGCCGGAGATCAGCGGGATCGAATGGGCCCGCCCGCCGGCGCCCTGGTCCTCGACCTGGCGGCGGCGGTACTCGACGCCGTCCGGCCGCCTGACGACGAGCGTCAGCGGCAGGCCGGCGACGGCGGCGCCTTTGGCGTCGCGCAGCAGCGTCGTCAGATAGACCGTCTCGCCGGAGCGATAGACGCCGCGCTCGGTATAGAGGAAGGCGTCGAGCCCGGCGGGGGCGACGCGACCCTTCACGCCGCGATCGGAGAGATCGAAGGCGGTCTGCTTCAGGTCGAGGAAGCCGTAATCCTCGGCGACGCTGGCGGTGACGAGGCCGGGCGCGTTGCCGCCCTGGCCCTTGCCGAGGGCCGCGTCGAAGCGGGCATAGCCGTTGGCGTCGGAGCGGACGGTCGCCAGCACCTCGTTGTTCCTGGCGATCAGGCGCAGTTCGGCATTGGCGACGGGCGAGGCGTCGGCGAGCGAGCGCACCAGCACATGCACGCCATCGGGCCCGGAGAAGGAGGTCAGGCCGAGATCGGAGACGACGAACCATTGCGTCGCGCGGGTGGTGCCGTCGTAGTCATAGTCGCCATCGCTGTCCGAGGTGCTCGCCGTCTTGCTGGTGCCGGTCGGCTTGGCGAACATCACATAGACGCCGGGCTGAAGCCGGCCGACCGCTTCCAGCACCGGGAAGGCGGTGGTGACGTCCTTGTTGAGCTCGGACTTTACCGACATCGTGCCCTTCCAGACGCTCGAACCCTTGTCCGAGGCGATCTGGCCCGCATTGTAGCTGCCGAGCTGGCTGAGGAAGTCGTCGGAATGGACCGAGCCGATCAGGTTGCGGTCGCCGATACGCATCACTTCGAGGTCAAGACTGTCGGCATTGACCGAGACGACCGGCACGCCCTGCTGGCCGGTGCGCGGCAGCACATAGTTCTTGCCGGTGAAGCGCACGGATGGGGCGCGGTCGCGGACATAGACCTCGTAATCGGCCGATTTCAGCAGCTTCTCGTCGGGAAGCGCCGAGGGCACGCCCTGGCGGATGACGAAGCCGTAGCGCTCGCCATGGCGCAGCCCGTCGACGCAGAGCTGGCGTTCCTCGCCGCTGACGGCAAAGTCGCCCTTGCCGGTGATGGCGACATAAGGCGCGAAATCGACGCGGCCGCGCGCGAGCGGCTCGGAGAACTCGAAGCAGGCGCGCGGGCTCGCCGCGTCGGAATCGACCTTGTTGGAGATGAGGCGGAAGCCGCGCTGGGCCCGCAGCGCCTCGTAATCGCTGCGCAGCGAGGCATTGTCGGCAAGGTCGAGGCTGAGGCGATAGGTGGTCAGCGCCGGGCGCCAGAGCTCGTGCTTCTCGAAGACGCGGGCGAGCACGCCGAGCGAGGAGGCCTCATCCGGGCGCGAGGTCGAGCGCTGATAAGCGAGATAGGCGGCGCTGATCGCCCGCTCGCGCAGTTCGTAGCGCTCGCGATAATCGCGCGGCTCGATGCCGCTCGCCGCCTGCGCCATCAGGCGCCAGCCGCCGGGGTTGGCGGGATCGGCCACGGCCGCTGCGTTGGCGAGCGGCAGGGCAGCGCGGGCGTCGCCGCGATTGAGGGCGGCATTGCCGTCGCGCAGCAAGGTGGCGAAGGGGCGCTGGCCGACCGAGACCTCGCGCTTCAATCGCTCTTCCAGGCGCTGGCCATCGCTGGCGAGATCGGGCCGCACATAGGCCTTCTGGGCGAAAGCGGGTCCGGCGGCGACAGTCAGGCCGAGCAGGAGGGCGAGACGGACGAGATGGCGCATGGCTCGGTCTCCGAAAAGGCAGGCGGCAGGATACTGACTGCGGCAGGCGTCGAGGCGATGACGGGTCATCGCACCGGGCCACGCGAAGCTAGCACCCGGCGCGTCGGGCGCAACTCGGCTTGCGATTGGTTGAGCCCTTCTCGCCTCTTGCCTCCGCGCCAAGGCTGACGCTGAATGGCGCCGCGTTGCGGCGCGGTCTGGATGAGGAGAAGGTCGTGCTCAAGGTTTCCTCTTGGATCGGTATCGCCGGCATGCTCGCCTGCCTCGGTGCCGCGCAGGCACAGCAGCCGGCCGATCCGCGCCTGGCTGCGGCGACGCAGAGCTTTTCCGCGCTGCCCGAAGCCGAGCGTAAGGCGATCCAGTCCGATCTGATCTGGACCGGGCATCTCAACAGCGCCGCAACCGGCAATTTCGGAGCGCTGACCTTTCGCGCCGTGAACAGCTTCAAGGCTGGACGTGGCGAGCCGAACGGGCAGTTGACACCGGCCGAGCGGCAGGAGCTGGCGCGCCTCGCCAGGACGGCGCGCGATGCGGCAGGCTTCGCCGTGATCACCGACCAGCCGACCGGCGTGCGCATCGGCATCCCGCAAAAGCTGCTGCCGAAGCGCGAGGCGACGCCGGCCGGCGGCAGCCGCTGGCAGAGCGCCGACGGCAAGATCACGCTCGATGTCAGCGCCGGCCCGGCGACCGAGCCGCTGCAGGCGATCTTCGAGCGCGCCATCGCGGTCAATCCGAACGTGCAGCGCAAGGTCACCTACAAGCTGCTGCAGCCCACCTTCTTCGTGGTCGCAGGCGAAACGCCGACCGGGAAGTTCTTCAGGCGTCAGTCGCTCGGCCCCTCGGGCTTGCGCGGTTTCTCGGTCGGCTACGACAAGGGCGTCTCCGCGACCTTCGACAAGGTGGTGACCGCCATCGCCGACAGCTTCGAGCCGTTCCCGAGCGGGGCGGCACCGGTTCCCGCGCAGACGCCCGCTGCGCCCGGCGTGCCGCCGGTCGCAAGCGGCCCGGCACAGCCGGCGACCGAGCGCTTCGGCGTCGGTCTCGTCGTCGGCAAGGAGCTGGTGCTGACCGCGCGCGCCGCCGTCGATCCCTGCAAGGGGCTCAAGGTCGGTACGCGTCCGGCGAAATTGCGGGCGCAGGATCAGGCGAGCGGGCTGGCGCTCCTCGACGTGCCCGGGCTGGCGGCCGGTGCTGCACCGGGGCTGCGCGAGGCCGCGCCCGCTGCGAAAGAGGCGGTGGTCGTGCTCGCCTATGACGGAACCGCCGCCACCCGCACCGCGGTCGCGCTGCCGGGAGAAGTGACGAGCGACGCCGTGCTGGCGCCCTTGCAGCCGGGTGGGGCGGGCAGTCCGGTCTTCGACCGGCAAGGGCGGCTTGCCGGGCTGGTCACCGCGAACCCCTCCGACAAGGCCCTGATCGCCGGGGTCGCGCCGCAGCGCAACTACGCTCTCGCCGGCGTCGCGCAACTCAGGGCGATGCTGGAGAAGGGCGATACAAAGCCTGGCGCCGGCGCGGCGGGCGGCGAGCTCAGCACCGGCGCGATCGCCGAGGCGGCCGGCAAGAGCGTCGTGCCGATCGCCTGTGGGCTCTGATGCCCGCTGGCGTGATCGTGCATACAGCATACGAAGATAGTTGCCTGATCGGCGGCAATCGGCTCTGATAAGGCAACTAACAAGAAGGCCGCGCCACCAGGCGAAGAAGCTTTCAAAATTTAAATCGATTGAACGGGAGGAAGACGACAATGAGCAAAATCAGCAGACGTTCGGTTCTGGCGGGTGCAGCCGCAGCCGGCGCGACGGGCCTGATTACGCGCCCGGCGATCGGCCAGGCGAAATGGCCGACGCGGCCGGTCCAGATGATTTGCCCCTGGGGCGCGGGCGGCGGCACCGACGCGGTTGTACGCATCGTCGGCGGCCTGCTAGAGAAGAGCCTTGGCCAGCCCTTCAACGTCGTGAACCGCACCGGTGGTTCGGGAGTCGTCGGCCATTCCGCGATCGCGACGGGCGCGCCGGACGGCTACACGATGGGCATCATCACCTCCGAGATCGCGATGATGCATCATCAGGGTCTGACGCAGCTGACCTTCGCTGACTACACGCCCCTGGCTCAGATGAACTCGGATCCTGCCGGTGTGCAGGTCAAGGCCGACGCGCCCTACAAGGACATCAAGGCCCTCGCCGAAGCGATCAAGGCGGCTCCGGCCGGCAAGCTCAAGGCGTCGGGCACCGGCCAGGGCGGCATCTGGCACCTCGCGCTGATCCAGTGGATGCTCGGCATGAAACTGAAGCCCGACCATGTCTCCTGGGCGCCTTCGAACGGTGCCGCACCGGCCATGCAGGACCTCGCCGCTGGCGGCATCGACCTCGTGACCTGCTCGGTGCCGGAGGCGCGCGCCATGCTGGACGCCGGCCGCGCCCGCTCGCTTGCGATCATGGCGCCCGCGCGTAACCCTCAGTTCAAGGACGTTCCCACCATGCAGGAGACGCTCGGCATCGACGCCGAAGTGGGTTCCTGGCGCGGGATCGGCGGACCGAAGGGCCTGCCCGAGAACGTCCAGAAGGTCATGCGCGAAGAGCTGAAGAAGATCTACGAGTCGAAGGAATACACCGACTTCATGAACTCACGCGGCTTCGCGATGGTCTACAAGGACGGTCCTGATTTCGCGAAGTTCATGGCCGAGAGCGACAAGCAGATGGGCGTCGCGCTGACCGCTGGCGGGCTCGCCAAGAAAGCGTCCTGACATATCGCAGCACCGAAGGCGGCGGCGCGGCGCGTCGCCGCCTTTTTCGTCTTCTCCGACCCGTGACCAGAGCGCCCGGCCACGGCCCCGCCGCTCAGGAAGGCTGGATCCCATGCGCTTCAACGATGCCGTCGTCGGCGCGGTCTTCATCCTGATCGCCGCCGCGATGATCGCGATGACTTTTTCGTTCTCCGCTTTTCCAGGCCAGGAATACGGGCCGAGCCTCTTTCCGCGCATTCTCGGCGCCGGCATCATCGGCTGCTCGGCCCTGCTGATCGTCCGCGGCCTGCGCCAGCGCGCGGCCGGTGGGCGCTGGCTCATGCTCGACGACTGGACCGGCGTACCGCGCCGCGTCGCCTCCTTCGCGTTGATGCTCGGGGCCATGGCGTTCTATCTGGTGGCCTCGGAGCCGCTCGGCTTCATCCCCTGTGCACTCCTGATCCAGCTCATCCTGTTCCTCTGGTTCGGCGTCAGGCCGGTCACGGCCGTGGTGGTCGCCGTCGTCATGACCGGGCTGGTGCACTGGTTCTTCTCGTCGCTGATGCGCGTGCCATTGCCGCGCGGCATCCTCGATAGCGTCCTTTGAGGAGCCGGTTATGAACGCGATCGCGACCGCCTTCGGCCTGGTCTTCGACCCCTATGTGCTGGCCGTCATCATGGGCTCGGCCATGTTCGGCATGTTCGTCGGGGCGATGCCCGGCCTGACCGCGACCATGGCGACGGCGCTCCTGGTGCCGGTTACCTTCTTCATGTCGCCTGTGCCGGCGCTCGGCGCCATCGTCACGGCCACCGCCATGGCGATCTTCGCCGGCGACATCCCGGCGGCGATGCTGCGCATGCCCGGGACGCCGGCATCGGCGGCCTATGCCGACGAAAGCTACGAGATGACCAAGAAGGGTCAGCTCGACCTCTGCATGGGCGTCAATCTCGTGTTTTCCGTGCTCGGCGGCATCTTCGGCGTGATCATCCTGATCGTGCTCGCCCCGGTCCTGGCGGAGGTCGCGATCAACTTCTCGTCCTTCGAATATTTCTGGCTCGCTTGCCTCGGCCTGACCTGCGCGGTCTTCATCGGCACCGGGGATCCGCTCAAGGGCCTGCTCTCACTGTTCATCGGCCTCGCCATCGGCACGATCGGCATCGACCCGGCCGCAGGCCAGCCGCGCTTCACTTTCGGCAATGTCGACCTGCTCTCCGGCATCAACTTCATCCCGACGCTGATCGGCATGTTCGCGGTCTCCGAGCTGCTGCGCGGCGCCGTGACCATGGAGAAAGCCGGCGTCATGGTGCAGCAGAGCATCGGCAACATGTTCGCCGGTCTCGGCGCGGTAACGCGCAAATACTGGAAGAACTTCATCCGCGGCTCGGTGATCGGCACGGTGATCGGCGCCCTGCCGGGCGCCGGCGCCGATATCGCCGCCTGGGTCTCCTATGCCGTCTCGAAGAAGCTCTCGAAGGAGCCGGAGAAGTTCGGCACCGGCCATATCGAGGGCATCGTCGATTCGACCTCGGCCAATAATTCGGCGCTCGGCGGCGCCTGGATCCCGGCGCTGGTCTTCGGCATCCCCGGCGACTCGATCACCGCGATCGTGATCGGGGTGCTCTACATGAAGGGCATGAACCCCGGGCCGACCGTCTTCCTGCAGACGCCGGAGCTGATCTACGCCGTCTTCATCATCTTCATCCTCGCCAACCTCCTGATGTTTCCGCTCGGCTGGGCGGCGATCAAGTCGGCCAAGCAGATCCTGCGGGTGCCCCGCAATATCCTGCTGCCGATCATCCTGATCTTCTGCATGGTCGGCTCATTCGCCATGACCAACTCGCTTTACGGCGTGGTGCTGATGGTGGTGATGGGCCTGTTCGGCTGGCTGCTCGAGGAGCATGGCATCCCCGTCGCGCCGCTGATCCTCGGCCTCGTGCTCGGCGAGATGCTGGAGCAGAACTTCATGAGCTCGATGATCAAGGCGAGCGGCTCCTTCATCGGCTTCATCGACCGGCCGATCGCCGGCACGCTCGGCGTGCTGACCATGCTGCTCTGGGGAGCGATGCTCTGGAAGGCGCTGCCCTTCGGCCGGCGCCAAGCGGTGACGGCGTGAAACGATAACCGGCGGCGACTGCTGCCGGCCAGCGCCGCGAATCAGTGCTAGAGACGGGCGCATGGACGATGCGCTCGACGAGGGGCAGGGCGGTGGCGGCACGGTCGAGGTGCTGATCCCGCTTGGCCTCGACCAGGCCTATAGCTATGCCGTACCGTCGGGGCTGAAGCTTGCGCCGGGCGATGTCGTACAGGTACCGCTTGGGCCACGCGAGACGGTCGGTGTCGTCTGGGAGGCCGGCTCCGGCCGCGGCGGCAACCTCAAGAAAGTCGTCGCCAAGCTCGACATGCCGCCGCTCGATCCGGCCCTGCGCAAGCTGGTCGACTGGGTCGCCTGGTACACGCTCGCCGCCAAGGGGTCGGTGCTGGCGCTTGCCTTGAAGCGTCCGCCCGACGACACCCCGGAACGGCCCAAACTCGGAGTGCGATTGGCGGGTGCACCGCCGGCGCGGATGACGCCGGCCCGCGCCCGCGCCATCGCCGCCGCCGAAGGCGGGCTGCTGATCGGCAAGTCAGCGCTGGCCGAGGCAGCCTCGGTCAGTACGGCGGTGATCGATTCCCTCGTCGATGCCGGCACGTTCTGCGTCGAGCCGTTACCGCAGGAGGCGATCGCGGCCCGGCCCGATCCCGATCATGCCATACCGCAGCTCTCATACGACCAGCGCGCGGTCGGCGATGCGCTCGCCGATCTGGTGCGCAAGCAGTCCTGGCAGGTCGCGCTGCTCGAAGGCGTCACCGGCTCCGGCAAGACCGAGGTCTATTTCGAGGCCGTCGCCGAGGCGATCCGCCTCGGGCGCCAGAGCGTGATCCTGATGCCGGAGATCGCGCTGACCGCGCAGTTCATCGATCGCTTCGAGGCGCGCTTCGGCGTCCGGCCGGGGCTGTGGCATTCGGCCGTGAGCGGGCGCCGGCGCGAGCGGCTGCAGGCGGCAATCGCCAGGGGCGAGGCGCTGGTCGTCGCCGGTGCGCGCTCGGCCCTGTTCCTGCCCTACCGGGACCTCGGCCTGATCATCGTCGATGAGGAGCACGAGGCCGCCTACAAGCAGGAGGACGGCGTCGCCTACCATGCTCGCGACATGGCGGTTGTGCGCAGCAAGATCGAGAACGCGCCGGTGGTGCTGGCCTCGGCGACACCCTCGCTGGAGACGCGGGTCAACGCCGAGCGCGGCCGCTATCTCCATCTGAAGCTGCCCGAGCGCTATGGCGGGCGCGAATTGCCCACGCTCGGCCTAGTCGACCTGCGCAAGGACAAGCCGGAGCGCGGGCGCTGGCTCTCGTCGCAGCTGATCAAGGCGGTCGAGGCCAATCTCGAGGCGAAGGAGCAGTCGCTGCTCTTCCTCAACCGGCGCGGCTATGCGCCGCTGACGCTGTGCCGCGACTGCGGCCACCGTTTCCAATGTCCGAACTGCTCGGCCTGGCTGGTCGACCATCGCTTCCGGCGGGCGCTGGTCTGCCATCATTGCGGCCATGTCGAGCGCCGCCCGCATGAATGTCCCGCCTGCCACCAGCCCGAAAGCCTCGTCGCCTGCGGGCCGGGCGTCGAGCGCCTGGCCGAGGAGGTTGCGACCCAGTTCCCGCAGGCGCGCTCGATCGTGCTGTCCAGCGATTTTCCGGGGGGAACCGAGCGCCTGAAGCAGGAGCTGATGGCGGTGGCCGAGGGCGAGTTCGACATCGTCATCGGCACGCAGCTCGTCGCCAAGGGCCACAACTTTCCGGGCATGACACTGGTCGGCGTGATCGATGCCGATCTCGGCCTGACCTCGGGCGATCCGCGTGCCGCCGAACGCACCTTCCAGGTGCTCAGGCAGGTAACGGGCCGGGCCGGGCGCGGCGAGAAGCCGGGGCGGGCACTGCTGCAGACCCATGACCCCAGCCATCCCGTGCTGAAGGCACTGGTCTCCGGCGATCCCGAGCGCTTCTATGCGGCCGAGACCGCGGCGCGCGAGGCCGCCGGCCTGCCGCCCTTCGGCCGGCTCGCCGGGCTGATCGTCTCGGCGAATTCGCAAGGCGAGGCCGAGACCCATGCGCGGGCGCTGGCGCGTTGCGCCGAGGCGCCGGCCGGCGTCGCCGTGCTCGGGCCGGCCGAGGCGCCGCTCGCCATCCTCCGTGGGCGCCATCGCATGCGGCTCATCGTTAGGACAGCGCGCGAGATCAATCTGCAGGATTACCTGCGCGCCTGGCTGAAGCGGGCGCCTCGGCCGAAGGGCTCGGTCAGGGTCGCGGTCGATGTCGATCCGCAAAGCTTCCTTTAGCCGGATTCAGGCCGGACGGCCGTGTGGGCCGTCGCAATGTGCATCCTCTGCTTCTTTCGACCGCATCCAAAGCATGAGAGGCGGGTATTTCGTCGGTTGCGCACCCCGAAACCCCATGCTATCGCACCGCCGCAATCCAAGCGCCGCAAGCCCTGGAATAGGTTTGTCGCGCGCTTGATCATCGCAGCGTCGGGGCCGTGCACTCCACCTTCGCCAGAAGGTCGCCGGAGCGGTCCCCTGGAAGAGAGAGCGAGAGCGTGGCCGAGGGCGGATCGCAGGAACAGTCCCCAGTCTCGGGCGTGGCCGAGCGTTACGCAACGGCACTGTTCGAGCTGGCCAGCGAGGCCGGTGCGGTCGACGCCGTGGCCAAGGATCTCGACGGCTTCGCCGCGATGATCGCCGAGAGTGACGATCTCAAGCGCCTGATCGAGAGCCCGGCTTTCTCGGCGCAGGACCAGGTCTCCGCCATCACCGCGCTCACCGCCAAGGCCGGCATCGCCGGACTTGCCGCCAACTTCATCGGCTTCGTCGCCAGCAAGCGCCGCCTGTTCGCGCTGCCGGGCATGATCCGCGCCTTCCGCGCCAAGGTCGCCGAGGCCAAGGGCGTCGTCAGCGCCGAGGTCACGCTGGCCGAGGAGCCCTCTGCCGCCCAGCTCAAGGACATCACCGCCGCCCTCAAGGAGGTCGCGGGCAAGGATGTCGACGTCTCGCTCAAGGTCGACCCGGCCATCATCGGCGGTCTCGTCGTCAAGATGGGCTCGCGCATGGTCGATGCGTCCCTGAAAACCAAGCTCAATTCTATTCGTCTTGCCATGAAAGAGGTCGGCTGATGGACATCCGCGCCGCTGAAATCTCCGCTATCCTGAAGTCGCAGATCTCGAACTTCGGCTCGGAAGCCTCGGTCACCGAGGTCGGTCAGGTTCTCTCCGTCGGTGACGGCATCGCCCGCGTCTACGGCCTCGACAAGGTTCAGGCCGGTGAGATGGTCGAGTTCGAGACGGGCGTGCGTGGCATGGCCCTCAACCTCGAGAGCGACAATGTCGGCGTCGTCATCTTCGGCTCCGACCGCGAGATCAAGGAAGGCCAGACCGTCAAGCGCACCGGCGCCATCGTCGACGTGCCCGTCGGCAAGGAGCTGCTCGGCCGCGTCGTCGATGCGCTCGGCAACCCGATCGACGGCAAGGGCCCGATCAAGTCGGCCCAGCGCGCCCGCGTCGACGTCAAGGCCCCCGGCATCATCCCGCGCAAGTCGGTGCACGAGCCGATGGCGACCGGCCTCAAGGCGATCGACGCCCTGATCCCGATCGGCCGCGGCCAGCGCGAGCTGATCATCGGCGACCGCCAGACCGGCAAGACCGCCGTGGCGCTCGACGCGATCCTGAACCAGAAGCCGCTCAACGTCGAAGGCGCGCCGGAGAGCCAGAAGCTCTACTGCGTCTACGTCGCCGTCGGCCAGAAGCGCTCGACCGTCGCCCAGCTGGTGAAGGTGCTCGAGGAGCGCGGCGCGATGGAGTACTCCATCGTCGTGGCGGCCACCGCCTCCGACCCGGCCCCGATGCAGTTCCTGGCGCCGTTCGCCGGCTGCTCGATGGGCGAGTATTTCCGCGACAACGGCATGCACGCCGTGATCATCTATGACGACCTGTCGAAGCAGGCCGTCGCCTATCGCCAGATGTCGCTGCTGCTGCGCCGCCCGCCGGGCCGCGAGGCCTATCCGGGCGACGTGTTCTATCTCCACTCCCGCCTGCTCGAGCGCGCCGCCAAGATGGGCGACGCCGCCGGCAACGGCTCGCTGACGGCGCTGCCGGTCATCGAGACCCAGGCCAACGACGTCTCGGCCTACATCCCGACCAACGTGATCTCGATCACCGACGGCCAGATCTTCCTGGAGACTGACCTGTTCTACCAGGGCATCCGCCCGGCGGTGAACGTCGGCCTCTCGGTCTCGCGCGTCGGCTCCTCGGCCCAGACCAAGGCGACCAAGAAGGTCGCGGGCAAGATCAAGGGCGAGCTCGCCCAGTATCGCGAGATGGCTGCCTTCGCCCAGTTCGGCTCGGACCTCGACGCCGTCACCCAGCGCCTGCTCAACCGCGGCGCCCGCCTGACCGAGCTCCTGAAGCAGCCGCAGTTCTCGCCGCTGAAGATGGAAGAGCAGGTCGTGGTGATCTATGCCGGCGTCAACGGCTATCTCGACCCGCTCCCGGTCAGCAAGGTGCGCGCTTTCGAGGACGGGCTGCTCTCGCTGGTCCGCAGCAAGCACACCGACCTTCTGAACGAGATCGGCTCCTCGAAGGACCTTTCGGACGCGAACGCCGCGAAGCTGAAGGGGATCGTCGAAGGCTTCGCCAAGTCCTTCGCCTGATCATTGCGAGCGCAGCGAGGCAATCCAGCCCCGCTGCGCGCCAGTTCTGGATGCTTCGTCGCTGCGCCCTCGCAATGACGGATAGGGGATCAAGACCGGATGCCGTCCCTTAAGGACCTACGCAACCGCATCGCCTCGGTGAAGGCGACGCAGAAGATCACCAAGGCCATGCAGATGGTCGCGGCGGCGAAGCTGCGCCGCGCGCAGACCGCGGCCGAGGCGGCCCGTCCCTATGCCGAGCGCATGGAAGCGGTGCTGGCCAACCTCGCCGGCGGCCTCGCCAATGGCAGCGCGCCGCGCCTGATCGCCGGCACGGGCTCGGACAAGGTCCAGCTGCTCGTCGTCTGCACGGCCGAGCGTGGCCTGTGCGGCGCCTTCAACTCCTCGATCGCCCGTCTCGCCCGCGACAAGGCGAACGCGCTCAAGGCCGAAGGCAAGACGGTCAAGATCATCTGCGTCGGCAAGAAGGGCTATGACATCCTGCGCCGGCAGTTCGCCGCGGATATCATCGAGCTTGTCGACCTGCGCGCCTTCAAGCAGCTCGGCTTCGCCAATGCCGAGACGATCGCGCAGAACATCCTGACGCGCTTCGCCGCCGGCGAATTCGACGTTGCGACGCTGTTCTTCTCGAAGTTCAAATCGGTGATCTCGCAGATCCCGACGGCGCAGCAGATCATCCCGGCCGAGATCCCGGCCGGCGCCAAGACGACCGACGCGGTCTACGACTACGAGCCGGAAGAGAGCGAGATCCTCGAGACGCTGCTGCCGCGCAACCTGACGGTTCAGGTGCTGCGGGCCTTGCTCGAGAACGCCGCCTCCGAGCAGGGCGCGCGCATGTCCGCCATGGACTCCGCCACGCGCAATGCCGGCGAGATGATCAAGAAGCAGACGACGATCTACAACCGCTCGCGTCAGGCGATGATCACCAAGGAACTGATCGAGATCATCTCCGGCGCGGAAGCGCTGTAGTTTTTGAAGAGAGAGAGCATGATGTCGGCCGGAAACCGGTGCCCACTTTTCGGCATCATGCTCTAACCGCCTAAATTCAGGCCGGCGTGCCGGCCCACCCGACACGCTTCGCATCCGAGGTTCGAACCATGGCCAAAGCCGCTACCAAGACCAAGACCGACAAGCCCGCCAACACCGGCACCGGCCGCGTTTCGCAGGTCATCGGCGCCGTCGTCGACGTGCAGTTCGACGGCACTCTGCCAGAGATCCTGAACGCGCTCGAGACCACGAATCTCGGCAACCGTCTCGTCCTCGAGGTCGCCCAGCACCTCGGCGAGAACACCGTCCGCACCATCGCCATGGACTCGACCGAAGGTCTGGTCCGCGGCCAGGAGGTCACCGACACCGGTGCCCCGATCGCGGTTCCGGTCGGTGACGAATGCCTCGGCCGCATCATGAACGTCATTGGCGAGCCGGTCGACGAGGCCGGCCCGATCAGGACCACCGCCACCCGCGGCATCCACCAGCCGGCTCCGTCCTATGCCGAGCAGGCCACGGACGCGCAGATCCTGGTCACCGGCATCAAGGTCGTCGACCTCTTGGCGCCTTACGCCAAGGGCGGCAAGATCGGCCTGTTCGGCGGCGCCGGCGTCGGCAAGACCGTGCTGATCATGGAGCTGATCAACAACGTCGCGAAGGCCCATGGCGGCTATTCGGTGTTCGCCGGCGTCGGCGAGCGCACCCGCGAGGGCAACGACCTCTATCACGAGATGATCGAGTCGGGCGTGAACAAGAAGGGCGGCGGCGACGGCTCGAAGTGCGCCCTCGTCTACGGCCAGATGAACGAGCCGCCGGGCGCTCGCGCCCGCGTCGCGCTGACCGGCCTGACCGTCGCTGAAGACTTCCGCGACAAGGGCCAGGACGTGCTGTTCTTCGTCGACAACATCTTCCGATTCACCCAGGCCGGCTCGGAAGTGTCGGCGCTGCTGGGCCGCATCCCGTCGGCGGTCGGCTATCAGCCGACGCTCGCCACGGACATGGGCAACCTGCAGGAGCGGATCACCACCACCAACAAGGGCTCGATCACCTCGGTGCAGGCGATCTACGTGCCGGCGGACGACCTGACCGACCCGGCGCCGGCGACCTCTTTCGCGCACCTTGACGCCACGACCGTGCTCTCGCGCTCAATCGCGGAAAAGGGCATCTACCCGGCGGTCGACCCGCTCGACTCGACCTCGCGCATGCTCTCGGCCGCCATCGTCGGCGAGGAGCACTACGCGGTGGCCCGTCAGGTCCAGCAGATCCTCCAGCGCTACAAGGCCCTGCAGGACATCATCGCGATCCTGGGCATGGACGAGCTCTCGGAAGAGGACAAGCTGGCCGTCGCCCGCGCCCGCAAGATCGAGCGTTTCCTGTCGCAGCCCTTCTTCGTCGCCGAAGTCTTCACCGGTTCGCCGGGCAAGCTCGTCGCGCTCGAGGACACGATCAAGGGCTTCAAGGGCCTGGTCGAGGGCAAGTACGACCACCTGCCGGAAGCCGCCTTCTACATGGTCGGCTCGATCGAGGAAGCGATCGAGAAGGCCCAGCGCCTGGCTGCTGAGGCGGCGTAAGTTTCACGGGCCATCCCGGCCGGCATCGGTCGGTCGGGGGGCGTGACACGCGTCTTTCCCGGGCTTGTCCCGGGAATCTCTGGACGAGAAGACACTGGTTTCAGAGATGGTCGGGTCAGGCCCGACCATGACGAGCCTGGAGAGATTTTACGATGGCCACCTTCACATTCGAACTCGTCTCGCCGGAGCGCATCCTGTTCTCGGGCGACGCCGTCAGCGTCATCGTGCCGTCGGTCGAGGGCGAGATGACCGTGCTCGCCGGTCACGCCCCGGTCGTTGCCGTGCTGAAGCCGGGCATCGTCCTGGTCCAGACCGACTCCAGCAACGGTAAGGAATTCTTCGTCTCGGGCGGCCTCGCCGAGGTCAACGCGACGAGCGTCACCATCCTGGCCGAGCAGGCCCGCTTCCTTGAGGACGTCGACACCGCCGTCCTCGACGCGGAAATCCTGACCGCCGAGACCCGCCATGCCGGCTCGCATGACGAGGCCGAGAAGAAGCGCCTGCACGACCAGCTCGTGCAGCTGCGGGAGTTCAAGGGCGTGTTCGAGCAGCGCAAGGCGGCTTGAGCTCAGCTCGTCGGACAGACTTGAAAAGGCCGGGAGCTCGCTCCCGGCCTTTTCGTTTCTACATGGCGCTTCACCGTCATTGCGAGGAGCGAAGCGACGAAGCAACCCAGGGGATGCGGAACTCTACGTCTCCTGGATTGCTTCGCTGCGCTCGCAATGACGGCCAGTCGTGATCAGGCTGCGATCGCCTCGGCCAGCGCCACCACACGCTTGGCCATTTCCGCGTGCAGGCGCTCGACCATGCGGCCGTCGAGCTGGATCGCGCCCTTATTGGCGTTCTCAGGCTCGTTGAAGGCCGAGATGATGGCGCGGGCACGCGTCAACTCGCTCTCCTCCGGCGCAAAAACCGTATTCGCCAGGGCGACCTGATTGGGATGGATCAGGGTCTTGCCGTCGAAGCCGAGATCGCGGCTCTGCTCGCATTCGGCCTTGAAGCCGGCCTCATCCTTGAGATCGTTGTAGACGCCGTCGATCACGTCCACGCCATGGGCGCGTGCGGCGAGGATCGCCGTGGTCAGCCAGGGCAGCATCGGCGCACGGCCCGGGACGAAGCGGGCGCGCGTCTCCTTGGCGAGGTCGTTGGTGCCAAGGATGAAGCAGGCGAGGCGGGTCGAGGGATCGCGGGCGGCGCGCGCGATCCTCTCGCAATCGAGGATGGCGAGCGGCGTCTCGATCATCGCCCAGACCCGCGTCTCCGGCTTGGCCCAGAGCCCGGTCAGGCGATGGCCGATCTCGACCAGGGTCTCGGGCGAGGAGACCTTGGGGATCAGGATCGCGTCGGGGGCAGCCTCCGTCGCGGCGGCGAGGTCGGCGTCGAACCAGGGCGTGTCGATGCCATTGGTGCGGATGACCAGCTCGCGCCGGCCATAGCCGCCGGCCTTCACGGCGGCGCAGACCTGCTCGCGCGCCAGGTCCTTGGCGTCGGGGGCGACCGCGTCCTCGAGATCCAGGATCAGCGCGTCAGCGGCGATCTCGCGGGCCTTTTCGAGGGCGCGGGCATTGGAGCCGGGCATATAGAGGACGCTGCGGCGCGGACGGATGTCGGTCATAGTGTTCTCCGGATTGAGGGTCGCCGGGTTCGCTGCAGTGCACACTAAGCTGCGCCGCAATGCAATGTCAGTTGTGCGAAAGACGGATGACGGGACGGTGATGGGCTGGATTGCCGGGGTCGATGGCTGCAAGGCGGGCTGGATCGCGGCCTTCGCCGAACTTTCAGGGACGGAAGCGCCCTTCTTGCGCGTCATTCCGCGCTGGGACGATCTGCTTGCCGGCCCACTTGTGCCGGAGCTGATCGCAGTCGACATGCCGATCGGCCTGCCGGACCGGATCTCCGGATCGGGACGTGGGCCGGAGCAGGCGGTGCGGGCGCTCCTCGGCGAGCGGCAATCCTCGGTATTCTCGATCCCTTCGCGCAGCGCCGTCCATGCGGCCGATTATGCCGAAGCCTGTCGGCTGGCGCTGGAGACATCCGAGCCGCCGCGCAAGGTCTCGAAGCAGGGCTTCCATCTGTTCCCGCGCATCCGCGAGATCGACGCGCTGCTGCGGGCCGAGCCGGATTGGTGCACGCGCATCTATGAGACGCATCCGGAGCTCGCCTTCGCGACCATGCGCGGCGCGCCGCTGCTGCACCCGAAGAAGATCAAGAGCGTGGTCAACCCGGCCGGCATGGCCGAGCGCCGCGCTTTGCTGCTGGCGGCCGGGCTGCCGGAGGCAATCGTGCATGCCAGACCGCCGCGCGGCGCCAGGGCCGACGATGCGCTCGATGCGCTCGCAGCGCTGGTCGTCGCCCGGCACATTGCCGGCGGGCGTGGCAGGCCCTTCCCCGATCCACCGGGACGCGATAGCCAAGGTCTACCGATCGCGATCTGGACCTATGTCGCGGATCGCTCCCTCGTCCAGGATACCGCCATGACTGAGAAGCCTGTTCCGCGCTCGATGATCGAGGCTGCGGCTGATCGCATTGCCGGCCATGCCCGCACCACCCCGGTGATGCGGCTCGGCACCGGCGCCTTCGGCTCGCGCGCCGATGTCTCGCTCAAGCTCGAAAGCCTGCAGCATGCCGGCTCGTTCAAGACGCGCGGCGCCTTCAACAATCTGCTTTCGCTCGATGTGCCGGCCGCAGGCGTCGCCGCCGCCTCGGGCGGCAATCACGGCGCCGCCGTCGCCTATGCCGCCGGCAAGCGCGGCGTGAAGGCGACGATCTTCGTGCCGGAGATCTCGCCGGCCGCCAAGATCGAGGCGATCCGCCGCTTCGGCGCCGAGGTCCGGATCGGCGGCGCGCAATATGACGACGCTCAGGCCGCCTGCGACAAATTCGTCGCCGAGACCGGGGCACTGAAGATTCATCCCTTCTCGGCCAAGGAGACGATCGCCGGCCAGGGCACGCTCGGGCGCGAATGGCACAAGCAGGAGCCCGATCTCGACACGGTGCTGGTCGCAGTCGGCGGCGGCGGGCTGATCTCGGGCATCGCCGCCTGGTTCGCCGGTTCCAGCGTCAAGGTCGTCGGCGTCGAGCCGGAAGGCTCGCGGGCGCTGCAGGCGGCGCTCGAGGCGAAGGCGCCGGTGACGGTGACCGTCGCCTCGGTCGCGGCCGATTCGTTGGGGGCCCGCAATGTCGGCCAGCTGGTCTATGACGTGTGCAAGGATGCGGTCGACCATGTCGCTCTGGTCCCGGATGCGGCGATCACCGAGGCCCAAGCGCTGCTCTGGCGCGATTTCCGCCTTGCGGTGGAGCCCGGCGGCGCAGCGGCGCTCGGTGCGCTGATCGCGGGCTCCTACAAGCCGCAGCCCGGCGAGCGCCTCGGCGTTCTCGTCTGCGGCGCGAATGTCGACCTGACTAAGCTGGTCGAGATCACGGCATGAGCAAGCGAGGCATCGCGAGGGGCGGCAAGGCGGTCTATGGCGCGCCGCTCGGCGTGCTGATGCTTGAGGCGCGCTTTCCGCGCATCTTCGGCGACATGGGCAATGCCGCGACCTGGCCCTTCCCGGTGCTCTATCGCGTCGTCTCCGGGGCGAGCCCGGAAAAGGTGGTGCTGAAGGGAGCGGCCGGGCTGCTCCCCGATTTCGTCGTCGCGGCGCAGGAGCTGGTCCGGCTCGGCGCCGAGGCGATCACCACCAATTGCGGCTTCCTGTCGCTGTTCCAGCAGGAGCTTGCGGCGGCTGTCGGCGTCCCCGTCGCGACCTCTTCGCTGATGCAGGTGCCTTGGGTGCAGGCGACCCTGCCGCCCGGCAAGCGCGTCGGCCTCGTCACCGTCTCGGCGGCGACGCTGACGCCGGAGCATCTCACGGCGGTCGGCGTCCCCGCCGAGACGCCGGTGACCGGCACCGAGAATGGCCGCGAATTCTTCCGCGTGCTGATCAAGGCGGAAAAAGAGGAGATGGATATCGATCTCGCCGAGCAGGACGTAGTCGAGGCGGCGCTACGGCTGGTCGCTGCACATCCCGAAGTTGGCGCGATCGTGCTCGAATGCACCAACATGCCGCCCTATACGGCGGCGGTACAGGTGGCGACCGGGCTGCCAGTCTACGACATCTATTCGATGATCACCTGGTTCCATGCCGGCTTGAGACCGCGCGACTTCCGGTAGCCTTCGACTTCGGACCAGCTTTACGGCGGGCCGCGCCGCAGCGCACAATGAAGGCCCGTCGCGAGAGCCAGGCCGATGTCCGAGATTGCCAGCAAGACCAACACCGGCCGCTTCTTCGAGGACTTCCGACTCGGCGAGACCATCGTCCACGCGACGCCGCGTACGGTCACGGTCGGCGACGTCTCGCTCTATACCGCGCTCTATGGATCGCGCTTCGCCGTGCAATCCTCCGACGCCTTCGCCAGGGCGATCGGCTATCCCGTCGCGCCGGTCGACGACCTCCTGGTCTTCCATATTGTCTTCGGCAAGACCGTGCCGGACATCTCGCTCAACGCGGTCGCCAATCTCGGCTATGCCGATGGCCGTTTCCTCAAGCCGGTCTTCCCGGGCGACACGCTCTCCACCACCTCCGAGGTGATCGGGCTGAAGCAGACCTCGGGCGGCGATGCCGGCATCGTCTATGTCCGCTCGATCGGTCGTAACCAGCACAATGAGATCGTGTTGAGCTATGCCCGCTGGGTCCTGGTTCGCAAGCGCCAGCCGGGTACCCCTGCTGCGTTCGAACTGGTGCCGGAACTGCCGAAGGCCGTCGCGCCGGAGGCGCTGGCCGAGGGCTGCCCGCCGCTGCATCCCGCCGCCTATGACGACGCGCTCGCCGGCTCGCCCTTCCGCTGGGGCGATTACCGTGCGGGCGAGCGCATCGACCATGTCGACGGCATGACTGTCGAGGAGGCCGAGCACCAGCTCGCGACCAGGCTCTATCAGAATACCGCCAAGGTGCATTTCGACGGATATGGCGCGCGCGAGACCCGTTTCGGCAAGCGCCTGATCTATGGCGGCCACGTCATCAGCCTGGCGCGGGCTTTGTCCTTCAACGGGCTCGGCAACGCCTTCCACATCGCGGCGATTAATGCTGGCCGGCATGTCTCGCCGCTGTTCGCCGGTGACACCGTTTTTGCCTGGAGCGAGGTGCTCGAGGCGGCCGAGGTGCCCGGACGCGAGGATGTCGGGGCGCTGCGCCTGCGCCTCGTCGCGACCAAGAATCTGCCCTGCAACGAGCATCCGCTCAAGCATGCCGATCAGTACGCCGACGGCGTGATTCTCGATTTCGACTATTGGGCGTTGCTGCCGCGCTGACCACCCGGACGCGGTTAGGATATGCAGCGGCGCAGAAAGTTACAGCTTTCAATTTCTGTAATTGCCCTGTTGCCTGCCGCATTGCGACATGGGGACAGTTTCGTTAGAGAGCCATTCACTCTAGAACGATACCAAGCGATCTTCGCTTCGTGAGCTTGAAGGGTCGGGAGTTCAAGACTTGGCCGAATCCAGACCGGCGGCGCGCCCGCTTTCCCCGCATCTGCAGATCTATCGCTGGTCCTGGACCATGGCGGCGTCGATCGCCCACCGCGCCACCGGCGTGGCGCTCTATGGCGGCACTTTGCTGATTGCGCTCTGGCTCATCGCCGCCGCCTCGGGCCCGGCCGCTTACGAAACGGCGCAGTGGATCGCGGGCTCGATCCTCGGCCGGCTCGTGCTGTTCGGTTACACCTTCGTGCTGCTGCACCATATGGTCGGCGGCCTGCGCCATTTCGTCTGGGATCTCGGCCACGGCTTCGACCCGCAGACCCGCACGAACCTGGCGAAGTACAGTGTCGTCGTCTCCGGCGGGCTCACCGTGCTCGTCTGGATCATCGTCCTGACGCGCTGAGGAACACGACAATGCTTTCCAACTCCTCGATGCGCACCCCGCTTGGCCGCGTCCGCGGCCTCGGTTCGGCCAAGTCCGGCACCGGGCATTTCTGGCTGCAGCGCGTCACGGGCGTCGCCAACCTCATCCTGACGCTCGCTTTCCTGTGCGTCGTGATCTCGCTGATCGGCAAGCCCTATGGCGCGGCCATCGCGGCGCTGTCGAACCCGATCGTTGCGATCCTGATGCTGCTCTTCGTCGTATCAGGTGCGGTCCACATGCGCCTTGGCATGCAGGTGGTCATCGAGGACTACGTCCATCACGAGGGGCTGAAGCTCGTCGCCGTGATGGCCAACACCTTCTTTGCGATCGCCGTCGGCGCCGCCTGCGCCTTCGCGCTCCTGAAGATCTCGTTCGGAGGCTGATCATGGCGATCACCCGCGCCCGCCCGGTCCCGGCCTATACCGGCCAGGCCTACCCCATCACCGACCACACCTTCGACGTCGTCGTCGTCGGCGCCGGCGGCGCCGGGCTTCGCGCCACGGTCGGCTGCTCGCAGGCCGGCCTGCGCACCGCCTGCATCAGCAAGGTGTTCCCGACCCGCTCGCACACCGTCGCGGCCCAGGGCGGCGTCGCCGCCTCGCTCGGCAATATGGGCAAGGACACCTGGCAGTGGCACATGTACGACACCGTCAAGGGGTCGGACTGGCTCGGCGACCAGGACGCGATCGAATATCTCGTGCGCAACGCGCCGGCCGCCGTCTACGAGCTCGAGCACTGGGGCGTGCCGTTCTCGCGCACCGAGGACGGCAAGATCTATCAGCGCCCCTTCGGCGGCATGACCACCGATTTCGGCAACGGTCCGCCGGCCCAGCGCACCTGCGCCGCCGCCGACCGCACCGGCCACGCCATGCTGCACACGCTCTATGGCCAGGCGCTGCGCTACAACACCGAGTTCTTCATCGAATACTTCGCCATCGACCTGATCATGGACGAGGATGGTCATTGCCGTGGCGTGATCGCGCTCAAGCTTGATGACGGCACGCTGCACCGCTTCCGCTCGCAACAGACGATCCTTGCGACCGGTGGCTATGGCCGCGCCTATTTCTCGGCAACCTCGGCCCATACCTGCACCGGCGACGGCGGCGGCATGGTGCTGCGCGCCGGCCTGCCGATGCAGGATATGGAGTTCGTGCAGTTCCACCCGACCGGCATCTACGGCTCGGGCTGCCTGATCACCGAGGGCGCCCGCGGCGAGGGCGGCTACCTCACCAATTCCGAGGGCGAGCGCTTCATGGAGCGCTACGCTCCCTCGGCCAAGGACCTCGCCTCGCGCGACGTCGTCTCACGCTCGATGACGATGGAGATCCGGGCCGGCCGCGGCGTCGGCAAGGACAAGGACCACATCTACCTCCACCTCGACCATCTCGACCCGAAGATCCTGCACGAGCGCCTGCCCGGCATCTCGGAGAGCGCCAAGATCTTCGCCGGCGTCGACGTCACCCGCGAGCCGATCCCGGTGATCCCGACCGTGCACTACAACATGGGCGGCATCCCCACGAACTTCCACGGCGAGGTGCTGACCAAGGTCGACGGCGATCCCGACCGGGTCGTGCCCGGCCTGATGGCGATCGGCGAAGCCGCCTGCGTCTCCGTGCACGGCGCCAACCGCCTCGGCTCGAACTCGCTGATCGACCTCGTCGTCTTCGGTCGCGCCGCGGGCCTGCGCTGCGCGGAGACGGTCAAGGCCGGCGAGAAGCAGCCGGAGCTGCCGGCGAATTCGGCCGATCTCTCGCTCACCCGCCTCGACAAGTACCGCCATGCCAAGGGCGGCACGCCGACCGCGGTGCTGCGCGACAAGATGCAGCGGACGATGCAGTCCGATTGCGCGGTTTATCGGACCGGCGAGACGCTCGAAGCCGGCCACAAGGCGATCCACGAGGTCTGGGCCGGCATCACCGACATTGGCACGACGGATCGCTCGTTGATCTGGAACTCGGACCTGATCGAGACGCTGGAGTTCGAGAACCTGATCACCCAGGCGGTGGTCACCATGGACTCGGCGCTGCAGCGTCCGGAGAGCCGCGGCGCCCATGCCCGCGAGGACTATCCGAACCGCGACGACAAGGACTGGATGAAGCACACGCTCGCCTGGATCGATGACGAGAAGCGCACCGTCACGCTCGACGACCGGCCGGTGCACACCTACACGCTCTCGAACGACATCGAATACATCAAGCCGAAGGCGCGGGTGTATTGAGATGATTCAGCGGGCGCAAAAAGCCCTTGCCGGATGCGCTTGGATTCTTGGCATCGGACTGGTTTGCGCAATGTTCGCTGGAAACGTCAGCGCTCTCTTGGGAGAGGTCTTCTTCCCCCTCCCATATCCTCTTGATGAGGGTCCAGAGCAGGCGCTTCGCTTTGAAGTTTATTCCAATATCGGGACTGCTGGCTTTGTCATTGGCGGCGTGGGCGGCTTTCTCATTTTCTCGGTGCGGTCTCGGAAACGCGCACGCCAGTCGATGAAGGCGATCTGATATGGCTGAATTCACGCTCCCGCAGAACTCCCGCCTGACCGAGGGCAAGGCCTGGCCGAAGCCGGCCGGCGCCAAGAAGGTCACCGAGTTCAAGATCTATCGCTGGAACCCGGACGACACCGCCAATCCGCGCACCGACACCTATTATGTCGATCGCGACGATTGCGGGCCGATGGTCCTCGACGCCCTGATCTGGATCAAGAACAAGGTCGACCCGACGCTGACCTTCCGGCGCTCCTGCCGCGAGGGCATCTGCGGTTCCTGCGCCATGAACATGGACGGCAAGAACGGCCTCGCCTGCACCACCGGCATCGATGAGTGCGGCGGCAAGGGCAAGGTCGCGATCTACCCGTTGCCGCACATGCCGGTGGTCAAGGATCTCGTCCCCGACCTGACCCGCTTCTACGCCCAGCACGCTTCGATCGAGCCCTGGCTCAAGACCACGACGCCGGCGCCCGAAAAGGAATGGAAGCAGGCCAAGGACGACCGCGAGAAGCTCGACGGCCTCTATGAGTGCATCCTGTGCGCCTGCTGCTCGACCTCGTGCCCGAGCTATTGGTGGAATGGCGATCGCTATCTTGGCCCCGCCGCGCTGCTGCAGGCCTATCGCTGGCTGATCGACTCGCGCGACGAGGCCACCGGCGAGCGCCTCGACGATCTCGAGGACCCGTTCCGGCTCTATCGCTGCCACACCATCATGAACTGCGCCAACGCCTGCCCGAAGGGCCTCAACCCGGCCAAGGCGATCGCGGAAGTGAAGAAGATGATGGTGGCAAGGCAGGTCTGAGCCTGCTGCTTGCAGGGCGTCATGCTCGGGCCTGACCCGAGAATCTCAGGCCGGCGGAGGTTCCGGTTGGCGCCTTCCCGTCATGAGATTCTCGGGTCTGCGCTGCGCTTCGCCCGAGAATGACGCTGGGGCCTCGGCAGAGCCAAAGTCTTTACCCCAATTCCGCCGCCGATTTCGCCGGTTTCAGCCTCGACTCGATCACGCCCGCGACAAGACGCCGCGCTCTCTTCGTGACGCAAAGTCACTGCATGAGGGCGAATCATGTCGCAAGAGCACGGGCAACAGACCGAGAGCAAGCCTGAACCGCCGGTCTTGTCGCTCGGCATTTCGCCGAGGCGGTTCGGGCGCAGTCCCGGCCTGAAATTCTTCGTCATCGGCTTCCTGGCGCTGTTGCTGCTGATTCCGCTGATGTTCGTCTCCAGCCTGCGCGGCGAGCGCTCGGCCACCGCAAATCAGGCTGCACGCGAGATCGGCGAGGCCTGGGGCCGCGAGCAGATCGTCGGCGGGCCGGCGCTGCTGGTGCCCTATCTGGTTCCGCCCAAGACCGCCAATGCCGCGCCGACGCGTGAGGTCGCGGTGTTCCTGCCCGACGATCTCCAGGCCTCTTCGGAGGCGCAGACCGAAATCCGGCGACGCTCGATCTTCGACGTGCCGGTCTATCGCAGCAAGGTCGCGCTGAATGCGCGCTTCCTGCCGCCCGATTTCACGGCGATCACCTCCGAGACAGTGCAGCCGCTCTGGAACGAGGCGGTGCTCGCCGTCGGGGTCGGCGATGTCCGCGGCCTGAAGAACCGGGCCATGGCGCAAATCCGCGACGGAGCCGCGATCGAGTTCGAGCCGACGCTGGGCGCCGGCATCCGCGACGGCAACGGCATTCATGCCGCCTTGCGCGGCATCGACCTGACCAGGCCGCTTTCGGTCGAGGTCGGGCTCGACCTCAACGGCTCGCGCAGCCTGTCGATCGTGCCGCTGGCCAAGAACAGCGCGCTCCGGATGAGCTCGAACTGGCAGCATCCGAGTTTTTCCGGCGCGCATCTGCCGGATGACCGGGTGATCGACGCCAACGGCTTCTCGGCCTCCTGGCGGGTTTCGCATCTGGCGCGCAACCTGCCGCTCGCCTTCACCCATGACAAGCGTGCCGACGTGACCTTTCTCGCCGGCGCTGTCGGCGCCCGCTTCTACCAGCCGGTCGATCTCTACCAACTCGTCGAACGCGCCATCAAATACGGCATCCTGTTCGTCGGCGCGGTCTTCCTGGCCGTGTTCGGGCTGGAATTGGTGGCGCGCGACAACCTCCATGCCGTCCAGTACACGCTCGTCGGCTTCGCGCTGGTGCTGTTCTACGTGCTGCTGCTGTCGCTGGCCGAGCATCTCGGCTTCCTGACCGCCTATCTCGCGGCGGCCGCGGCGACGACGGCGCTGATCGCGCTCTATATCGGCCTCGTCCTGCGCAGCTTTGCGCGCGGCGCGGTCTTGGGGCTGATCCTCGCGACCGGCTATGGGCTGGTCTACGCGCTCTTGAAATCCGAGGATTTCGCCCTGCTGGCGGGGGCGATCGGCGCCTTCATCGCGCTGACGGCACTGATGCTCGGTACAGCCAGGGTCAACTGGTCCGGCCTTGGTGACAATGTGGCCAAGCCTGTCACCAACGAGCCGGCGCGGCCGGGCGCGCCAGCGTGAGGTTCAGGAGAGGTAGCGGCCCGGCGCGAAAGGCGCCGGGTCGGCCGGAGCCGGTTCGCCGCACACCAGGGCGGCCAGGATCTCCCCCGTCACGGGCCCGGTCGAGAAGCCGATATGCTGGTTGCCGAAAGCGAGCCAGAGACCGGGATTGCGCGGCGCCTCGCCGATCATCGGCAGCGAATCCGGCAAGGTCGGGCGCGAGCCGCGCCAGGTGGTGTCCTCGGCCGGCTCGGTGAGCGGGAAAGCCTCGCGCGCCCGCGGCAGCACTTGCTCGATCTGGGCATGGTCGTCGGGGGCATCGCGATGGGCGAGCTCGACGCCGCTGGTCAGGCGCAGGCCGCGCTCCATCGGCGCCAGCATGTAGGACGCTTCGACATCGTAGATCGGGCGGTTGAGGAAGCGCCCCTGCGCCGGCTGGTAGTGACGATGATAGCCGCGCTCGACATTGAGCGGCACTTTGAGGCCGAGGGGCCGCAGCAGATCGGCGCTCCAGGGGCCGAGCGCGACGACCGCGAGATCGGCGTCGTACTGCGCACTTTTTGTGGTGACGCGCCAGCCTTCGCCCTGCTTCGACAGGCCGGTGACCTCGTGGCGCAGGACCGTGCCGCCGCGGGCGGCGAACAGCGCGGCATAGGCCTCGACCACGGCGCCCGGCCAGTCGACCGAAGCACTGTCCTTGTGCAGGAGGGCGGCCGAGAAGATCGGGTTCAGGCTCGGCTCCAGAGCCGACAGCGCCTGGCGATCAAGCGCCTCGACGCGCACGCCGTGATCTTCGAGGAAGGTCCGGCGCGCCTCGGCGGCGGCCCGGCCTTCCTCGCTGCGCCAAAGTTCGAGGAAGCCGGTGTCGCGCAGGCGCCAGGCGATGCCGGCCTCGGTCATCAATCGCTTGTGCAGCGGCAGGGAAGGGGCGATCAGGCTCTCCAGCGCCGCGACGCGGGGGGCGAGACGGTCCGGCTTGGCCTCGCTGAGGAAGCCGAGGATCCAGCCGGGATTGGCCAGGAGATGGCCAAGCCGGTAGCGCACGGCCGCATGCCGGTTACCGAGATATTTCGGCAGGTTCTTCCACAGGCCGGGATTGTTGAGCGGCATGATCGAGGAGCGGCTGATCACGCCGGCATTGCCATAGGAGGTCTCGCGGCCGGGCTCGCGCCGGTCGACAAGCGTCACCTTGAGGCCCCGCTTCTGCAAGGCGAGCGCGCAGGAAACGCCGACCATGCCGGCGCCGAGAACGATGACGCTGCGAGTCACGCGGTGCGATCCTGCTCGGCCGGCTCTTTCAGCCAGTGATCGAGGAAGCGGTCGAGCCAAGCACGCACGGGTGGGTCGTACTGGTACCAGCCAGCGAGGTGCTGGTGGCGCAACTGCGCGCCCGGCATCAGCGTGCGCTCATGGGCGCGCACCGACCAGCGGCACATCATCGCCAGCGTCACCTCGGGGTGGAACTGCAAACCGTAGGCCTTGCGGCCGACGCGGACGGCCTGGACCGGGAAATCGCCACCGGTCGCCAGGCATTCGGCTCCCGTCGGACAGTCGAAGCCCTCGCGGTGCCACTGATAGACCGTGTCCGGCCAGATGCAGCCGGTCGCCGTGGCGTCGGCATGGCCGGCTTCCGTCAGGCTGAGCGGGTAGTAGCCGATCTCGGCCCGGCCTTCGGCATGGGTATAGACGGTCGCGCCGAGATGGCGGGCCAGCATCTGGGCGCCGAGGCAGAGGCCGAGAAAGGGCGAGTCCTCCTTGAGGCAGACGCCGATCCAGTCGGTCTCAGCCTTGACGAAATCATCGGGATCGTTGGCGCTCATTGGCCCGCCGAAGATCACCGCGCCGGCATGGTCCTGCATGGTCTGCGGCAACGGGTCGCCGAAACGCGGCTTGCGGATATCGAGGGCGTGGCCGCGCTCGGCGATCAGGCGGCCGACGCGGCCGGGCGTCGAATGCTCCTGATGCAGCACGATCAGAACGGGCTTGCGGGGAGGCAAGCTGTCGAGGCGGGTGCGGCGACGGGACGGGAAGCGATAGGACAGATCGTTCATCGCGATGGTCGGTTGCGCTCCCGAGGCCGGATTCCCGCGCCGGTGACGCTTAAAATGCGGTTTGCCGGCCCGTGCTGCAAGCAAATTGTAAGCCAGGGTCGGCATGGCAGAGGTCAGCGCCGTGCATGCTTGGTGCAATCTTCCATCAATAATCGACCCCACAATGCAACCCGCAGTAATGATCCAGGTTGACTTCCGAACTGGCTTGAGGCATGAGAATGAACATTCATTCTCGTCGTTCAGAAGAAGCATGTCACAGGTCGTCACCCCCTTCTCGGCCGAGCACACCCTGTCGGAGCGTCATGTCCGCATTCTCGATGCGGCCGAACGCGTCTTCGCGCGCGCCGGCTTCCATGCGGCGACGATGAACGACATTGCGGTCGAAGCCGGGATGAGCCCGGGCAATCTCTACCGCTACTTCGCCTCGAAGGACGCGATCATCGCCGGCATCAGCGAACGCGACCGCATGGAGATCGCGGCCGACTTCGCCGGCCTCGATCCGAGCAAGGGAGGGCTGCTCGACCAACTCGAGGAACTCGGTCGCCAGCATATGGTGCGCAAGCCGCGCGAAAAGGCGATCATCGCCCTGCAGATCTGGGCGGAAGCGGCGCGCACGGCCGAGATGGCACAGATTTGCGCCAGCTTCGACGAGGTGGTCGAGCAAGGCCTCGGCGCCGCCGTCGCGGCGGCTGTGGGAAGTGGCGAGCTGCCGAGCAATCTCGATCAAGCGCGTTTTCTGATGGCCCTGTTCATGATGGCGGACGGCTTCTTCTGCCGGCGCGCCGTCGATTCGAATTTCGACGCCGCCGCCGGCGCCGAAGCCCTGATCGCCGCGATGCGGGGACTGGCGCAGACCATGCTGCTGCCGCCCGCTGGCGAGCCAACCTGCTAGAGACGAAGCCAGACCATGCCCGTATCGTCCAAGACCCTGATCCTGCTGCCGCTGATCGCGCTCATCTGCGCGCCCGCGGTGGCATTCGCCCAGGCTCCGGCCTCCGCGGCTACGACGCAGCAGCCCTCCACAGGGCCGGCCATCACGGTCACCAACGCGAAGCGCGACGAGATCGTGCAGAGCGTCGTCGTCTCCGGCTCGATGGTCGCGCGCGACGAGGTGCTGGTGACGCCCGAGGTCGATGGCTTCGTCATCACCGAGCTGCTTGCCGAAGAGGGCGACCGCGTCGCCGCCGGCCAGGTGCTGGCCAAGCTGTCCCGCACCACGCTCGAAGTGCAGCGGGCCCAGAACGAGGCGCAGACCGCCAAGGCGCAGGCCGCGATCGACCAGGCCAAGGCGCAGATCGTCGAGGCCGAAGCCAATCTCGTCCAGGCCAACAACGCTTTCGACCGCACCAAGGCGCTGCGCGACAGCGGTAATGCCAGCCTGGAGACCTTCGACCAGCGCGCCGCCGTGGCCCGCGGCAGCCAGGCGCGGCTGAACTCGGCCAAGCAGGCGCTGGCGATGGCGCAGGCCGACCTTGCGCTGTCGCAGGCGCAAGGCCGCGACATCGAGGTCAGGCTGGCGCGCACCGAGATCAAGGCGCCGAAGGCCGGCATCGTCAGCCGCCGCAATGCTCGCCTCGGCGCAATGGCGACGATGGCGGCGGCCGAACCGCTGTTCAAGATCATCGCCGACGGCGCGATCGAGCTCGAAGCCGACGTCGCCGAGGTCGAACTGGTCAATCTCAAGCTCGGGCAGGCGGTCGCCGTCACGCCGGCCGGCTCCGACAAGCCGCTCGCCGGCCAGATCCGGCTGATCTCGCCGGAGGTCGACCGGGCCTCGCGGCTCGGCAAGCTGCGCATCTCGCTCACCGGCAATCCGCCGGTCGCCGTCGGCTCCTTCGCCCGCGGCGTGATCGAGACCGGCCGCAAGACCGGGATCGTGCTGCCGCTGTCGGCGATCACCTATGCCCGCGGCGGCGCCATGGTGCAGGCCGTCAGGGACGGGCGGGTAACGACGACCAAGGTCACGCTCGGCCTGATCGGCGGCGGACGCGCCGAGATCGCCTCCGGCCTCGCGGAGGGCGAGAGCGTGGTGGCGCGCGCCGGCACTTTCGTGCGCGACGGCGACGTTATCACGCCGATCGCGGCGAACTGACGGGAGCCGCGCGTGAACGTCAATTTCTCCGCCTGGTCGATCCGGAAACCGGTTCCGTCGATCCTGCTCTTCGTCGTGCTCTGCGTGCTCGGACTGCTCTCGTTCTCGAAGCTGCCGGTGACGCGCTTCCCGAACATCGACGTGCCGCTGATCTCGGTGACCGTGACGCAGTCCGGCGCCGCGCCGGCCGAACTGGAAAGCCAGGTCAGCAAGCGCGTCGAGGACGCTGTCGCCAACATCACCGGCGTCAAGCATGTGATGTCGACGCTGACCGACGGCTCCTCGGTGACGCTGATCGAGTTCCGGCTCGAGGTGAACACCGACCGCGCCGTCAACGACGTCAAGGACGCGATCGCCAAGATCAGGGCCGATCTGCCGCGCACCATCGACGAGCCGGTGATCCAGCGCATCGATGTCGAGGGCCAGTCGATCCTGACCTATGGCGCCGCCTCGCCCGGCATGACACTGGAGCAGCTCTCCTGGCATGTCGACGACATCGTCTCGCGCGAATTGCAGGGGCTGAAGGGGGTCGGCCGGGTCGAGCGCTATGGCGGCGTCGATCGCGAGATCAGGGTTTCGCTTGATCCAGACCGTCTGCTCGCGCTCGGCACTACCGCCGGGGAGGTCAACCGCCAGATCCGCGCGACCAATGTCGACTTGGCCGGCGGGCGCGGCGAGGTCGGCGGCCAGGAGCAGGCGATCCGCACGCTCGCCGGCGCCAAGACCGTCGCCGAGCTCGCCGACAGCAAGATCCAGCTCACCGGCGCTCGCGAAGTCCGCCTGAAGGAACTCGGCCGTGTCGAGGACGCGAATTCCGAGCCGCGCGCCTTCGGCCGCCTCGACAAGCAGCCGGTCGTCTCCTTCGCGGTGTTCCGCTCGAAGGGGTCGAGCGAGCTCTCGGTCAAGGATGTCGTCGCCGCCAAGATCGACGACCTCAACAAGCGCTATCCGGAGATCGAGCTCAAGCCCATCGACGATGCCGTCGCCTATACCCACGGCAACTACAAGGCGGCGATGGAGACGCTGCTGGAGGGCGCGGCGCTCGCCGTGCTCGTCGTCTTCGCCTTCCTGCGCAACTGGCGGGCGACGCTGATCACCGCGATCGCGCTGCCGCTTTCGGCCATCCCCACCTTCTGGGCGATGGAGCTGATGGGCTTCTCGCTCAACCTGGTCAGCCTGCTCGGCATCACGCTGGTGACCGGCATCCTGGTCGACGACGCCATCGTCGAGATCGAGAACATCGTCCGGCACATGAAGATGGGCAAATCGCCCTATCGCGCCGCGATGGAGGCGGCCGACGAGATCGGCCTCGCGGTCATCGCGATCACGCTGACCATCGTCGCGATCTTCGCGCCGGTCTCGTTCATGGGCGGCGTCGCCGGCCAGTATTTCCGCCAGTTCGGCCTCACCGTCGCGGTCGCCGTGCTGTTCTCTCTGCTGGTCGCGCGGCTGATCACGCCGATGATGGCGGCTTATCTCATGAAGCCGGTCAGGCATGACGAGCCTAAGGACGGCTTCGTCATGCGCGGCTACACCTGGTTGCTCGAAGCCTCGCTGAAGAAGCGGCGCATCCCGCTGCTGCCGCGCTTCGACGGCTCGCGGCGCTGGCGGACGATGCCGTTCAACACCGCCTATCTCACCCTGGTGGTCGGCTTCGCCTTCCTGATCGGCTCGATCCAGGCGACGCAATTGCTGCCGACCGGCTTCATCCCGGACGAAGACACCTCGCGCGTCGTCGCCAGCGTCGAATTGCCACCCGGCGCGACGCTGGAGGACACCCGCGTCGCCACCGACACCATCGTCGACCGGCTGCGCGAGATTCCCGAGGTGACGCGCGTCTTCGTGCTCGGCGGCGCCTCGCCGACCGGCCAGCGCGAGGTGCGCCGCGCCGCGGTCTTCATCCTGCTGAAGCCGAAGGCGGAGCGCGACATAGCGCAGAAGGAGCTCAAGGTCACCATCGCCGAGAAGCTGGCTGCCGTGCCGGATGTCCGTGCCTGGTACGTCAACGAGCGCGGCGAGCGCGAGATGGCATTCTCCATCCTGTCCAAGGACGGCGATGCGCTCGACGAAGCGGTGGCGAAGATCGAGGCGCGCATGCGCCGGGTCGAGGGCTATCTCAACGTCGCCTCGGCCGGCTCGCTCGGCCGTCCCGAGCTGCGCGTCACGCCGAATCTGGAGCAGGCGGCGAGCCTCGGCGTCACGCCGGAGGCGATCTCGGAAGCGATCCGCGTCGCCACCATCGGCGACATCGGCGCCAATCTCGCCAAGTTCAATGCCGGCGACCGGCTGGTGCCGATCCGCGTGCAGCTCGACGAGCAAGCCCGCACCGACATCCGCAACATCGCAGCCTTGCGCGTGACCAATGCCAGTGGCGTCTCGATCCCGCTGACAGCCGTCGCCCAGATCGATTTCGGCGAGGGCCCGAGCTCGATCGACCGCTATGACCGCGAGCGCCGCGCCACGATCGGCGCCGACCTGAAGCGCGGCTTCGAGCTCGGCACGGCGCAGGAGAAGTTCCACGAGATCGTCAAGCAAGTCGGCCTACCGCAGGGAGTGCGCATCGCCGCCACCGGCGACGCCGAGATCCAGGGCGAGGTCGTGCAGGGCTTCGTCCAGGCCATGACCACCGGCCTGATGCTGGTGCTCGCCGTGCTGATCCTGCTGTTCGGCTCGGTCTTCCAGCCGATCACCATCCTACTCTCGCTGCCACTCTCCTTCGGCGGCGTGGTGATCGCGCTGCTCGCCACCAACAATCCGGTCTCGATGCCGGTCTATATCGGCCTGCTGATGCTGATGGGCATCGTCACCAAGAACGCGATCATGCTGGTCGATTTCGCGGTCGAGGAGGTCGGGCGCGGCTCCGATCGCCTGCACGCGCTGCTCGAAGCCGGGCGGAAGCGCGCGCGCCCGATCGTGATGACGACGATCGCCATGGGCGCCGGCATGCTGCCCTCGGCCTATGGCGTCGGCGACGGCGGCGAGTTCCGCGCGCCGATGGCGATCGCGGTGATCGGCGGACTGATCGTCTCGACCGTGCTCAGCCTCGTCTTCGTGCCGTCGTTCTATGTGGTGATGGACGATCTCGGCCGGCTCACCGGCTGGATTTTCGGCCGCTTCCTCGGCAAGGCCGAGGATGAGAGCCGGTGGGAAGCGATCCGCGAGGAGGAGACGCCGGGCGAAGCCAGCGCCAAGGCGATGGCCGGTAGGCTGCCGCCGCCAAGATTGGCGGCCGAGTAGCTGGATCACGGGCGTCCACTGGCAGAGGCCGATTGAGTGGGCCTCGGCGGCCTATGACGAGCTACCTATTCTGCACGGCTGCGTCCTGCGAGCGGTAATGCCCTACTGTTCCGCGATGGAAGATCAGCATGCAGCAGGAGTCCCGGGGAGCCAGCGCCAAGATGGACGCGGCGCCGTCTACCTGCCGGTGCGGCAGTCGCCTTACGGCGGCGCAGCCCTCGTCATTCTGGCGGCGACCCTGCCGATCCTGATCTCGGGCGGGATCTTCTTCGTCGACGGACCGAACCATTTTTTCCGGGTGACGCTCTGGGAGGCGATGCTGGCGGGAGACGTCGGAAATGAGTTCTTCCGTGCCAGCGGCGACCTCTATCCGAATCTCACGATCGACGTGGTCACCGGCATTCTGAGCAAGGTCGTCTCTCCCGCGGTGGCGCTGACCTTGTTCATCTGCCTGGCGATCGGTGCCTATATCTTCGCGGCGATCTGGTGGCGCCAGCAGCGGGGGGAGCGGACCGACCTGCAGCTGCTGCTCATCATCCTTCTCGCAGCCTATTCCGAGCCGCTTTATTGGGGCCTCTTCAATTACATTCTCGGGCTCGGGATCATGTTCGTCGCGCTTCACCGGGCGATCGAGCAACACCGGGCTCCGTCAGCCGGCTTCGTCGTCAGCCAGGCCTTGATCGTGGTCGCGATGTGCCTGACCAGCATCTTTCCGGTGATGCTCTATGTCTGCTTCTGCTTCGGCATGCTCCTGGTCGCCGCCCATGACGACTGGTGCGAGGGGCGGCTCGCGGACAGCGCGAACCTGCTCAAATCACATTGGCTCTCGGCCATCCTCGTGGTGGTGCTGACGATGGTCATGGAGCCGGGCCAGACGGGCCGGACGGAGTGGCATCTCGCCACGAAGATCACCGGCGTCTTCACTGTCGGAAAGACGACCAACCTGTCGCTCGAATACCTCCTTTCGCTCCTGGTTCTCGGCGCGATCGCTTGGCTGGCCTGGCGTCGCGGCCTGATTGTCAGCCGTTGCGAACTGGCCGGGCTGCTGGTGTGCTGTCTCCTGTTCGTCGTCATGCCCAAGGACCTGATGAGTGTCGGCGCGGTGGACCGGCGCCTCGTTCCCGCGATCGTGACGATCATCGCGGTCTTCGTGCGCGGCCCCTCGCCGAGCGCCTCCAGGCCGGAAGCAGGCGTGACCGCGCTTCTCGCTGGCATCATCGCCGCGAAGCTCGGGCTTCTATTCTATTTCTGGGCACCGCTCAGGGACCTCGACGCTGTTTATGCCCAGATCACCAAGACGATACCTGCGAATGCGATCGTGCTTTTCGTGCCCCCGGTCGAGGAGACGCGGCCTGATGCGATCGAGCGCGCCCGGCGTTTCGCCAGACTGGTTTCAACTCTCCAGCCCGTCCCGGCCTCAGAGGCACATGTCTTCGTCCAGCATCCTCATCTGCTGCTCAGACATCTGGCGGGGCGAAACGTGCTGCCGACGCAGGTCTTCTCGAACTTCTGGGTCAAGAGGATACCCGAGTTCCAGGACCTTCCCGACACTGCCACATCCCAGACATTGGCCGATGTCGCGGCGGCGCTGGCATGGCTCCCGCCCGATATCGTCAGCCATGTGATCTCCCACATCGACCTCGACGATGCGCTCGCGCCCGACATTTCGCTGCGGAAGATCGCCGAGGTCGGCTCCGTCAGGCTCTACTCGGCGGCCCGAGCGGGGCCTGGCCTCCTGCAGTGGCCCGACGGATAGAGGCTGTCTCCGACGCCACGGATCGCGTAGTTCAATCGCGTCAATTCTCCCGCAGCGACAGGTCGAGCGCCTGCCCCCGGCCCGGCTGGCTGCCGCGCAGGGTTAAAGCGACGCCGTTCTGCCGGCGCGAGATCGTCAGGGTCGCCGGCGGGTTCGGCCGGACGCTCTCCGCCGTCTCGTTGAACGCGAGCGTAAGCCGCTGGCCCTGCCGCTGGCCGGAGAGGCTCGCCACCGTGCCGGTGCTCTCCCTGAAGGTGCCGGCATAACGGCCTGTCTTCGGATCGTGGCGCAGCTCGATCCGGATCGTCGCGCTGAAGATCGCGGCGGTGCTGCAGCTGCCGTCGAGGCTGACGCGTGCGCCATCTTGGTCGCCATTGAACTGGCACTTCAGCGAACGGCTGCTGCCGCCGGCATTCTGAAGTGTGCCATTGCCGCTGAAGCGGCCCTCCAGGGAGCTAAGGAAGCTCGCCTCGCCGGCGGTCTCCTGCTCGGCGATGCCAGGCTGCGCCAGGGTCAGCAGCGCCGCCGCGGCAAACGCTGTCGTCAGGCAATGTCGCATCATGATCGCACCTCCTGCCGGCTAAACGTCTCAGGAGCGATTTTGATCATTGGGGATGCCAGATCAGCAGCTCGGGCGCGGCCTCACATGACCTCCGGCTCGGCCTCGACGACGCGTTTGCGCTCAACCGCCTCACGATAGGCTGCGGTCAGCTCATCCAGGACTGACTGCGTCGGCTGCGGCGCGTCGAGATGGAGAAAGCGCAGCTCGTCCATGAACTTGCTCCAGAGGGGAGGCCCGCCCTCGGCCAGAATTTCGGCGCGAATCGACATCTCCGGCGTCACCGGCAGGAAGCGCCGGCCCCAATCGGCCATGGCGGCGAAGACCGGGACCAGCGAGATTCCCATCTCGGTCAGGCTGTAGATCCCCTTCTGCTTGTGGCTGGCGTCGTCGCGGCGCGAGATCAGCCCGTTGTCGAGCAGCCGCTTCAGCCGGTCGGCGAGGATGTTCGAGGCGATGCCCTCGTCCGATTTCGCCAGCAGCTCGCGATAATGCCGGCGATTGCCGAACATCATGTCGCGCAGGACGATCAGGCTCCAGCGATCGCCGAGGATTTCGAGCGTCAGGTTGATCGGGCACCCCGAGCGGCCGGTCTCTTTCATGCGCTTCTCCAAAACTGCTTGCATTATACAATCGGTTTCGCTAGAAGCCAACTGCTTGCAAATCGCAAGCAGTTTCTACGGACGGGCAAATCGCCCGCAAGGAGGATGCGATGGCCAAGGTGATCGTCTGGAACCTCGTGACGCTGGACGGCTATTTCGAGGGGGCAGAAAAATGGGATCTGTCGTTTCACAACGACGCCTGGGGCGAGGAGCTCGATGCGCTCAGCAAGGAGTTCGGCCAACGCGCCCAGGTGCTGGTTTTCGGCCGCGTCACCCATGACGGCATGAAGGCCTACTGGACTTCGACCAATGCCAACGAGGACAGCGAGGTCACGCGCTACATGAATGCTCTGCCCAAGCTGGTGGCATCGCGCAGCGTTCAGAGCTCCGACTGGAACAACACCCGCGTCACCGCCGACATCGTCGGCGAGATCGCCAAGCTGCGGGCGGCGCCGGGCAAGGACGTGCTTGTGTTCGGCAGTGCCGAACTGATCGACTCTTTGCTGGCAGCCAAGCAGATCGACGAGCTGATGCTGGCGGTCGTGCCGGTGCGGCTCGGCGCGGGCACGCCGCTCTTCAAGGCCAGCGGCGAGCTGCAGAAGCTCGAGCTGCTGGAGAGCCGGCCGCTCAAGAACGGCACGGTGATCCTGCGTTACGCCACCGGGAACTGAGACCGTGAGACGAAGGCGGCGGAAGGGTGCCCTTATCCCTTCCGCACCATCAGCACGGCCGCCAGGATCGCGACGCCGCCGAAGGCCTGGGCCGGCGAGGGCTGCTCGGCGAAGATCGCCCAGGCGGCGAGCACCGAGACCAGCGCCGGCCAGACCATGACCAACGAGGCGGCATTGGCGCCGTAATGGCCGAGCGCCAGCGTGATCAGGCCCTGGCCCATGGCATGCGAGACCAGGCCGAGCGCGGCGACTGCGAGCCAGCCGGTCAGGCTCTGCGGCAGGATGGTCTCGCCGAGGCCGAGTGCCGCGACGATGCAGAAGATGGCGCAGATCGCGCTGGAGATCAGGCCGATACGGCCGGCGGCAGCGCGGTTGCGGGCGCGGCGGACGGCAAGGATATAGGCGGCGTAGGAGAAGGCGGCGCCGATGGCGAGGCCGTCGCCGAACAGGCCGGCACCTGAGAGCGGCGTCGCACTCCCCGACAGCTTCGGCAGCACCAGCAGGCCGGCGCCGCCGATCGCGAGCAGCAGGGCGCCCAGGATGCGCCGCGTCGGCTTCTCGCGGAACAGCAGCCAGCCGCCGAGAATGACGCCGACCGGCGAGAGATTGCCGAGCAGCGAGGCATTGGCGATCGAGGTGAAGCCGAGCGAGGCGTTGTAGAGCACGACGTCGACGCCGAAGGCGAGGCCGGCGAGCGCGATCGGCAGCATGGCACCGGGCTTCATTCCGGCAGCGCTGTCGCGGCGGTTCTCCAGCGCCATCCAGGCGGCGAGCACCGGCAGGGCGAAGGCCATGCGCCAGAAGCCGGCGGCGGCTGGGCCGACATCGGCGAAGCGCACGAAGATGCCGGAAAAGCCGATGCAGGTCGCGCCGAGCAGCAGCACCAGGAACATGCCGAGCGCTGGCACGGCGGGACGATCAGGCACGGCAAGGATCGGGGCGGACATGAGGTAGGCTTTCAGAGATGAATGTCACTGCCCTCATCCTGAGGAGCGAACTGCGATCGCTCCTCAGGATGAGGGCTGTTCTAATGCCGCAAACATAGGGTGCTTCCAGCCATCGGAAAAACGGATTATCCTGATTTATCTATTGTCGTTTCCGATGGAGCGGTGATGTCGACCCATCTCGATCTCGATGCGCTCGCCATGCTGGTCGCCGTCGCCGAGACCGGCGGGTTCACGGCCGCCGGGGCGAGGCTCGGACGTACGCAATCTGCCGTTTCGGGCCGCATCCAGGATCTGGAAGCCACGCTTGGCAAGCAGTTGCTGGAACGCTCGCGCCGCGGCGTCACGCCGACCGAAGCCGGCGAGCGCCTGCTGGCGCAGGCCCGCCGCCTGCTCGCGATCGAGCGCGAGGCGCGGGCCGAGCTCGACGGCGACAAGGCGGTGGGCCGGCTGCGCATCGGCCTGCCGGACGACTATGTCGATGCCTACCTGAGACCGTTGATCGTGCGTTTCGCCGAGGAGCATCCGCGCGTCGAGATCGAGGTGCATTGCGAGCTCTCGAAGCGGATCGAGCCGGCCGTGGCGGCGGGCGAGCTCGACCTCGCGGTGATCACACAGGACCCCGGCCGGCCCAAGGGGGACCGCCTCAGGCGCGAGCCTCTGGTCTGGGTCGCGGCGCGTGGACACCGGCCGGAGCTCAGCGAGGTCCTGCCGCTCGGCCTGTTCAACGAGGGCTGCCGGGCGCGCCCGCGCATCCTCAATGCGCTGCAGGCGGCGGAGCGGCCCCACCGGCTGGTGTTCTCGTCATCGCACATGGCCGGCCTGCTCTCGGCGGTGGAGGCGGGCCTCTGTGTCACCGCGATCACCGAGAGCGCCGCGCCCGCATCCTTGCGTAGGTTGGAGGCGTCCGAGAACCTGCCGGCGCTGTTCGAACTCTCGGTCGCACTGGTGATCGCACCGCAGGCCAGCATAGCCGCGCGTCATTTCGCGCAGGCGCTGCGTGAGGCGATGGCGGCGCCGCGGCTGGCGGCGTGAGACGCCTTACTCCGCCGCCTGCGGCTTCAACACCCCGCGGCGGATCTGATCCTCCTCGATCGACTCGAACAGAGCGCGGAAATTGCCCTCGCCGAAGCCGTCATCGCCCTTGCGCTGGATGAACTCGAAGAAAATCGGGCCGACCACCGTGGCCGAAAAAATCTGCAGCAGCACCTTGCTCATCCGGCCTTCCTTGGAGCCGAGCGCGACCGCGCCCTCGCCGTCGATCAGGATGCCGTTGGCCTTGAGCCGGGCGACCGGTTCGCCATGGTTCGGCACGCGGCCGTCGACCTTCTCGTAATAGGTCTCGGGCGGCGACGGCATGAAGGGCAAGCCGTTCTGCCGGAGCTGCTCGACGCTCGCGTAGATGTCGCGCGAGCCGAGCGCGACATGCTGGATGCCCTCGCCCTTGTACTGGCGCAGGTACTCCTCGATCTGGCTCTTGTCGTCGAGCGATTCGTTGATCGGGATGCGGATCTTGCCGCAGGGCGAGGTCAGCGCCCGCGAGATCAGGCCGGTCAGCTTGCCCTCGATGTTGAAGAAGCGGATCTCGCGGAAATTGAAGAGCTCGCCATACCAATCGGCCCAGTGATCCATGCGGCCGCGCATGACGTTGTGGGTGAGGTGATCGAGATAATACATCCCGGCCTGCTCGGGGGCCGGGTCGCTCTCGCCGAGCCATTCAAAGTCGACGTCGTAGATCGAGCCCTTCTCGCCATAACGATCGACGAAATAGAGCAGCGAGCCGCCGATGCCCTTCACCGCCGGGATCTGGAGCTCGCCGGGGCCGACCTTGCTCTCATAGGGCTCGGCGCCGAGCGACACCGCGCGCTCGAAGGCATGCTTGGCGTCGACGACGCGGAAGGCCATGGCGCAGGCGCAGGGGCCGTGCTCGGCGGCGAAGCCCTGAGCGAAGGACTCCGGCTCGGCATTGACGATGAAGTTGACGTCGCCCTGGCGATAAAGCGTGACGTCCTTGGAACGGTGCTTCGCCACCTTGGTGAAGCCCATGGTCTCGAACAGCGCGCCGAGTTTCTCCGGCTCGGGATGGGCGTATTCGACGAATTCGAAGCCGTCGGTGCCCATCGGGTTGGCGTCGGAGATGGCCGGCGGGGCGGAATCGTGCGGGAACGGGCCCATATGCGTCCTCCTGAAATCGAATGGTAGGCAATTCTCGCGCATCCGCACGGCGAAAGGTTTGCAAAATTCCGAGCTATCGGATTGAATTTGCACGAAACGTGCATGGAAATGCTGGAAGGCTCACGGAATGCCGCAGCTCGACGCTTTCGACTGGCGCCTGCTCGAAGCCCTGCAGCAGGATGCCTCGCTGACCAATGGCGCGCTCGCCGAGCGCGTCGGCCTCTCCGCCAGCCAGGTCTCGCGGCGGCGGCAGGCGCTGGAAAATTCTGGTGCCATCCGCGGCTATCGCGCCCTGATCGATCCCGAGGCTATCGGGCTCTCCGTCACGGTCTTCATCCATGTCGCGCTCAACACCCATTCGCGCGACAATGCCCGACGCTTCCGCGATCTGGTGAAGCTGACGCCTTCGGTGCTGGAGGCGCATGCGCTGACCGGCGAGGCCGACTACATGCTGAAGGTCGCGGTCGGCGACCTCAAGGAACTGGCGCGTCTGGTCAACGAGGTGCTGCTGCCGCATGAGAGCGTCGCGCGGGTGCGTTCGGAGATCGCGCTGGAGACATTGAAAGAGCCGGGCCTTCTGCCCCTGTCCATGGGGTGAGATTGCCCCTTCCGCCGATGCTGCGGTGCGCTATAACTTCGCCATGGTCGTTCTCAACCGCATCTACACCCGCACCGGCGACGATGGCACCACCGCGCTCGCCACCGGCGCGCGCCGGCCGAAATTCGACTTGCGCGTCTCCGCCTATGGCACGGTCGACGAGACCAATGCCTGCATCGGCATGGCCCGGCTGCATTGCGCCGGCGAGGATCCCGAGCTCGACGCGATGCTCGGCCGCATCCAGAACGATCTCTTCGACCTCGGCGCCGAGCTGGCTTCGCCCGATACCGGCGAGAAGCCGGCATGGGAGCCGCTGCGCATCGTGCAGGCGCAGGTCGACCGGCTCGAGGCCGAGATCGATCAACTCAACCGGCCGCTCGGGACGCTGCGCTCCTTCGTGCTGCCGGGCGGCACGCCCGGCGCGGCGCAGCTGCACCTCGCCCGTACGGTCAGCCGCCGGGCCGAGCGGCTCATGGTCGAATTGTCGCAGGAGGAGGGCGAGAGCGTCGCCCAGCCGGCTTTGAAGTTCATCAACCGGCTCTCGGATTTCCTCTTCGTCGCCTCGCGCCACCTCAATGCCAGGGCTGGGGGCGACGTGCTCTGGACGCCCGGCCAGAACCGCTGACCCGATGTTCGTGCCGCTGCATGACGGCGTGCCGATGCGCTTCATCCGCGTCGCCTATGTCACCTATTTCCTGATCGCGCTCTGCATCGTGCTGCGGCTCATGCTGATGCACTGGACCAGCGAAGCCAGCGAGGTCGCGGTCCTGGCCGGTTTCGGCACGATTCCCGCCGTGCTGTTCGGCGAGGCGCAATTGCCGCCGGAGCTGCTCAAGGCACCGCCGTGGCTGACGCTGATGACCGGCATCGTGCTGCATGCCAGCTTCGCCCATCTGATCGGCAACATGCTGTTCCTCTGGGTCTTCGGCGACAATGTCGAGGATGCGATGGGTCATCTACGCTTCCTCATCTTCTTCCTGCTCTGCGGTATGGCCGGGGCGCTGCTGCATGCGCTGATGAACCCCGAATCGGAGCAGCCGTTGATCGGCGCGTCCGGGGCGATCTCGGGCGTGATCGCTTCCTATCTGATGCTCTATCCGCGGGTGCGGATCTGGGGCCTCGCCTTCAAGGCGATCCCGCTGCACATCCCGGCGATGTATGCGCTCGGCGCCTGGATCCTGTTCCAGCTGCTCTCGGCGCTGTTCGACCAGCAGGGCGCCGTCGGCTGGTGGGCGCATCTCGGCGGGCTCGGCGCCGGGGCGGCCCTGACGCCGTTTCTGATTAGGCGCGAGCAGCGGCTGTTCGGGCGTGGCATGCGGGTGCTGCCGTGACTTTCATGGCGTTGACAAGCGCAAATCCCCGTCGCTACGGTCCGTCCGCATTTCAGCCGGGTGCGGCGATGCTGGCCATCGCTTGGCCGGCGGATCGGCATCAGATCGCATCTCTCCACAATCGGTGACGCCCTTATGAAGATACTTGTGCCAGTGAAACGAGTGGTCGACTACAACGTGAAGATCCGCGTGAAAGGCGACGGTTCCGGGGTCGAGCTGGCCAATGTGAAGATGTCGATGAATCCCTTCGACGAGATCGCGGTCGAAGAGGCGCTGCGGCTCAAGGAAGCCGGCAAGGCCACGGAAGTGATCGTGGTCTCGGTCGGGCCGGCGCAGGCCGCCGAGACGATCCGCACTGGCCTCGCCATGGGCGCCGACCGAGGCATCCTGGTGAAGACTGACGCCGCCACCGAGCCGCTGGCGGTCGCCAAGTTGCTGAAGAAGGTCGTCGAGCAGGAGACGCCCGAACTCGTCATCCTCGGCAAGCAGGCGATCGATGACGATTGCAACCAGACCGGCCAGATGCTGGCGGCGCTGCTCGGCTGGCCGCAAGGCACGTTTGCGTCCAAGGTCGTTCTGGATGGCGGCTCTGCCGACGTCACCCGCGAGGTCGATGGCGGCCTGCAGACCGTGCAGCTCAAGCTGCCGGCGATCGTCACCACCGATCTGCGCCTCAACGAGCCGCGCTATGCCTCGCTGCCCAACATCATGAAGGCGAAGAAGAAGCCGCTTGATGAGACCACGCCGGAGGCGCTCGGCGTCGACATCGCCCCGCGCCTCAAGGTGCTGAAGACGGCCGAGCCGGCCGGGCGCTCGGCCGGCGTCAAGGTGGCCAATGCCGCCGAACTCGTCTCCAAGCTCAAGACCGCCGGGGTGATCTGATGACCACGCTGCTGCTCGCCAAGCACGACAATAAGAGCCTCAACGAGGCCACCCGCAAGGCCCTGACCGCCGCCAAGGACCTCGGCGCGCCGGTGCATGTCCTGGTCGCCGGCCATAACGCCAAGGCGGTCGCCGAGGCCGCGGCCAAGCTCGACGGCGTCGAGAAGGTGCTGCTCGCCGACGACGCGTCCTATGAGCATCGCCTCGCCGAGCCGCTAGCGGCGCTGATCGTCTCGCTAGCGCCGAACTATGACGCGCTGGTCGCGCCTGGCACGACCACCGGCAAGAACGTGATGCCACGCGTCGCCGCGCTGCTCGACGTGATGCAGGTCTCGGAGGTGACGAAGGTCGTCTCGGCCGATACCTTCGAGCGGCCGATCTATGCCGGCAACGCCATCCAGACCGTGCAGTCCACTGACGCCAAGAAGGTGATCACCGTGCGCGGCGCCTCGTTCGCGGCGTCAGGCGACGGCTCCGCCAGCGCCCCGATCGAGAGCGTCTCGGCGGCGGAAAACCCCGGCAGCTCGTCCTTCAAGGGCGAGGAGGTCGCCAAGTCCGACCGGCCGGAGCTGGCCTCGGCCAAGATCATCGTCTCGGGCGGGCGCGCGCTCGCTTCGGCCGAGAACTTCGCCAAGGTGATCGAGCCGGTGGCGGATCGTCTTGGCGCCGCAATGGGTGCTTCGCGCGCCGCGGTCGACGCCGGCTATGCCCCCAATGACTGGCAGGTCGGCCAGACCGGCAAGGTCGTCGCGCCCGAGCTCTATGTCGCGGTCGGCATCTCCGGCGCAATCCAGCACCTCGCCGGCATGAAGGATTCGAAGATCATCGTCGCCATCAACAAGGACGAGGAGGCACCGATCTTCCAGATCGCCGATTACGGCCTCGTCGGCGACCTTTTCACCATCCTGCCGGAGCTCGACAAAGAGCTCGAAAAGGCCGGCAAGTAAGCGGTAAAATCCTCCGCGTCGCGGGCGGCCACGGGGCGCCCGCGCCAGCTCCCTCGGGGAACAGAAGCGTCACATGGACCACCAGATCAAGACCGTCGGCATCATCGGGGCCGGGCAGATGGGCAACGGCATCGCCCATGTCGCCTCGGTCGCGGGCTTCGACATCAGGCTGCACGATATCGCCGAAGACCGCATCAATGCGGCACTGGCGACCATCGATGGCAACATGGCCCGGCAGGTCGCCAAGGGCGCCATCGCCGACGCGGATCGCCGCACGGCGATGAGCCGCATCGTCTCGGCGCCGAAGCTGGAAGATCTGGGGCCATGCGATCTCGTGATCGAGGCCGCGACCGAGAGCGAGGAGGTGAAGCGCAAGATCTTCACCGCCGTCTGCCCCCATCTGCGGCCCGACGCGATCCTGGCCTCGAACACCTCGTCGATATCGATCACGCGGCTTGCCGCGGCGACCGATCGCCCGGAGCACTTCATCGGCATCCACTTCATGAACCCGGTGCCGCTGATGCAGCTCGTCGAGCTGATCCGCGGCATCGCCACGGACGACGGCACCTTCGAGCGCGCCAAGGAGTTCGTCGCCTCTCTGCACAAGACGGCGTCGGTCTCCGAGGATTTCCCGGCCTTTATCGTCAACCGCATCCTGCTGCCGATGATCAACGAGGCCGTCTACACGCTCTATGAGGGTGTCGGCTCGGTCGAGGCGATCGACACGGCGATGAAGCTCGGCGCGAATCACCCGATGGGCCCGCTCCAGCTCGCCGATTTCATCGGGCTCGACACCTGCCTGTCGGTAATGCAGGTGCTGCATGACGGTCTCGCCGATTCGAAGTATCGGCCGTGCCCGCTGCTGGTGAAGTATGTCGAGGCCGGCTGGCTCGGCCGCAAGACGAAGCGTGGCTTTTACGATTATCGGGGCGAAAAGCCGATTCCGACCCGCTAGAAAACGCTCGTCATGCTCGGCCTTGAGCCGAGCATCTCCGAACCAGCTTCTTCTGCACGAGATTCCCGGGTCTGCGGGGATACATCCTTGGGCCGACCAGAAGTCGGGCCCGAGGGCTCCGCCCGGGGCTGAAGGCTGCCGTCTGCCTGTACGCGCCGCAACATCGTCGCTTCACATTCTTGTCGCATCGCGCTTACATTGATGCGTCAGGATTCGTGCGAGCCCAGGAAGCGGAGGCGCGATACGGGTGACGGCGCATGTGATGCATCCGATGGCCTCGCCGGACGGTTGTCCGGCGCTGGTGCTCAACGCCGATTTCCGGCCGTTGAGCTACTACCCGCTCTCCTTGTGGAGCTGGCAGGACGCGATCAAGGCGGTCTTCATGGACCGGGTCAACATCGTCTCCGAATACGACACCGTGGTGCGCAGCCCGAGCTTCAACATGAAGCTGCCCTCGGTGGTCTCGCTCAAGACCTATATAAAGCCCTCGCGCACCCCGGCCTTCACCCGCTTCAACGTCTTCCTGCGCGACCGCTTCGCCTGCCAATATTGCGGCACGCGCGACGAGCTGACTTTCGATCATGTCGTGCCGCGCTCCAAGGGCGGGCTCACGACCTGGGAGAACGTCGTCGCGGCCTGCTCGCCCTGCAATCTGATGAAGGGCGACAAGATGCCGGCCGCGGTCGGCATGATCCCGATGCAGAAGCCGTTCGCGCCGTCGATCAACGATCTGCACCGCAACGGCAAGCTGTTCCCGCCGAACTATCTGCACGACAGCTGGCTCGACTATCTCTACTGGGATTCCGAGCTGGAGCCGTAATCGCCTGCTGCTTCCGTTCGAGGCTGCTCAGGCACGCCAGAAGGGCTGCGCAAGAGAGCGTTCGAGGGTTTCCCGCGACAGGCCGAAATCCTCCAGCACCGCATCGGCTTCGCTCTGGAAGGCCGCGCGCAACCGGCGGCGCCAAAGCAGGCGTCGCAGCCATAGCCGTGGCCCTGCCGGCAACTCGGCCTCGAACGATGGTCGTAGCAGATCGGTGCTGGAGGGACGACTTACCCCGCCGATCTTGACAGCTCCGGATCGCTCCGCGACGACACGAACGCCCAGCGATATGACTTGCGCGGATAAGGTCTCGCCCATTGAAGTCTCCCGGCGAACGACGCGATGCGATGACCGGTAACGGTGACGAGAGCACTGCGCACACGACGAATTCGAACATCGCTGTGCGTTTCGCGAACAGTGCTGCCGGAGAGCTTCGGTTGCCGCCGCTTTCCCCGCTGCCTGCCTTCGAAGCGACCGTGCGACTGGGGTCGATGACGCTCGCTGCCGAGGAGCTCGGTCGCACCCACAGCGCGATCAGCCGGCAGATCAAGGCGCTGGAGGAGGCTTTGGGCCTGCAGCTCCTCGATCGAGGCGCCGCGCCGCTGGGGCTGACTGCCGCTGGCAAGGCGCTCTATGCCACGACGCGTATGGCGTTCGAGGCGTTCGACAGCTGCATGGGGCAGCTCCGCCCCGCGCAGGGCGGCGAGATCGTGACGCTCGCCATCGGCTCGAGCCTGGCAACCCGCTGGCTAGTGCCGCGCCTGCCGCGCTTCTACGCGGCCCATCCGGAAGTCTCTATGAGGTTGACGATGGTGGGCGCCTCGATCTTCGAGGTCGAGGACTATGACATCGTCACCAGCTGGAACCGTCTCGGCTACAACCTGCCGGACGATCAGGTCTATCACGTGCTGGGTGATGTCGCGTTCGCGCTGGTCTGTGCCCCGGGCTACCGCTTCCGCGTCGAGGCCGGGCGCCTCTCGGCCGAGACGCAGCTGATCGGCAACTTCCCAATCACCATCCAGCCGTCCTATCGGGATCACCCACTCGTCGTGCCGATGGTGGCGCGGAGCCTGACCTTTCCCCATACGCATATGTGCATCGAGGCCGCCGTCGGCGGACTTGGCGTGACGCTGGTCGAGACACGTCTGGCGCAGCCGGAGCTGGCCGACGGCCGGCTGATCGCGCCGCTCGGTGTCCTGACGATCAAGGATGGGCTGGTCGCCTTCCCGCATCCGCGCCGGGAGCCGAAGGCTGCGACGCGCAAACTCCTGGCCTGGCTGAAGGCGGAAGCCGCGGCGGACTATCCGCAGACGATTAACGGCAACAGCCTCTGAGTGCGTGCCAGCGAGGGCTGATCACGCCGGCAATTCGCCGGGCTTCCCGATCGTGTTCTTCAACCCCAGCAGGGCTGCGATCAAAAGCCCGAACGACACCAGCGCGTTCCAGCCGGCGAGCGACAGGCCAAGGAAGCGCCAGGCGGCTTCGGTGCAGGAGACGATGCGGGTCGTCTGCAGCTGTTTCATCAGGTCCTGGACGCCGGCGGCCGCAGGAGCAGGCGCGCCGCCGCAATCGTTCGGGCCGGCGAAGACCCCCCATTCCACCCCGGAATGGTAGACGCCGAGCCCAGTGCTCCAGGCCATCAAAAGGGCGAGGCCGATCAGGGCTGCGATCTGCAGCCAGCCCGAGCGGGCGAAGAGCAGGGCGAGCGCCGTCAGGCCGATCGCGGCGTAGTGCGGCGCGCGCTGCTCGAGGCAGAGCTTGCAGGGGCGCAAATGCAGGACCAGCTCGAAGAACCAGGCGCCAGCGATCAGCGCGAGGCTCGCCAGCCCGATCAGGGCGATCAGGCGGCGGGGGTCGGCGAGGAGGCGCGACGGAAAGCCGGACATGGCGCTGCTCAGCAGGTGAACATCTGGCCCGAGCCTGTCAGCAGCTTGAGGCCGAAATAGAGCAGGATCAGGAGAGCGGCGCCGCCGAGCGCGATCAGCTTCAACCGCTTCTCGATGAAGTGCCGGATCGTCTCGCCATAGCGGCGCAGCAGGAAGGCGAGGGCGAGGAAGCGGGCGCCGCGCGCCAGGATGCAGGACAGGACGAAGAAGCCGAGCCCGATATGGACGGCGCCGGCCAGGATGGTGACCACCTTGATCGGCGGCAGATGCGCCAGACCCGAGGTGGTGAGCAGCAGCAGCGTGGTGTCGGGGCCGGCGCAGGCGCGCAATTGCTCGAACGCGTCGAGCTTGCCGTAGAAGGCGAGAACCGGCCGCGCCAGCGCATCGAAGGCATAATAGCCGAGGGCGTAGCCGGCGATGCCGCCGAGCGTCGAGAACACCGTCGCGATCAAGGCGAGGCGATAGGCCCGCTGCGGCTTGGCCAGTGCCATCGGCACGAACAGCACGTCGGCCGGGATCAGGAAGAAGGAGCTCTCGATGAAGGCGACGACGGCAAGCCAGACCTGCGCGCTGCGGCGGGCGGCAAGCGAGAGCGTCCAGAGATAGAGGCGTTCGAACATCGCCGGCCCTTAGAGCATCGGACCGAAAGTGGAAACCGCTTTTCGGAGGCAATCCGATGCCTGACAAAGTGATAGATCGCCATTTTGCGTCCGAAAGGACGCATGGCGATCTAGCGGGCGCCGAGCCTTCCGTCCATGGCTCCGATGTCACAGGAAATGCTGTTCACGCGAGATTGACCGGCCCTTGCGGATCGCTATAGTCCGCCGGCCCGAAAGGGGCCCCTGTGGCGGAATTGGTAGACGCGCTCGACTCAAAATCGAGTTCCGCAAGGAGTGCTGGTTCGATCCCGGCCAGGGGCACCATTGGTCATTGCAGTTTGACGCATGGCCGGTGTGCAGGCCGCTGCCCTAGAATCGCCTCTCGTCCTCGCTCTGTCTTGCGCCTTCGAATCGACCGTTCGAGGCAGCCTAGGAGTCGAAGCATGAGGGCCATCGCCATCGCCGTCGCGGCAACCGTTTTCGGAAGCTTTCCGGCTCTGGTCGAGGAGCTGCCGCAGCGCAGGCCAGGACTATGGGAGACCAAGTCGACGGGCGCCGAGGGCGAAACCGTCGCCAAGCAATGCGTCGGCCCTGGCACGGACCGCGCCATGATGGGCGGGGCGACCGGCGGCGCCTGCTCGAAGATCGAGGTGAAGAAGACCGCGACCGGTTATGCCGTCGTGACAGAGTGCATGATCGGGCAGATCAAGGCGGAAGGCAGCAGCGTCGTTACCGGCGATTTCCAGGCGACCGTGCGCACCGAAGGCACCACCAAGCTCACCGGCATGCCGGGGCAGCCGGGACCGGTCGAGCGCAAGCTGGTGGTCGAGGCCAGGCGTGTCGGCGATTGCGGGCCGGGTCAGAAGCCGGGCGACATCATCATGCCGGACGGCCGGGTGATCTCGATGCCGGGAGCGGGCGCGCCCAAGCAATAGACCGGGCTCAGGCCGGCTCGCCGGCGATCACGCCCTTGCGGAACAGGAAGCAGCCATAGGGGCGGGGATCGCCGATCTGCACCACGGCGAAAGCCTGCTTCGCCGCCTCGTAGAAGGCGAAGCGTTCGATGCCGGCGAGCGGCTCGGGACGGCCGAGGGCCCGATCGAGCTCGGCCTGGACCTGACATTGGACATGCGGGATCGCGGCGGCATCGCCGACCACCAGCATGCGCCTTACCGGATGCGGCTCAAAATCGTCGATCGGCAGCACCGAGAGGATGGCGCGGGCCGCCCGTGCCATGGTGAGGCCTGGCAGGCGCACCAAGCGGCCGCTGGTGGTGGCGCGGGTGATCTTTTCCGCGGGGTGGTTGGCGTCGACCAGAGCGAGATCGTCGCCATGGCCCATGGCGGCTAGCACCCAGAGCAGGTCGGCGGAGAGGACCGGGTCGATATTCTTCAGCATGTCACCGACGTCCACGTTGCGAGAGGTAGAGTTTTTGGGCATTGCCGCCGAAAACGGCAGCGCGCTGTGCCTCCGAAAGGCCGGCGAGGAGCGCTTCAGCAACCTCGAACCATTGCGCATAGGAGGCGCGCAGCGTCACCACCGGCCAGTCGCTGCCGAAGATCAAGCGCTCCGGACCGAAGGTCGCTAGCAGGTGCTCGACGACCGGCCGCAGCGTCTCCAGCGTCCAGTCAGGGCCGGCCTCGGTGACCAGCCCGGAGAGCTTGCAGGTCAGGCCGGGGTGCCTCGCGAGGGCGCCGATGCCGACGCGCCAAGCCGTGAGGTCGCCGTTGACGAGATCGGGCTTGGCGCCGTGGTCGATGACGCAGGCGAGATTGGGGTGGCGCTCCAGCACGGCCAGCATCGCCGGAATATGGCGTGGCTTCAGCAAGGCGTCGAAGACGAGACCGTTCGCGACCATCGCCTTGAAGGCTGGTGCCAGCTCAGGGCGCGCCAGCCAGCCGTCGTCGGGGATATCCTGGACCATGGGCCGCAGGCCGACGAGCAGCGGGTCGGCCGCCAAGGTGGCGATACGCTCCGCTACATTAGGCGCATCGAAATCGCTCCAGCCGACGACGCCGGCGACGAAGAGCGTCTTTGCGGCGATGTCGAGCAGATAGGCGGTCTCGGCTTCGGTCGGAGCCGCCTGGACGAGGATGGTGCGCTCGACGCTATGGGCGGCGAGAAGCGGGGCGAGATCGGCGGGGCCGAAATCGCGATGGATCAAGCCCAGCGCCGGCGTCAGCCAGCCATAATCGCCACGGGCGAGGCTCCAGAAATGCTGATGGGCGTCGATGCGCATGGCGTCAGATCGGAACCGGGACATCGGCGCCGAGCAGACCTTCGGTCTTTAGCTCCGTCCAGAGAGCGGCTGGAACCGGGGCTGAGAGCTCTCTGACCTGATCCGCGACCTCCTCCGGCCTGACCGCGCCCATGACCAGGCTCGCCACCGCGGGATGGCCGAGCGGGAATTGCAGGGCGGCGCGGCGCAGCGGCACGCCATGGCGGGTGCAGACCGCCTCGATCGCCGCGACGCGGGCGAGGATCTCGGGCGATGCCGGCTGGTAGTTGTACTTCGCACCGGCGATCGGGCCGGTGGCGAGGATGCCGGAATTGAAGACGCCGCCCAGCATCAGCCCGATGCCCTTCTCCCGCGCCAGCGGCATGAAGGAGGCCAGCCCCGGCTGCTCCAGAAGAGAATAGCGCCCGGCGAGCAGCATCGTGTCGAAATCGCCGGCGCGAGCGAAGCGCTCGCACATCTCGGCTTCGTTGACGCCGACGCCGATGGCCTTGACCGCGCCGGCGGCGCGCAGCGTGTCGAGGGCGCGATAGGCGCCGTCCATGGCTTCGGTGAAGCGGGTCTCGATCGCACCTTGTCCATGCGTCCAGACATCGACGTCATGAATCAGCACGACGTCGATGCGGTCGACGCCGAGGCGCAGCGCCGACTGTTCCAGCGAGCGCATGGCGCCGTCATAGGAATAGTCGAAGCGCAGGCCATGCGGCAGGCCGCCGCGATACCCCGAGCCGTCGCCGCGGCCGGCGAAGGGCTCGGCGACGCGGCCGACCTTGGTCGAAATCACCACGTCCTTGCACCCCGAGCGCCGCAGCGCCGCGCCGATCCGGTGCTCGGAGAGGCCGTGGCCATAGAGCGGCGAGGTGTCGATCAGGGTTATGCCGGAAGCGAGCGCCGTCTCGACCGTCTCGACCGCGTCCGCCTCGTCGAGGTTTGCATAGAGATCGCCGAGCGGCGCGCCGCCGAAACCGAGCGTCGTGACCTCGAGGCCGGAGCGGCCGAGGGGGCGAACGGGAAGCGCAGAAATCGTCATCGGAACCCGGGTGCTCGGTCGTGTTGCATCACTATGTGCACGTCAACATGTTAGCTTGCAACCGCCTTCGTTCCGGACTAGCTTGCGCACCATTCCGGTCGGTGCGGTCACGCTGAGTCTGCCTGCCGGAACCCTATCAAGACGGCCCGCGATGGCCGCGTGTTCAGTCCAGGGGAGGACATCCATGACCGAGATCTTGAAGCCGACGCGGCGTGGCCTGCTGCGCGGTGCTGCCGCGCTCGGCGCAACCGGCGCCATTGCTTCGCCGCTGGTGTTGCGCGAGGCGCGCGCCCAGGCCGCCTTCAACTGGAAGCGCGTCTCCGGCCAGTCGATCGACGTCCTGCTCGTCAAGAATCCGCGCTCAGACCTGTTCCAGGCCGCCGAGAAGGAGTTCACCGAACTCACCGGCATCAAGGTCTCCTCCGAACAGGTGCCGGAGCAGCAGCAGCGTCAGAAGGCGGTGATCGAGTTCGCCTCGGGCAAGCCGAGCTTTGACGTCAGCGCGATTTCGCTGCATGTGCAGAAGCGCATGGCGGCGAAAGGCAAGTGGTTCGCCGACCTCTCGCCGATGATCAAGGACGCCTCGCTGACCTCGCCCGATTTCAATTTCGAGGATTTCGGCGCCGGCGCCGTGGCCTATGCCCGCCAGGCCGATGGGGCGCTCGATACGCTGCCCTATTTCGTCGACTACTGGATGCTCTATTACAACAAGGAACTGTTCGACGCGAAGGGCGTCGCCTATCCCAAGAGCATGGACGAGATGGCGGTTGCCGCCGCCAAGCTGCACGACCCGGCCAAGGGCGTCGCCGGCTTTGTCTCGCGCGGGCTGAAGAATGCCAATGTCCCGGTCTGGGCCTGCCTGGTGCTCGGCCAGGGCATCGAGACCACCTCTGCCGAGGGCAAGCTCCTGACCGATACGCCCGAGGCGATCTGGGCCGGCGAGCTCTACAAGAAGCTCAACAAGGACACCGGCCCGGTCGGCTCCGTCGGCTTCAACTGGAACGAATGCCAGACAACGTTCATGCAGGGCCGCGCCGCGATGTGGCTCGACGGCATCGGCTTTGCGACGCCGCTCGAGGACCCCAGCAAGTCGCGCATCGTCGGCAAGGTCGGCTATGGCGTCACGCCGCCCGGGCCGAAGGCGCATCATGCCGGCATGTTCGGCGACGGCATCGGCATCTCGCGCGGCTCTTCCAAGAAGGAGGCGGCCTGGCTCTACATCCAGTTCATCACCAACAGGGCCCAGCAGCTCGCCATGCTGAAGGCTGGCGCTGGCGCCCCCGCCCGCTCCTCGGCTTATTCCGACACGGCCACGATCGAGGCCTCGAAGTTCGGCAAGCAGTATTTCGACTGCCTGCTGCAATCGGCCAAGATCGCCCGTGCCGCGCTGCCGCAGATCGTCCCCGTCACCGAGTTCCGCGACGTCTTCGGGGTGGCGCTGACCAATGCGATCGGCGGCGCCGATGTCGCGGCCGAGCTGAAGAAAGCGACGGAAGCCTTCGCACCGGTGCTGGCCAAGAGCGAGCAAGGCTGAGGCTGGCCGTTACGCGTCATGGCCGGGCCTGACCCGGCCATCTCGTGACCACAGGGCATTTCCCAAGAGATGCTCGGGTCAAGCCCGAGCATGACGGTTCCAGCACATGACCAGCACCACCCTGCAAGCCAGCAGCCTTACAAGCCCGGCGCCGTCCAAGGCGGCGGATTCGCGGGATTTCACCCCGCGCTACTGGCTGTTCTCTCTGCCGGCGGTGCTGATCGTCGCCGGCGTGATCGTCTTCCCCTGGCTGTTCACGCTCTACATGTCCACGCAGGACTGGAAGATCGGCGGCGGCCAGGAATTCGTCGGCCTGCAGAACTTCGCCGAGCTCTTCCGCGATCCGCGCTTCATCGAGTCGATGGGGCACACCTTCTATTTCACCGTGCTCGCGGTGGTCCTGCCGATCCTGTTCGGCACGGCGGCAGCCCTGGTCTTCCATCGCGAATTCCCGTTCCGCGGCCTGCTGCGCACCATCTTCGTCATGCCGATGATGGCGACGCCGGTGGCGGTCGCGCTGGTCTGGACGATGATGTTCCATCCCCAGCTCGGCGTGTTGAACTATCTGCTATCGCTTGTCGGCATCGGCCCGCAGGCCTGGGTCTATTCGCCGAACACGGTGATCCCGACGCTGATCCTGGTCGAGGTCTGGCACTGGACGCCGCTGGTCATGCTGATCGTGCTCGGCGGCCTCGCGGGCCTGCCGCGCGAGCCTTACGAATCCGCGCTGATCGACGGCGCCAATGCCTGGCACATGTTCCGCCACATCACGCTGCCGCTGGTCTGGCCCTTCATCATGGTCGCGATCGTGATCCGCACCATCGACGCGCTGAAGGCCTTCGACACGATCTTCGTGATCACCCAGGGCGGCCCCGGGACGGCGTCCGAGACGCTCAACATCTTCCTCTATCTGCAGGCCTTCCAGTTCTACAAGATCGGCTACGCCTCCGCGGTCGTGGTGATCTTCTTCGTGATCATCATCATGCTGTCGCTGCTGCTGCTTTATGCGCGCCAGAAGTCGAAGTGGAACGCGTGATGCAAGGGCGTTTCACACACTCAACCCTCATCCTGAGGAGCCGCGTCAGCGGCGTCTCGAAGGATGCTCCGGGAGGCTCCGGGATCAGCTGGACCATCCTTCGAGACGCGCCTGCGGCGCTCCTCAGGATGAGGGCTGACGAGGAAACGATCGGATGAAGCGGCTCCTCTCGAAATTCGGCTTCTACGCGTCGGTCTTCGTGCTGGTCTCGCCGGCGGTACTGGTCTTCCTCTGGATGATCTCGCTCTCGCTGAAGAACGAGCTCGACAACACCGCCTTCCCGCCGGTGTTCATCCCGAACCCGCCGACCTTCGCCAACTATCTCGACGTGTTCGAGAAGAACAATTTCGCGCTCTATCTCTGGAACTCGATCCTGGTGACGGGCGGGGCGGTGCTGGTCGGCCTCGCCGTCGGCGTGCCGGCGGGCTACGGCATCGCCCGCGGCAAGGCCCACAAGTTCGCGATCCTGATCCTGGTCGCGCGGATGACGCCGGCGCTGTCCTATCTGATCCCGCTTTTCCTGCTCTTCCAGATCACCGGACTCGTCGGCACGATCACCGCGCTGGTGATCACCCATCTCGTCATCACCATCCCGATCATCGTCTGGATCATGATCGGGTACTTCGAGAACGTGCCGATGGAGCTCGAGGACGCCGCCCGCATCGACGGCGCCACCACCTGGCAGGCCTTCCGCCATGTCGCGCTGCCACTGGCCCGGCCCGGCATCGTCGTCGGCGGCATCCTCGCCTTCATCTTCTCCTGGAACAACTTCATCTTCTCGGTCGTGCTCGGCGGCAAGGCGAGCCGCACGCTGCCCTCGGCCGTCTACAACTCGCTGACCTTCGAGCAGATCTCCTGGGGCCCGCTCGCCGCCGCCGCCTTGCTCGTCACCTTGCCCGTCCTGCTGCTGACCGTTCTCGCCCAGCGCGAGATCGTCGCCGGCCTCTCCGCCGGAGGGCTGAAGGATGGCTGACATCGCCTGCCCAATCTCCCGGTCGGACATCTCACGGAAAGACGCTTCGCAATGGCTCTGAATCCCAACCGCTTCGGCCTCTCCTGCGCCATTACCACGCCGATGCGGGAAGGCGGCGCCGTCGACCTGCCGCGGCTCGTCCACCACGCCAAGCATGTGCTGGCGAACGGTTGCGACTCGGTCACGCTGTTCGGCACGACCGGCGAGGGCGCGGCGCTCGGCAGCCCGGCCCGCACCGCCATGCTAGGCGCTTTGGTCGGCGCCGGTATCGACCCTGCCAAGCAGATCTATGCCGGCGTCGCAGCCGCCTCGCTGCACGAGGCGGTCGACCAGGCGCAGACGGCGCTGAATGTTGGCGCGAAGGGCCTGCTGGTCGCACCGCCCTTCTACTTCAAGGGCGTCGGCGACGAGGGGCTCTATGCCTGGTTCTCGCAGTTCTTCGAGAAGCTCGGCGCGTCCGCCCGCAACACCATCCTCTATCACATCCCCTCGGTGACGGCGGTCGATATCTCGGTCGGGCTGGTCGAGCGACTGAAGAAGGCGTTTCCGGGCGTCGTCACCGGCGTCAAGGATTCCTCCTGCGACTACCCGACGACCGAGGCCTTCCTGAAGGCGCATGGCGAGCTCGCCATCCTGGTCGGTGACGAGCGCCTGCTCGGCCGGGCCGTTCGTGCCGGCGCGCAGGGTTCGATCTGCGGCGCTGCCAATCTCGTGCCGCATCTGCTGCGCCCGGTCGTCTATGAGGGCGCCGAGGACGCCACCGTGAACGCGCTGGTCGACGAGATCTGCTCCTATCCGGTGCTGCCGGCGGTGAAGGCGCTGGTCGGCCATCTCCATGGCGATGCCGGCTATGGCCCGATGCGGGCGCCGCTGGTCGCGCTCGACGAGGGCCAGCGCAAGGCGCTGTTCGCCGCTTTCGACCGGATAACCCGCGCCAAAGCGGCCTGAGGAGGAACGATGAGCCAGTCTGAGCCGGAGCGCGACGGCGAGCCGCTGAAGCTCAGGGAGCGGGCCTATGCCAGCTTCACCGAGCGGCTGCTCGCGCGCGAGATCCGGCCGGGCCAGTTCGTCACCCAGCGCGAGCTCGTCGCCATGACGGGCTACCCGCTCGGAGCGATCCGCGAACTGATCCCGCGGCTCGAGGCGGAAGGGCTGATCAAGACCGTGCCGCAGCGCGGCATGCAGGTCGCCCATGTCGACCTCAATTTGATCCGCAACGCCTTCCAGTTCCGGCTCTTCCTCGAGAAGGAAGCGACCGCCGCCTATACGCGGACCGCGACAGACGAGGAGATCGCCGAGCAGCGCCAGCGCCATGAGGCGATCATCCGCCGCGCCGAGGCCGGCGGCGACGAGACGCTGATCGAGGATGCCGAGAATGTCGACCGGCTGATGCACGAGATGATCATCGACCATCTCGACAACGATATCGTCAGCCAGGCTTTTCGCGTCACTTGGCTAAAGATCCGCCTGATCCGGCAATACGAGACACGGATCCAGAACCACATCCTGATCCCGGTGATGCAGGACCATCTCAAGATCATCGCGGCGATCGAGTCGCGCGATCCCGAGGCGGCTGCGGCCGAGATGAGCGCGCACATCAACAACGCCCGGACGCGGGCGATGAGCTACTGAATCGCACAACCAAGCCGGAAAACGGCTGTTCTAGGGAGAGGACCGACGCACTCAATCTCCAGCCCTCATCCTGAGGAGCCGCGCAGCGGCGTCTCGAAGGATGCTCCAGGAGGCTCCCGAACCATCTGGAGCATCCTTCGAGACGCGATCTGCGATCGCTCCTCAGGATGAGGGCTGGAGATGGGATGCCGAGGCCATACAGGGAGGAGAACGACGATGACCAAGCTGACGAAACGCGCCTTTCTCGCCGGTTCCGCCGCGGCCGGCGCCATGATCGCGATGCCGACCGTGCTGCGCGCGCAAGCGACCGTGCTGCGCTGGGGCGAGATGCTGCCGACCACGCACCCGCAGGTGCAGATGGTCGACCGGATCGCCAAGGAGGTGAAGGAGAAGACCTCCGGCCGTGTCGACATCCAGTCCTTCCCCGCCGGCCAGCTGGGCTCCGGCAAGGACATGATGGAGTCGGTGGCTTCCGGTGCGCTGACGATGACGACCGACGGCGCCGCGGCGCTCGGCTCCTTCCTGCCGCAGCTTTCGGTGGTCGAGGCGCCCTATCTCTGGCGCGACCCGGCGCATATGGCCAAGGTCGCCAAGGCGCCGGTCTTCACCCAGATGAACGAGGAGCTGATCAAGAAGCGCGGCATGCGCATGGCGGCGGTGACCTATTACGGCAAGCGCCACCTCACCACCGGCTCGAAGCAGGTGAAGAGCGCCGCCGACGTCGCTGGCCTAAAGCTGCGCGTGCCGCCGGTCGATACCTTCCGCGCCATGGTCGAGGCCTGGGGCGCCAAGGCGACCCCGGTCAACTTCAACGAGCTCTATCTGGCGCTGAGCCAGGGCGCTGTCGACGGCCAGGAGAACCCGCTGCCGACGATCCACAGCGCCAAACTGCAGGAGGTGCAGAAGCACCTGATTCTGACCGGCCACATCATCACGCCGCGCCTGATCGTCATCAACCAGGATTTCTGGAAGGGGCTGAAGGACACCGACCGGACTATTCTGGAGACGGCGATCGCCAACGGCGTCGCCTGGCAGGACGCCGAGCTGGCAAGCCAGGAGGGTAGCCTCGTCGCGACGCTGAAGGCGGCCGGCATGAGCGTCACCGAGCCCGATCTGGAAAGCTTCAGCAAGCCGGTGCTGGCGAGCCTGCCGAAGCAGTTCGAGAGCAAATGGGGCAAGGGCACCTGGGACGCGCTCGCGGCGCTTTAAGCGGCATCCGTCAGCACCCGTCATGGTCGGGCTTGTCCCGACCATCCACGTCTTCGCTTCGCTGATAGAGCGCGGTGTTCAAAACGTGGATGCTCGCCACCAGGGCGAGCATGACGGTAGCGCCCGTGACTTTTGATCACCCCACATCAGGGCCTATTATTCTGTGAAATCCCTCGTCGCCTTCACCGACCGCCTCGTCCGCGCCGCAGCCGTCGGGCTCTTGCTGGCGTTGCTCGTCGCGGTCCTGCTCGGCGTCGCCTCGCGCCAGCTCAACGCCCCGCTGGCCTGGACCGACGAGCTGGCGCAATACCTGCTGGTCTGGACCGGCTTCACCGGCTGGATCATTGCCGCCCGCCGACGCTCGCATATCCGCATCACCGTCTTCGCCGATCTCCTGCCGAAGCCGGTAGGTCGGATGCTGGAGATCGTGACGCAAGCCGCGATCATCCTCTTCGCGGCGATCCTGATCCGCTATTCCTTCGGCCTGATCGAGCGGACCTGGGACGTCGAGTCGATCGCGCTGCCGGTGTCGAGCGCGGCGCTCTATGTGGTGATGCCGCTCGCCGGCCTTGCTCTGATCCTGCAGGCGCTCGCCGAGATCGGCGATGTCGTCACCGGCCGCAAGATCGAGACCGCCGAACCGGGGACGCAGCCGCTATGAGCACCCTGATGCTGCAGATCCTGCCGGTCTGGTTCATCGCCCTGTTGATGGGCGTGCCGCTCTTTGTCTCGATGGGCCTCGCGGCTATCGCCTTCGCCGTCTTCGGCGGCTTTCCGCTTGGCATCGTCCCGCAGAAAATCGCGCAATCCGCCAATTCCTTCCCGCTGCTGGCGGCGCCGCTCTTCATCCTGATGGGCAACATCATGAATTCGGCGGGGATCACCGACCGGATCTTCGCTTTCGCCACGGCCTGCGTCGGCTGGCTGCGCGGCGGGCTCTGCCATGCCAATATCCTCGCCAGCGTGATCTTCGCCGGCATGTCGGGCTCGGCGGTGGCCGATGCCGGCGGCGTCGGCACGCTCGAGATCAAGGCGATGCAGGACGAGGGCTACGATCCGGAGACGGCAGCGGCGATCACCGCTGCTTCCGCGACGATCGGACCGATCATCCCGCCCTCGCTGCCGATGGTGATCTATGGCGTCTCGGCCGACGTCTCGATCGGCGGCCTCTTCCTTGCCGGCGTCATCCCCGGCCTGCTCATGGCCGGCGCGCTGATGGCGATGGTGGTCTATGTCGCCAGGAAGAAGGACCTGCCGCGTCATCCCTTTCCAGGCGCGGCCCAGCTCTGGGTCGCCTATAAGGAGGCGCATTGGGCGCTGATGACGCCGGCCATCCTGTTCGGCGGGATGATGGCGGGCATCTTCACGCCGACGGAGGCGGCTGCTGTCGCGACCGCCTACGCCATCGTGCTCGGCCTGTTCGTCTATCGCAGTTTCTCGCTGAACGACCTGCCAGAGCTGGTGGTTCAGACCGTCGAGACCACCGGCGTCGTGCTGGCGCTGGTGATGAGCGCGGCGGCGCTCGGCTGGTGCCTGTCGATCTCGCGCATCCCGCAGACGGTCGGGCCGATGCTGGTCGACCTCGCCGGCAATCCGCTGGTCTTCCTCCTCATCGTCAACCTGCTGCTGCTCTTCGTCGGCTGTTTCATGGAAGCGCTTGCGGCCATGCTGATCCTGATCCCGATCCTGACGCCGGCGGCGAGTCAGTTCGGTATCGACCCCGTCCAGTTCGGCCTGATCTTCGTCCTGAACCTGATGATCGGCACGATCACGCCGCCGGTCGGCGTGGTGCTCTTCGTGACATCGAAGATCGCGAAGATCAGCTTCGAGGCGATGTCGCGGGCGATCGTGCCCTGGCTCCTACCGCTGCTCGCGGTGCTTGTCGCGATCACGCTCTGGCCGCCATTGACGACCTGGCTGCCGAACCTCGTGCTCGGCAAGTGAGGTGGATCAGACCGTCCGCGTCACCTTGGAGAGATGGGGCGGGCGGTCGGGGTCGAGGCCCCGGCTTTTAGCGAGTGCCGCCACGGCGGCGTAGAAGGTGCGGACCTGTGCAAGCGGCAGCAGGGCGGTGGGCAGTCCGGAGGGTAGCGGCAGGTGTTTTGCCGCACCCACGCCGCCGCCGGCATAGCGCAGATCGGCACCGAGCCCGGCGAAGGCCGTAGCCGCGGCGCAGACGCTCTCGCTGCCTTCGTCGCCGGGATCAAGCGCTAGCGTCGGAAAGCCCGGTCCGACCAGCGCGAGCGGCCCATGCAGCACCTCGGCGGCGCTGAAGGCCTCGGCATGGATGCGGCAGGTTTCCTTGAATTTGAGGGCGATCTCCTGGGCGATGCCAAAGCTGAGGCCCCGCCCGATCACATAGAGGCTGCTGGCCTCGCGCCAGGAGAGCAGGGCCGGCGTCCAGTCGCAGTGTCCGGCGGCGTCGAGCGCTTCCGGCGCCTGTGCGAGCGCTGCGGAGAGGTCTTCATCCTGCGCCCATTCGGCTGCCAGGTGCAGGAAGGCAAGACAGGTGGCGAGGAAGCTCTTGGTTGCGGCGACGCTGCGTTCCGGGCCGGCGCGCAACGGCACGAGCACGTCGACCATGCCGGCGAGCGGCGAGGCTTCGTCGTTGACGAAGCCGACGACGAGCGCTCCGGCCCGTTTGGCTGCCTCGGTCAGCAGCAGCGCGTCGGGGCTGCGGCCGGATTGGGAGGCGGCGATGAACACCGCGCGCGAGAGATCGAGCTCGCCGCCATAGACCGAGGCGAGGCTCGGGCCGAGCGAGGCGACGGGCAGGCCGAGCGCGCGCTCGATCAGGTACTTGCCATAGGTCGCGGCATGGTCGGAGGAGCCACGGGCACAGGTCGCGACGAAGGCCGGCCGCTTGATGCGCAGGCGCTGGACGAGATCGGCGATGGCTGCGCCGTTCTCCGCGCGTTGGTGACACGCGACATCGGCGGCTTCGGCCGCCTCGCGGGTGAGCAGGGCTTCAGCCATGGCGACGCAGCCGTGTTTCCAGCAATTGATCGGCGATCCCAGCGACCTGGCGCGGATCGAGCTTGCGGCCGGTGCCGCCGACGCTCTGGACCGAGAGGCTACCACAGGCGATGCCTTCGGCGATGGCGCGTTCGGGGGATCTCCCGGCGAGCCAGGCGGCGAGGAAGCCGGCATTGAAGGCATCGCCCGCGCCGGTGGTGTCGAGCACCGCCGGGCAGGGCGCGGCGGGAAGCGCGATGCTGTCCTCGCCCTGAAAGAGACGGGCGCCGTCGCCACCATCCTTGATCACCACCAGCGCGAAGTGCCGGGCAAGCCGCTGTCCGGCCGTATCGAGATCGTCGCTATCGGCGATCACGCGCGCTTCTGCCGCGTTCGGCAGGAAGATGTCGATGCCGTTGCAAAGGGCGAGCAGATCAGGCGAGCGGATCAACGCATCGTCCCAGCTCGGATCGAGCGAGACGGTGAGGCCGTGGTGCTTGGCGTCGGTGACGAGATGCGGGATTTCGGCCAGCGTCGCGAATTCGGCGATGTGGAGATGGGCAGCGCGGACATCGCCGAGGGCGGCGGGTAGCGTCGCCGGCCGGGCCGGGCCGGCACGGCGCGAAAGGAAGGCGCGCTCGCTGTCCTGGACCATCGCGACGGTGAGCTGCGGGCCGGCGTCGATGGCGCGCTCCAGGAAGGTGAGATCGACACCGCTGGCTTCGAGCGCCGGCCGGAGCGATTGCGCGAGCGGGTCTTCGCCGAGGCGAGCGAGCAAGGCGGTGGGGCGGCCGAGTCCAACGAGATGGGCTGCGGTGATGAAGCCGCCGCCACCGGGGACGATCGCCATGTCGTCGGCGAAGCGTTCCTCGCCGAGGCGCGGCATTGCTTGCAGCCCGCGGAAGACGAGATCGCAATAGAGCCGGCCGGTGCTCAGGACGAGCCCGTCCGGCCGTGGCGGCCTGGATGTCACAGGGCGCGCTCGCTCTTGGCGTCGAAGAGGCGCAGAGCCGCAGCCGAGGCGCCGAGCCTGACGGCGCTGCCTACGGCTGGCGGGTTCTTGGCCGGGGCCGAGGCGAGCAGCAGACCACCTTCAGCCTCGACATGGACGAAGGTCTCCGGGCCGAGCGGCTCGACCACGGCCACCGTGCCGGCGAGGATGAGGTCGGCGGCTTTGCCCTCGCCCAGCACGCGCAGTTCTTGCGGCCGGACGCCGACCAGGATGTCGGCCGGGAGCGTGGCGGGCCAGGCCAGCGGCTTCTCGCCGAGTTGCAGCGCGCTGTGGCCAGCCTCCGCAGTCGCTTTCGCCGGCACGATGTTCATCGTCGGCGAGCCGATGAAGCGGGCGGTGAAGACGTCGGCCGGCTTCTCGTAGAGCTCCATCGGCGCGCCGACCTGGAGAATATGGCCGTCGCGCATCACCACGATCCGGTCGGCGAGCGTCATCGCCTCGACCTGGTCATGGGTGACGAAGACGATGGTGGTCCCGAGCCGCTGGTGCAGGCGCTTGATCTCGAGCCGCATCTGGGCGCGCAATTGCGCGTCGAGATTGGAGAGCGGCTCGTCGAACAGGAAGACGGCGGGGTCGCGCACCATGGCGCGGCCGATGGCGACGCGCTGGCGCTGGCCGCCTGAAAGCGCCGAGGGACGGCGCTCCAGCAGTTTCGTCAGGCCGAGCACCTCGGCGACCTCCTCGACCCGCTTGCGCTTCTGCGCCTTGTCGAGCCCGGAGGTGTAGAGGCCGAAGGCGATGTTCTCGGCGACGCTCATATGCGGGTAGATCGCATAGTTCTGGAACACCATGGCGATGTTCCGCTCTTTCGGCTCGAGCCGGTTCACGGTCCGGCCGCCGATCGCGATCGTGCCGTCGTTGATCTCCTCGAGCCCGGCGATCATGCGCAGCGTCGTCGACTTGCCGCAGCCGGAGGGGCCGACGAAGACAACGAACTCGCCGTCCTGGATGTCGAGGTCGATGCCATGCACGACCTGGGTCGTGCCGTAGCGCTTGACCAGTTTCTCGATCGCGATCCCGGCCATCAGGCGGCTCCTGCGAGGGCGGTGAAGGCGGCATCCAACTCGCGGCGCGCAGAATCCTCCCGTTCCGCCATCGCGGCGGCAGCCTCTTCGGCTATGGCAAGTTCGGCGCGATAGCCGGCGAGCGCTTCGCCCAACACTTTTGGCCCCGGCCCGCCGAAGCGCTCGCGCAGGGCGACGAAATTCTCGGGCGAGACCGCCGTGGCGAAGTCCTCGCGGCTGAGGTTTGGCTCGCGGCCGGCGGCGTGGCGGAAGGCCTCCGCGAAGGGCTCGTAGCCGTCGCGCGGCAGATCACCGTCGTTGGCGACGACGGCGCGCGCCACGGCCGAGGCGACCTCGTGGGCCGCTCGGAAGGAGAGGTCCTCCTGGCGCACCAGCGTGTCGGCGAGCTCGGTGATGGTGATGCAGGAGCGCCGGATCGTCTCGGCGACGCGGCGGCTGTCGATAGACAGCGCCGGCAGCAGCGCCGCGAGCAGATCGAGCACGCGCCCGCCAGTCTCGAAGGTCTGGTAGCCGGCTTCCTGGGTCTCGCCCTCGCTGTCGTTCATGTCGGTGAACGGCGTGTTGTGGACGACATCCCGGACGAGCCTCGCGCGGCTGACGCTCTGCGACGCCAGATGGCGCAGATGCTCGATCGGCACGGGATTGCGCTTCTGCGGCATGATCGAGGAGATCTGCACGAAGGCGTTGGGGACATAGACCTGGCCGACCTCGAAGGCGGTCCAGAATTGCAGGTCCTGGATCAAGCGGCCGAGATGCAGGAAGACCAGCTCGACGGCGCCGAAGACGCCGGTGACGTAATCGACCGCGGCGATGCAGCCATAGGAATTCTGCAGCGGCGCCTTGAAGCCGAGCAGATGCGCGGTACGGTGCCGATCGAGCGGGAAGCCGGAGGTGGTGATCGCGGCGGCCCCGAGCGGGCAAAGATCGAGCAATTCGCGCGCCTGCATCAGGCGCTGATGGTCGCGCAGCATCACCTCGATCGCGGCGGAGAGATAATGGCCGAGCGTCGAGGGCTGGGCCGGCTGGCCATGGGTATAGGCGACGATCAGCGTATCCTTCTCGCGCTCGGCCAACGTCAGCGCCGCGGCGATCAGGGCGCGCAGCTGTGCGGCGAGCCTGTCGAGCCGCGGCTTCAGCGCCAGCTTGAACAGGGTGTGCTCGATGTCGTTGCGCGAGCGGCCGGTGTGCAGGCGGCCATTGTCGTCCGGATTCAGGCGCTTGCGCAGTTCGGCCTCGACCAGGAAGAAATAATCCTCGACCTCGCCGGTATAGCTCAGCGTCGCCGGGTCGATCTCGCGTTCGATCTCGATCAGGGCGCGGGCGATTTCGGCGGCGGTTGCGCGCGGCAGGATCCCGGTCTCGGCCAGCATGACGAGATGGGCGCGGTCGACGGCGCGGAAGCCCGCGACATGATGCGTCTTCACCGCATCGAAGAGCGGGCGCAGCACCGTCTCCTTGTAGACCGGATCGGGAAAGACGGATGTGTCGCTGGTGCGCGGATCGGTGTGGGCGGTCATGACAACTATCCCTTGAGCCCGGCGAGCACGACGCCGCGGACGATGTAGCGCTGCAGCAGCAGGAAGACGGCGAGCGTCGGGATCGTCGCCAGCGCCGCGCCGGTCATGATCAGCTCCCACTGGATCTGTGATTCGACCGCGAAGGAGGCGAGTCCGACCGGGAGCGTGTAGAGCTCCTTGCTGGTGGTGACGATCAGCGGCCAGATGAAGGCGGTCCAGTTGCTCAGGAAGGTGAAGATCGCCAGCGCCGATAGCGCCGGCGTCACCAGCGGCAAGGCGATGCGCCAGAAGATCGCGAACTCGTTGAGCCCGTCGACGCGCGCCGCCTCGAGGAAGTCGTTCGGCACCGTCTCGAAGAACTGCTTCATCAGGAAGGTGCCGAAGGCGGTCATCATGCCCGGGAACATGATGCCCCAATAGCTGTCGAGCCATCCGAAATTCTTGGCCATGACGTACCAGGGGATGACCAGCATCTCGGTCGGGATCATCAGCGTCGAGAGGATCGCCAGGAAGACGAGATAGCGGCCGCGGAACTGGAACTTGGCGAGGGTGTAGCCGACCAGGCTGTCGAAGAAGACGTTCGACAGGGTGACGATCGTTGCGATCGCCAGCGAATTCCAGAACCAGCGCAGGAAACGCCCGTCCGACAGCACGGTCTTGTAGTTGTCGAGCGTCGGCGCCGCCGGGATCAGGCGGAGGTCGTAGATATCGGCCGAATCCTTCAGCGAGGTCGAGAACATGAAGAGCAGCGGCGTCAGCATCAGGAGGCCGCCGGCGAGCAGCAGCAGCCAGGCCATGACGCGGCCGGGCGCGAAGCGCGGGGAGAGAGCGGCGCCGGTCATCAGCGATCCCTCAGCAGGCGCAGCTGCAGCAGCGAGACGCAGAGCAGGACGAGGAAGAGCACGACGGTCTGCGCCGCCGCATAGCCCATGTCGAAGGACGAGAATGCGGTCTGATAGATCATCAGCACCAGCGGCTTGGTCGAATTGAGCGGGCCGCCGGGATCGCCGCTGGTCATGTTGTAGACTTGGTCGAAGATGCGCAGGAAGCCGATCGAGGAGAAGACGACGAGGAAGATGATCGTCGGCTTCAGCAGCGGCAGCGTGATCTTCCGGAGGATCGCGAAATCGGAGACGCCGTCGATCCGCGCGGCCTCGTAATAGGTCGTCGGAATGGCGCGTAGGCCGGCGAGGAAGATCACCACCTGAAAGCCGAGCCCGGCCCAGATCGCCGGAGCCAATACCGCCGGCAGCGCCTGCGTGGTCGAGCGCAGGAAGGGCTGCTGGGCGAAGCCGAAGGAGGAGAGCAGGTCGTTGATCAGGCCGATCGGCACCGGCTGGTAGAACCAGCGCCAGACCCAGGCCATCGCCGTCGCCGTGGTCAGGAAGGGGAGGAAGTAGAGCGCCCGGATGAAGCCATGCATGAAGCGGACGCGGTCGAGATGATAGGCGATGGTGAAGGCGAGCACGAGGCTGAGCGGCGTGCCGATGATCAGATAGAGGAAGGTGTTGCGGAACACCTGCCAGAACCCCGGATCGGCCATCAGCCGCTTGAAATTCGCCAGCCCGACGAAGGCGGGCGAACTCATCAGGTTCCAGTTCGTGGTCGAGATGATGAAGGCCTCGACCGTCGGGTAGAAGCGGATCAGCCCGTAGAACAGGATCGGCACGGCAAGGAAGCCCCAGGCCCAGACCACCTGCTTCTGCTGCAAGGTGAGGCCTTGCCAGAGGCGCCCGCCGGAGCGGGCGACTTGGGTCTTGGCGGTCATGGCGCGTCCTGCCGTGCTGGTCCTCAGGAAACCGCGATCACTTCTTGTAGAAGCGGTCGAGGATCGCCTGCTCGGCCTTGGCGGCCTCGGCGAGCGAGGCCTTGGCGTCCTGGTTCTGGATGAAGACCCGGTTGGCCATGTCGAGCCCGACCTGGCGCTGCGCCAGCTCGTCGACGAAGACCGTCGCCTGCGAGTAGTTCAGCGCCTTGAGGAAGGGGCCGTAGATCGGGTGGGCGAGATTCTTCTCTGTCTCGGCGGCCGCCTTGCGGGCGGGGAGCTCGCCGACCATGTCGAGCCAGACCTGCATCGCTTCCGGCGAGGTGGTGAAGGCCATGAACTTCTTGGCCGCCTCGAGCTTGGCGCCGGTCGGCTTGGCGGTGATGGCGTTGACCCAGTAGCTGGCGAAGTTCGAGCGCTTACCGTCGGCGCTGGCTGGCAGCTCGGCCACGCCCCATTCGAAGGTCTTGATGCCGCCGAAGGCGCCGAGTCGGAAGGAGCCGTCGACCGTCATCGCGGCGCGGCCCGCACGGAAGGCGGCTTGGCCCTCGTCCATGAAGCCGGCCTGGCCCACCTTATGGACCCGTTGCAGGTCGGCATACCAGTTCAGCGCCTTGGCGCCAGCCTCGCTGTCATAGGCGACGGTCTTGCTGTCGTCGGAATAGGGCTTGCCGCCCATCTGGCGCAGCAGCACCTCGCGCCACCAGTGCAGGTCCTGGCCCGGCATGTCGATCACGGCGCCGGCGGAGAGCATGTTGCCGGCGGCGTCGCGCTTCACCGTCTTCTTGGCGGCCTCGAGATACTCGTCGAGCGTCTGCGGCGGCTTGTTCGGGTCGAGCCCGGCCTCCTGGAACAGCTTCTTGTTGTAGAACAGCGCCAGCGTGCGCACCGCGGTCGGCAGGCCGTAATACTCGCCGTCGCGCTTCATCGTCTGGACGATCGGATAGAACTCCTTCTCGATCACGTCGTGCGGGAAGGCGTCGCGCGGCAGCGGCTGGATGAATTTGGCGCCGACGAAATTGTCGAGCCAGCCATAATAGAGCTGGACCACGTCCGGCCCCTGGCCGGCCGGGACGGCGGCGGCGATCTTGGTCTGGTAGTCGGCATAGGGGAAGGTCGTGTGCTTGACCTTGATGCCGGGATTGGCGGCCTCGAAGCGCTTGATCAGCTCGTTCATCGCCTTGATGCGGGCGTCGAACACGTACTGCCAGTACTCGATCTCGACCGCCTGGGCCTTGGCGCCGGCGATGGCGCCGATCGACATGGCTATGCCCAGGACTAATCCGCGAAAGCCGCGCATGGGTCTTCCTCCCCGTCTCGTTGCGACGTCCGCCCGCATGCTCGCTCCCGGCTGCCGGACGTTCGGCGGGCATGCTTCCCCGCAGGCCGTCCCCTGTCAATAGATTAATTCACTTGAGTTTGATTAATGGCCGGCGCAGCCTGTGCGGACGAAAGAGGCTGCCCATCATGCCGCATCGCAAGACCCCGGCTGCGCCCAGCGTCGCCCTCGGCGCCAATCCCGAGCGGGCGCGCCGCCACAACCGGCGTGTCGTGCTGGAGACCTTGCGCCAGCATGGCCGGCTCGGCCGCTCCGACATCGCCAGCCTGACCCGGCTGACGGCGCAGGCGGTCTCGAACATCGTCGCCGAATTGCTAGAGGAGGGGTTCCTGGTCGAGCTGGGCCGCCGCCGCACCGCGCGCGGCCAGCCGCCGGTCGAGTTCGCGCTCAACGCCGATGGCGGCGTCACCGCCGGCATGGAGATCGCCGCCGACCACGTCACCACTGTGCTGGTCGACCTCACCGGCGAGGTCAGGGCGCAGCGCGTCGTGCCCCTGTCTGACCTCTCGGTCGAGGCGGTGCAGGGTCTGGCGACGGCGGAACTGAAGCGGGCTCGGGCTGGGAGGGGCGTGCCGGAACGTCTGCTCGGCTGCGGCGTCGTCATGCCGGGGCCGTTCGACTTCGAGGGCACGATCACCGTGGGCTCGACCGCGTTGCCGGGCTGGACCGGGCGCGATGTGACGGCGCTGATGAGCGAGGCGCTCTCAACATCGGTCACGGTCGAGAACGATGCGACGGCGGCTGCGGTCGGTGAGCATCTCTACGGCATCGGCCGCAATCTCCGGCATTTCTGCCTGGTCTATTTCGGGCTGGGCCTCGGTCTCGGATTGATGCTCGGCGGCGAGCCTTATCGCGGCGCCTTCGGCAATGCCGGCGAACTCGGCCATGTCCCGGCCGTGCCGCAGGGCCTGCCTTGCATCTGCGGTCGTCAGGGCTGTCTCGAACGCTATGTCTCGCCCTCGGCCCTGCAGGAAACGCTGCGCCAGATGGGCATCGTCCAGGTCGATGCGGCCGGCATCGCCCGGCTCCATGCCGAGGGCCATCCGGCGGTCGCGGACTGGATCGCCCGGGCCGGGCCACTGCTCGCGCCGGTGCTCGCGATGCTGGAGAACCTGTTCGATCCGGAGACGATCATCCTTGGCGGCGCCCTGCCCGATAGCGTCATCGACGCCCTGATCGTGGCGGCCGAGCCTCTGCCGCTTTCCGTCGCGAGGCGCGATGGGCGCGCCATCGCGCGCATCCAGCGCGGCACCACCGGGCAGCTCACGGCAGCGCTCGGCGCGGCCGCGCTGCCCCTCCTCGACGCCATCGCGCCGCGTCTCGTACGCAACCCGACGCTCGCCGAGCCGGCCGAGGCCGATCAGCCCGCCTTGGCGTAGCAGCTGGGCGAGCCTGTAAGCCGCTTCACAATTGCGATTCGATCGGCAGGAGGCGGACCAACGCCGCGGTGAGACGGCGGCCGAAACCGGCCAAAGGCTCTTGCAACAGGCGGCCGCCAGGCCGCGAGGCTTCGTCCCAGCAGACGCGGCCATGGTCGAGGCCGAGCCGGAAGGAGCAGTGCGGCGTGGTTTCCCGGGCGAAGATGTCGCGCATCTCGGCGACGAGGCCGTCATCGACCACGACCACGCCCATTTCGGTGTTCAGCGAGGCCGAGCGCGGGTCGAAATTGAAGGAGCCGATGAAGCCGGTGTGCCGGTCGACCGTGAAGGCCTTGGTGTGGAGGCTCGCGCCCTTCGAGCCGAAGAGCGAGACGCCGGCGGGCATCAGTTCCGGGCGCAGTTCGAACAGCCTGACGCCCTGTTGCAGCAGCCGTTTGCGATAGCTCGCATAGGCGCCATGGACGGCGACGACGTCGGTGGCGGCCAGCGAATTGGTGAGAATCGTGACCTCGGCCCCGCGCGCGACAAGGTCGGAGAGCGCTTGCAGGCCACGCTCGCCGGGGATGAAATAGGGCGAGGTGATCTGCAGCTCGCTCTGCGTCTCGGCGATCGCCCGGTAGAGCCGGCGTGCCAGCCAGCCCTGCGCCCCAGCGCCGACGGCTTTCTCCGGCGGGTCGGAGATGATCTGCACTTGCGCGATCCAGCGCAGTTCATCCAACAACTGGACGAGGGCTGCGCCGGCATCGAGTGTTTCGACCAGGCGCAGCAGAGCCTGTGCATTGGTGCGGTCGCGGCCAATCGAGGGCGCCGGCAGGCTCGGCAGGCGGCGTGCGATGGGGCGACTGAGCGAGGCGATCGGGACCGCACTCGGGCTATTCCAGAAACCATCGAAGATCACCGCGGCCTGCGAAACCGTCTCGCCGGCAACGAGCAGATCGAGATCGTGGAAGTTGCTGGCCCGTGCCGCGTTGAAATAGGCGTTGCCGATATTCCGGCCGCCGATGATGGCGAGGCGGCCATCGGCGATCCATGCCTTGTTGTGCATCCGGCGCGTCACCCGGAAGGCGCGTAGTGCCAGCTCCAGGCCGCGACGGATACCGTTGGAGCGGTTCCGGCTCGGGTTGAACAGCCGGACCTCGATATTGGGGTGGGCGTCGAGCGAGAGGTAGACCGAGTCGTTGCCGCGAGTGTTGATGTCGTCGATCAGCAGGCGCACGCGCACGCCGCGATCGGCGGCGGCGATGATCTCGCGCATGAGCAGGCGGCCGGCGGTATCCTTGCGCCAGTAATAATATTGCAGATCGAGGCTGCGGCCGGCATTGCGTGCGGTGAGAACACGCGCGGCGAAGGCGCGCGCGCCGTCAGCCAACAGGGTCGCGCCATTGAGATCGGGGTGGGCGGTCAGCAGCGGCGCGAGCGCCCGGTCGATCGGGGTCTGCGCCTCGGCGGGTGGCAGTGCATGCGAGTGCGGAGCGCTGGTGCGGCGGGCAAAGCGGCCATAGGAATAGGCGGCTGCGACCGCGATCAGCGCGATCAAGGCCAGGGCAGCGATCAAGACTTCGAGAAATGACATTCAGCGACTGCCGGAATTCCGTTTTTCCTATAACCCCTATCCTCACGAGTCGTTCGCTCAGAGCGGATCGAACTCCGGCGGCTTTCGGGAATTGATCATGGCAAGGCTCTTGCTAGGCTTTTTCGAGCTAAGAGCCCCGTGAGCGAATGAGTCGTCGTGGAGATGCCGGCCGGATGCTAGAGTTCGAAGGGCGCGGGCTGCGCCGGATCAGGGTGCTGCGGCCCCCGCAGATGTCGAGCTGGACGCGCGAGGCCGCAGGGCAGCAGGCGCTTGCCAGCACCTCGCCAGCGACCGAGCTCAAGGTCGCCTCCTATAACATCCACAAGGCCGTGGGGCGTGACCGCCGCTTCGATCCCAACCGGATCATCGAGGTGCTCCGGCAGATCGACGCCGACGTCGTGGCGCTGCAGGAGGCCGACCAGCGCTTCGGCGAACGCTCCGGGCTGCTCGACCTCGCGCGCCTCGAACGCCGCACGGGCCTGAAGCCGGTGCCGGTGCAGAGCGCCTGGCAGGGTCATGGCTGGCACGGCAATGTCGTGCTCTTCCGCGACGGCGCGGTCACCGCGACTCGGCAGCTCGTCCTGCCCGGCGTTGAGCCGCGCGGAGCGCTGATCGCTGATCTCACCGTCTGTGGCGCGCCGATCCGGGTGGTCGCGGCGCATCTCGGGCTGCTGCGCCATTCGCGCTCGCGCCAGGTCGAGACGCTGATCAACGCTTCGAAGCCGACGGATGGGCGCCCGATCTTCCTGATGGGCGACCTCAACGAATGGCGGATCGGCAAGAAGTCGAGCCTGCATGGGCTTGCGCCGAAATTCGGGCCGCTGCAGGCGGCGATCCCGAGCTTCCCGTCGCGCTTCCCGATCTGGGCGCTCGACCGCATCGTCGCCTATCCGGCCGAGACGATCACGCAGGTCGATCTGCACGACACCGAGCTGTCCCGGCTGGCCTCCGATCATCTGCCGATCAAGGCGCTGGTGCATCTGCGGGGCGAGGAGCGCCAGGCGCACTGAGCCGCACCGGTCGCGGGGCAGGCTTGAGGCATCCTCAAGTGACGTCCCGATGGGGGCGTGCCACGATGGCGCTCTCCCACACCGACCGGACCTCGCCGATGACAGCCCAGCCAGCACGTGCCTACCGCACCCAGAACTGGAGCCTGACAAAGCCGTCGGCACACGGACGCAAGGGCATCGTCGTCTCGCAGAACCATGAGGCCGCCGCCGCCGGCGCGGCGATCCTCGAAGCCGGCGGCAATGCCGCCGATGCCGCAGTCGCCACCGCTTTCGCCTTGGCGGCGGTCGAGCCCTGGAACAGCGGGCTCGGCGGTATCGGCTTCGGCGTCGTGCTCAAGGCCGGCGAGAGCCGGGCGCAGGTCGTCGATTTCGGCCCTGTCGCGCCGCGCCGCGCCGATCCGGCCGACTACCCGCTGACCGGTGCGATGAAGTTCGACCTGTTCGCCTGGCCGGAGGTCGAAGGCGATCGCAACATTCACGGACCGCTGTCCTTCTGCATTCCCTCCTCGGTTTCGGGCTATGCGACCTTGAAGGAGCGGTTCGGCACGAGCATGCCCGTTTCCGAGCTGCTTCAGCCCGCGGTCGCATTGGCCAGGCGGGGCATGGCGCAGGACTGGTACACGACGCTGAAGATCGCCTCCTCGGCCGCGGTGCTCAGGCTCTATGCGGAGAGCGCGCGCATCTACCTGCCGGACGGCCTGCCGCCTGTGCCGCCCTATCAGGGCGTGCCGGGCTTCCGGACGCTCGGCAATCTCGGCAGCACACTGGAGCATCTCGCCAAGGCGGGGCTCGACGATTTCTATCGCGGCGATCTCGCAAAGCAGCTAGCGGCCGACATCGCCGCCGTCGGTGGCGTAGTCGATGCACAGGATCTCGCCGATTGCCGCGCGAGCGTGCGCGAGGCGCCGGTAATCGACTGGCGCGGCACGCATCGCATCCACACCGCCGGCGGCTTGACGGCGGCGCCGACCCTGCAGGCGGTGGTCGAGGGCATGGCGGGAAGCCCGCCGCCGGATGGCGGTCCGGACTCGGCCTGGTTCGTCCGGCTCTCGCAGGTGATGCGCGAAGCTTACGCCACCCGGCTCGAAGGCTTGGGCGCGGCGCAAGCTGCGAAGGAGCCGGGCGAGACCTGCACCACCCATCTCACCGTCGTCGACGGCGAGGGCACCATCGTCGCGCTGACCACGACCTTGCTGTCCTCGATGGGCAGCCGCCTCGTCCTGCCCGACACTGGCGTGCTGATGAACAACGGCATGATGTGGTTCGATCCACGCCCGGGCAGCGCCAATGCGATCGCGCCGGGCGCCCGGCCCCTGTGCAATATGTGCCCGGTGGTGGTGACGCCGGCAGATGGCGGCTATCCGCGCTATGGCGCCGGCGCCTCCGGCGGGCGGCGCATCCTTGCCAGCGTCTACCAGATGCTGGCCTTCACCCTCGACAGCGGGATGACCCTTGAGGATGCGGCGCATCAGCCACGCATCGACGTTTCCGGTCCCGACGGCACCAGTGCCGATGCCCGCCTGCCCGAGGGCACGCTCGATGCGTTGGCTGCCGTCGGCCCGCTGACGGTGGTCGAGCACGGCGTGCTGCCGCTCAACTTCGCCTGCCCGAACATGGTGCGGAGCGGGCAGGACGGGCAAGAAGGCATCAGTGATGCCGCCTCGCCGTGGTCGGCGGCGGTGGCGGCGAATTGAGGCGTTCGAACCGCGCGGGCAGAACCCCTCTCCTGTAAGGAGAGGGGCAGGGGAGAGGTGTTCGGACTGGAAACGTTGGCCTGAACCCAACCGCGCGGTCAGGCTGCGCGAAACTGGTCGAACGGCCTACACCTCACCCTACGCTCTCCTTACAGGAGAGGGTTCCCGCGCTTTGCTGGTGGGAGCGCTGAGTTGCCTTACCCCCGCTTCAGCCCCCAAGGATACGGCGCCGAGCCCGGCAGCATGCCGGTCAGGCCCTTGCGATAGGCCGTCTTGATCACGAACTGGCCGAGCGGGATGGTGGCGCATTCCTCCAGCGCCAGCCGGCCGAGCGCGACCGCCACCTGCTTCTGCTTGGCCTCATCCGGCGCATAGAGCCATTCCTCGGCCATCTCCTCGGCCTTGGCGTTGGTCCACCAGCCGAACCAGCCCTTCTCACCCGGGCCGCGCACGAGGTTGGACAGGGCCGGATTGCCCCAGCCGACCGCGGCGCCAGTGGTGTGGAAGATGCTCCAGCCGCCCTTCTCGACCGGCTCGCGGCTGTTGCGGCGCTGGATCACCGTGCCCCAGTCGCTCGCCGCCATCTCGACATTCATGCCCATCGACTTCAGCAGCTCGTAGGTGACGTCGCCGAGCGGGCCGATATCGGGGAAGTCGGTCGGGTTGATGATGACGACCTTCTCGCCGTTGTAGCCGGACGCCTTCAGGGCCGCCTTGGCCTTGTCGAGGCTCTGCGGCATCAGGTCCTCAAGCTCGCCGGTATAATAGGGCGTGCCGCGCCACCACAGGTTTCGGCAGAGCTGCCAGGCGGTAGTGTCGTCGCCCTGCGACGCGCGCATATAGTCTTCCTGGTTGACGCCGAGGCGAACGGCGGCGCGCACCTTGGGATTGTTGAAGGGCGGCTGCAGATGGTTCAGCCGCATGATCGAGCCGCGGCCGTTCTTGTCGATGACCTCGCGGACGACGTCGGAGCTTCTGGCCAGCAGCGGCTGGAGATCGGCGAGCGGGCGCTCCCACCAGTCGATCTCGCCCTGGATCAGGGCCGCAGCCGCCGTCGCCGGGTCGGGCAGGATGTGCCACTCGATCCGCTTGAAATGCGCGACCTTGCCGCCGGCATTGCGGCTCGGCGGCTCGCTGCGCGGCTTGTAGGCCTCGTTCTTCTCGTAGACGACGCGGCTGCCCGAGACATATTCGCTGGCGACGAATTTGTAGGGCCCTGAGCCGGTCATCTCGGTGACCTGCTTGGTCGCCTCGGTCTTGGCGAGGCGCTCCGGCATGATGAAGGGCGGGTTGTCCGCCTTGGCCATGCAGTCTAGCATCATCGGGAAAGGCCGGATCAGCTTGATCTCGATGGTGCGCTCGTCTGGCGCGCCCCAGGCCTCGACGGCCTTGATCAGGAGCTGGCCGTAGGGGTCGCGCTGGCACCAGCGCTTCAGGCTCTCGATGCAGTCGGCCGGGCGGACCGGCTGGCCGTCATGGAAAGCGAGCCCCTCGCGCAGCTTGATCTTCCAGACCTTGCCGTCGGCCGAGATCTCGTGGCCCTCGGCCATTTGCGGCTGCGGCTTGAGATTGAGGTCGCCGCCATAGAGCGTGTCGAAGACGTAATAGCCGTGATTGTTGGTGACGGTCGCCGTCGTCCAGATCGGATCGAGCGAGGTGAGATTCGCCTGCGGCGCCATCTTCAGCATGGTCGCGCTCGGCGCCTGTGCCATGGCCTCACGGGCGAGCGCTGGAGCGAACAGGGCGGCAGCTGCCGTGCCCTGCAGGAACTGACGACGCTTCATATGGTCTCTCCCCTCTTATGATTGGATCGTGCGACTACAAACTTCGTTCGTCCTGTTGTTGTGGCTTGGAAAACTGCGTGCTTCGGCTAGTCGAAGCCGAGGAAATTCGGGCTGTCCGCGAGCCTCGGCGCGGCCTTCAACCTGGCGATATCCGGCACGGGGCGCGCCGTCAGCGGATCGCCGGCCAAGAGTGACTCGAGCGCCGCCGCGACGGCAAGCACCTTGGCGTCACCGCCGCGCGGGCCGACGATCTGCAGGCCGAAGGGCATGCCGTTACGGTCGAGCCCGACCGGCAGCGAGATGGCGGGGTGGCCGACGATCGTCACCGCATAGGCATTCGCCAACCAGTGGAAATAGGTCCGCGTCGGCTTGCCGTCGATCTCGGCGGGATAGAGTTCCGACCAGGGCCGCGGCGACAGCGTGATCGCCGGAGAGAGGATAACGTCATAGGTATCGAAGAAGCGCTGCCACTCATGGTAGAGCACGGTCTGCTGCTTGAGGGCGCGGGTGATGTCGAGCGCGCTGTAGCGCAGGCCTTCCTCGACATTGGCGCGGACATTGGGACCGACCTTGTCGGGCGTCCTGGTCGCGCGGTCGTGATGGCTGGCGAGGAAGGAGACGGCGCGCAGCACCTCGAAGCTCTCATCGGTGCCGGAGCAATCTGGTGTCGCCTCGTCCACCCGGCCGAAGACCTTGCTGAAGCGGCCGACCTTGTCGGCAAAGACCTCGCGGATGTGCTTCTCGGTCGGGGCGAAGCCGAAATCCGGGGTGAGCGCGACCCTCAGCGAGGCGAGATCGCAATGGTCCGGCCGCGCGAAATCCTCAGGCCGCCTGACCGTTCTGCCATGGATCGTCGTCGCCAGCGGGTCGGCGGCGTCGTCGCTGACCATGGTCGAGAGCAGAAGGCAGAGATCGGGCACGGTACGCGCCATCGGGCCGAGCACCGGAAGCGGGTTCCAGCCGAGCGGACGCTTGTCGCTCGGCACCAGCCCCGGCGTCGGGCGGAAGCCGACGATGCCGTTGAAGGCAGCCGGGTTACGCAAGGAGCCGCCGGTGTCCGAGCCGGTGGCGATCGGCACCATATTGGTCGCGAGCGCGACGCCCGAGCCGCCGGAGGAGCCGGCGGCCGAGCGCGAGGGATCGAACGGGTTGCCGGTGACGCCGTAGACGGCGTTGCGGGTATTGGCGCCGGCGCCCCATTCCGGCGTGTTGGTCTTGCCGACGATGACCGCGCCCGCCTTGCGCACGGAGGCGACGATGCCTTGATCCTGCGTCGGGACATGGTCGGCGAAGAGCGGGCTGCCATAGGTGGTGCGCAGGCCCGCGACATCCTCAAGATCCTTGATGCCGATCGGCAGGCCATGTAGCGCCGGCAAAGCGTCGCCGCGCATCGTGGCGGCGTCTGCCGCCTTCGCCGTGGCGCGGGCACGCTCGTCGTCGCGCGCGACCATGGCGTTGACGGCAGGATCGACGGCGTCGATCCGGGCGAGGCAGCTTTCGAGCAGCTCGGTCGCCGAGAGCTTCTTCTCGCCGATCAGGCGGCGGGCGGTGACGGCGTCGAGATCGCAGGGTTCGGTCACGGCTGAAGGCTCCGGCAGTCAAGGCGGGTCCATCCTGACCCGTCCTGCCAGTCGAAGCGGCGAGCGCTGCTGCGTCAACCCTCGCCGGGTTGAACCCCGGCCTGCGTTCGCCTCAGATGTGCAAGGCGTGGCCGAGCGCCTTCAGCGCCGATTCCTGGAAGGCCTCGCCCAAGGTCGGATGCGCGTGGATCGTGCCGGCGACGTCCTCCAGCCTCGCCCCCATCTCGATGGCGAGGCCGAAGGCGGCGGAGAGCTCCGAAACGCCCTGACCGACCGCCTGGATACCGAGAACGAGATGGTTGTCGGCCCGGGCGACGATGCGGACGAAGCCGGCCTCGCCATGGCGGGTCATGGCGCGGCCATTGGCCTGGAACGGGAAGAGCCCGATCTTGGTCTCGTAGCCGGCGTCCTTGGCCTCCGCCGGCGACAGGCCGGCCGAGACGATCTCGGGATCGGTGAAGCAGATCGCCGGGATGCAGGCCTTGTCCCAGATGCGCGGCTCGCCAGCGACGATCTCGGCGACCATCTCGCCCTGCGCCATGGCGCGATGGGCCAGCATCGGCTCGCCGGTGACGTCGCCGATGGCGTAGATGCCACGCATCGAGGTCTCGCAGCGCTCGCCGATGCGGATGAAGCGCCCGTCCATGTCGAGCACGAGTTCGTCGAGACCGAGCTTGGCCGTTGCCGGCGCCCGGCCGACCGTGACCAGGATCTTGTCGGCCGGCAACTCGCGCTCCTTGCCGTCGGCCGTCTCGATGCGCAACCCGTCGCCCTTGGCTGTCTGGCCGAGCGCCTTGGCCCCGAGCAGAACCTCGACGCCGAGCGCCGACAGGCTCTTGGCGATCGGCGCGGTCAGTTCGGCATCGTAGAGCGGCAGGATCTTCTCCTGCGCCTCGACGACGGTGACCTTGCTGCCGAGCTTGGCGAAGGCGGTGCCGAGCTCGAGCCCGATATAGCCGCCGCCGACCACGACGAGGCGCTTCGGCAATTCGGCCAGCGCCAGCGCGCCAGTCGAGGAGATGACGTTGCCGCCGAAGGGCAGGAAGGGCAGCTCGACCGGGAGCGAGCCGGTCGCGATCACGATCGTCTCGGCCTTGATGATCTTCGGGCCGGTCTCGGTCTCGACCGCCACCGTCTTGCCGTCGCGGAAGCGGGCCTGGCCATGGACGATCTTGACCTTGGCCTTGCGCAGCAGACCGGCGACGCCGTTGTTCAGCCGCTGGACGATGCCGTCCTTCCAGGCGACGGCCTGCTTCAGATCCAGCTTCGGCTCGGCGGCGGTGAGGCCGAACGGCGTCTTGCCGGCGGCGACATGGGCCGCCTTCTCGAACTCCTCGGCGACATGGATCATCGCCTTGGACGGGATGCAGCCGATGTTGAGGCAGGTGCCGCCCAGCTTGGTACTCTCGACGATGACGGTGTCGATGCCGAGCTGTCCGGCGCGGATGGCGCAGACATAGCCGCCGGGGCCGGCGCCGATGACGAGGAGCTTGCAGGTGATGTCGGTCATGGCTCGTTCCCGCCGCTCACATGTCCACGAACAGCGTCGCCGGCGTCTCCAGCAGCTCTTTCAGCCGCTGGACGAAGACCGCCGCGTCCCAGCCGTCGATGACGCGGTGGTCGAAGCTGGAGGAGAGGTTCATCATCTTGCGCGGCACGAAGGTGGTGCCGTCCCAGACCGGGCGGACCATCATCTTGTTGACGCCGACGATCGCGACCTCGGGATGGTTGATCACCGGGGTCGTGGCGATGCCGCCGAGCGCGCCGAGCGAGGTGATGGTGATGGTCGAGCCGGTGAGCTCGTCGCGAGTCGCCGAGCCGTCGCGGGCCCGTTCCGCCAGGCGCGAGAGCTCGATCGCGCAGCCCCAGAGATCGCGCGCTTCGGCATGCTTGACCACCGGCACCATCAGACCGGACGGCGCCTGGGTGGCGATGCCGATATCGATGCCGGCATGCTGGTGGACGACGCCGGCTTCGTCGTCATAGAGAGCGTTGAGATTGGGCTGCTCGCCGAGCGCCTTGACCATCGCCCGCATCAGGAAGGGCAATATCGTCAGCTTTGGCCGCTCGGCCGTCGGCTTCTTGTTGAGCGCGGCGCGCAGGTCTTCGAGAGCGGAGACATCGACCTCTTCGACGATCGTGATGTGCGGGATGCGCGACTTCGACAGCGCCATCTTCTCGGCGATGCGGCGGCGCAAGCCCACGATCTTGACGTCTGTGATTCCTGTCCTGGCGACGAGCCCGCCCTTGGTCGGAGCCTCGGGGCCGCGCAGGATGAAGGCGTCGAGGTCCTCATGGGTGACGCGGCCGGCCGGGCCGGAGCCCTGGACCTGGCGCAGGTCGATGCCGGCCTCGCGCGCCTTCAGCCTGACGGCCGGAGAGGCTAGCGGCTTCTCGCCGACCGGGCGGCGCGGCGCCGGTGTTGTAATGACCGGGGCCGGGCGGGCCGGAGCCGCGGGCTTAGGCGTCGGCAACTGCCTGGGAGCGGGCTCCGCAGCTGCGACCGGTGCGGCCGGAGGAGGCGCAGCAGCAGGCTTTTCCTTCGGAGGCTCGGCAGGCGCCTCGGCCTCGGCCGGCGCCTCGCTCGCGGCGCCATCACCCGAGACCTTCAGCTTGACCAGCGCCGAGCCGATCGCGACGGTATCGCCGATCTCGGCGCCGACCCAGGTGACCTCGCCCTCGACGGGGGAGGGGATTTCGACGGTTGCCTTGTCGGTCATCACCGCGGCGATAAGATCGTCCTCGCGCACGATGTCGCCGACCTTGACGTGCCACTCGACCAGCTCGGCCTCGGCGATGCCCTCGCCGACATCGGGCAGCTTGATGATGCGCTCGGCCATCAGCGTGCCTCCATGATGTCGCGCAGCGCCCGTCCAAGACGGGCGGGGCCGGGGAAGTAGTCCCATTCCTGGGCGTGCGGATAAGGCGTGTCCCAGCCGGTGACGCGCATGATCGGCGCCTCCAGATGGTAGAAGCAGTGCTGCTGGACGAGCGCGGCGAGCTCGGCGCCGAAGCCTGACGTCAGCGTCGCCTCGTGCAGGACGATGCAGCGGCCGGTCTTCGAGACCGAAGCCACGATCGCGTCGAGGTCGAGCGGCAGCAGGGTGCGCAGGTCGATGATCTCGGCGTCGATGCCGGTTTCCTCGGTGGCGGCCTGCGCGACATGGACCATGGTGCCGTAGGTGACGATGGTGACGGCCGAGCCCTCGCGGCGGATCGCCGCCTTGCCGAGCGGGATGGTGTAGTGGCCCTCCTCGACCTCGCCGAGCGCGTGCTTCGACCAGGGCGTGACCGGACGGTCGTGATGGCCGTCGAACGGTCCGTTGTAGAGCCGCTTCGGCTCGAGGAAGATCACCGGATCGGGATCCTCGATCGCCGCGATCAGCAGGCCCTTGGCGTCGCGCGGATTGGACGGCACCACCGTCTTCAGCCCGGAGACGTGGGTGAACAGCGCTTCCGGGCTCTGGCTGTGGGTCTGGCCGCCGAAGATGCCGCCGCCGGTCGGCATGCGGATCACCATCGGGCAGGTGAAGTCGCCGGCCGAGCGGTAGCGCAGGCGCGCCGCCTCGGAGACGATCTGGTCATAGGCCGGGTACATGTAGTCTGCGAACTGGATCTCGACGCAGGGGCGCAGGCCATAGGCCGCCATGCCGATCGCGGTGCCGACGATGCCGAGCTCGCTGATCGGCGCGTCGAAGCAGCGGTTGACGCCGTATTTCTGCTGCAGGCCGTGGGTGCAGCGGAAGACGCCGCCGAAATAGCCGACATCCTCGCCATAGACGACGACGTTGTCGTCGCGGCCCATGGAGACGTCGAGGGCGGAGCGGATCGCCTCGATCATGGTCATGCGGGGCATACTTTAGACTCCGATCTGCTGGCGCTGGCGGCGCAGATGCGGCGGCAGCTCGGCATAGACGTCCTCGAACATGTCGCGCGAGGAGGGCTTGCCGCCGGCATGCAGCGTGCCGAAGCTCTCGGCTTCCTTCTGCGCGGCGATGACGGTTGCCATGATCTCGGCATCGGCCTGCTTGTGGCGCTCCTCGGTCCAGGCGCCGATCGCGATCAGGTGCTGCTTCAGCCGCACGATCGGGTCGCCGAGCGGCCAGTCGTCGGACTCATGCTTGGGCCGGTAGGCGGAGGGATCGTCCGAGGTCGAATGCGCGCCGGCGCGATAGGTGACGTATTCGACCAGCGTCGGCCCGAGATTGCGGCGGGCCCGCTCGATCGCCCATTGCGCCACGGCATAGGTGGCGAGGTAGTCGTTGCCGTCGACGCGCAGGGCCGGGATGCCGAAGCCGAGGCCGCGCGCGGCGAAGGTGCCGGAGCCGCCGCGCGCAATGCCCTGGAAGGTCGAGATCGCCCACTGGTTGTTGACGACGTTGAGGACGACGGGGGCCTTGTAGGTCGAGGCGAAGACCAGCGCGGCGTGGAAGTCGGATTCGGCGGTCGAGCCGTCGCCGACCCAGGCGGCCGCGATCTTGGTGTCGCCCTTGATCGCGGAAGCCATCGCCCAGCCCACCGCCTGGATGTACTGGGTGGTGAGGTTGCCCGAGATCGAGAAGAAGCCGTTTTCCTTGGAGGAGTACATCACCGGCAATTGCCGGCCCTTCATCGGGTCGCGCTCGTTCGAGTAGATCTGGCACATCATCTCGACGAGCGGATAGTCGTGCGCGATCAGGAGCCCGGCCTGGCGATAGGTCGGGAAATTCATGTCGCCCTTGCCGAGCGCGATGCGGAAGGCGCAGCTAACCGCCTCCTCGCCGGTGTGCTGCATGTAGAACGAGGTCTTGCCCTGGCGCTGCGCCATCTGCATGCGGGCGTCGAAGGCGCGCAGGGTCAGCATGTGGCGCAGGCCGCGGATCAACTCGTCCTTGGAGAGCTCCGGGACCCAGGGGCCGACCGCCTCGCCCTCGCGGTTGAGCACGCGGATGATCGAATAGGCGAGGTCTCGGATTTCCTTGGGATCGACATCGACCGGCGGGCGCTGCACCGAGCCGGCCTTGGGGATCACGACATGGGAGAAGTCGGGTTTTTCGCCGGGGCGGCTGGCGGGGACGGGAACATGGAACCGAAGCGGTGAGGGGTCTGTCATGTCCACGCTCCCTAGGCTCTCGCTCTACCCAGCATTCCGCGCCGCGATGTTGGCCGCAAGGCGCGTTTGCAGGCGCGCCCGTCTGGGCGCAGTCCTTATGCGGGCATATTAGGGTTGCAGATCATCAAGTTCTTGCCGAAATGGCCTTGAGATTGAGGCATAGTCAGAGGATTATTCTGCAAAATCAGAGATTGACGGAAAATTCATTCGATGGCGATCAAGGCACGGCGTGGCGAGGAACTGGATGCGATCGATCGGCGCATCCTCTCCGCCCTGAACGAGGACGGGCGGCTGACGATCAATGCGCTGGCCGAGAAGGTCGGCCTCTCGCCCTCGCCGTGCTGGACGCGGGTGAAGCGGCTCGAAGAGAACGGCGCGATCGAGAAATATGTCGCGGTGCTCAACCACCGCGCGCTCGGCCTCGACAATGTCGTCTTCATCGAGATCACGCTCGACAAGCATGACGACAAGCTGCTCGATAGCTTCGGCGAGGCGCTGACGCGGATTCCGGAGGTGGTCGAGGCTCATCTCGTCACCGGCGACTATGACTACCTGGTCAAGGCCGTGGTCAGCGGCACCGAGCACTATGAGCGCTTCCTGCGCGAGAAGATCTACCGCCTGCCGGGCATGCGGCAGTCGCGCACGACCTTCGGCCTGCGCACGCTGAAGCGGGCGATCTCGGTCGACCCGCTGCAGATCGCGCCGGTGTGAGGCGGTCAGTTCTGTTCGTCATTGCGAGCGCAGCGAAGCAATCCAGGGGGGACGTAGAGCTCTACGTCCCTCCTGGATTGCTTCGTCGCTGGCGCTCCTCGCAATGACGATTGGCTCGCCGGCTGATCTACCCCGGCACCGAGATCGCCATGCCGTCGCGCTGCGGGTCGGCGCCGCCGGTGGCGAGCCCGTCCTCGATCTTGACACCATGGAGCGCGGCGAAGGGATAGCTCTGGGCCGAGCGCTTGACGTCATAGCCCTGCGCCTTGAGCTCGGCTTCGACGCTGCGGCGGATGCGGTTCGAGATATCGATGGAATTCGAGACGCCCATGACGCGCGGCGCCGCCACCGCCTCCAGCATCGACATCTCGAAATCGATGACATTGCTGATACCTTGCGCCATTGCCGGGGCGATATAGCTGCCGCCCGGCGCGCCCATGACGATGAAGGGCTTGTCGCCCTTGAAGACGATGGTCGGCGCCGCCGAGGAGGAGCGGCGCTTGCCGGGCGCGATCGAGCCGGCGCGGCCGGGGCGCGGGTCGAAGCGGCTCATCGTGCCGTTGTAGATGAAGCCGAGCCCCTCGGTGATCGCGCCCGACGGGCTGCCGAGCGTATGGGTCAGCGCCACCGCATTGCCGTGGCGGTCGACCACGGTGACATGGGTGGTCTCGCGCGAGGATGAGCGCTCCAGCCGCTTCACATCGGCGCGCTCGCCGCGACGGATGCTCTCGGCTTGGCTTGCCGCATGCTCCCTGGAGATCAGGTGCTCGACGGGCACGTCGACATAGGCCGGGTCGCCCATGAACTGGTCCTTGTCGATGGTCATGCGCTTCATTGCCTCGGCCAGCAGGCGGACATGCTCGGCGCCGCCGTGGGTGAGCGAGCCGATGTCGAAGGCCTCCAGCATGTGGAGGATCTGCAGCATCGACATGCCGCTCGCCGGCGGCGGCGAGGTCGAGATGCGGTGGCCGCGATAGGAGCCCCAGATCGGCTCGGCGACCGAAAGCTCGTAGCGGGCAAGGTCCTCACGCGAGATCAGCCCGCCATGCGCCGCGAAGTCGGCGGCGATCTCCTCGGCAAGCTCGCCATGGTAGAACAGGTCGGCGCCGCCTTTGGCGAGCCGCTCCAGCGTGTTGGCCATGTCGGCGTTGACGATGATGTCGCCCGGGCGCTTCGCGCTGCCGTCGGGGCGGAAATACAGAGCCTTGCCGGTCTCGCTGTAGCGCAGCTTGTCCGAGGTGTTGACCTGGCCGGAGCCGCTCTGGTCCTGGGTCCAGAACCAGTGCATGTGCGGGCGCACCAGCACGCCCTCGCGCGCCTGCTTGATCGCCGGCGCCATGACATCGGCCCAGTCCATCGTGCCGAAGCGCGACAGCACATAGTCATAGCCCTTGACGCTGCCGGGCGTGCAGACGGCGAGATGGCCGAATTCGTTGATGCCGCCCTCGAGCAGGAAGGCGAAGCCGTCGCGCGACTGGCCGCGCAGTTTGTCCTGCCACATGTCCGGCTTCGCCGAATAAGAGGCGCGGGCATAGAACTCGACGATCTCGTGCACGCCCCTGCCGGGCATGTAGAGCTGCATCGAGCCGAAGCCGCCGATGCCCGACATCAGCGGATCGGCCACCCCCTGCATGAAGGCGCAGGCGATCGCCGCATCGATCGCATTGCCGCCACGCTCCAGCACGGCGGCGCCGGCTTCTACCGCTTCCGGCTGCGGGGCGACGATCATTCCGTTCTTCATGGCGAGGGCTCTTCAGTTTGCATTGGACGTGCCGTCATGGACGGGCTTGTCCCGACCATCCACGTCTTTGCTGGTCGAGGGCGTGTTCAAGACGTGGATGCTCGGCACAAGGCCGAGCATGACGGCTTTCGTCATGCTGTCTCCGGCTCCGCCAGCCTCCAGAACAGCCTCACCCCGCCATCCTCCATGCTCTCCAGCCCGGGCACGGCCGAGAGCAGCTTGCGGGTGTAGTCGTGCTGCGGCGCATCGAAGATCTGATCGCGTGTGCCTTCCTCGACGATGCGGCCATCCTGCATGACGACGACGCGGTCGGAGACCTGCTCGACCACGCCGAGATCATGGCTGATGAACAGGCAGGAGAAGCCGTGCTTCTTCTGCAGTTCCGCGAAGAGCTCCAGCACCTGCGCGCGGACGGTGACGTCGAGCGCCGAGACCGGCTCGTCGGCGATGACGAAGCTTGGCCTGCGGATGATCGCGCGGGCGATGGCGACGCGCTGGCGCTGGCCGCCGGAAAGCTCGTGCGGATAGCGTTCGGCGAAGCCGTCGCCGAGGCCGACCTCACCCAGCACCTCCTGCAGGCGCGCCTTCCTCTCGGCCGCGCCCATGCCCTTGATCAGCCGCAAGGGCTCGCCGACGAGCTCGCCGATGGTCATGCGCGGATCGAGCGAGGAATACGGGTCCTGGAACACCATCTGGCAGTTCAGCCGGTAGTCCCAGAAGGCGGCGTCGCTCCTGTCGATCGGCTTGCCGTTGAAGCGGATCTCGCCGCCGCTCGGCTTGAGCAGGCCGGCGATGGCGTGGCCGAGCGTGGACTTGCCGGAGCCCGAGCCGCCGACGACCGAGACGACCTCGCCGGGCTTCACGTTGAGACTGATGCCATGGAGCGCCCGCTTGCCCTGCTCCTTGCGGAAGAAGCCCTGGCGGCCGCCATAGTCGACGACCAGGTCATCGACCGACACCAGCGGCGTCGCCGCCTCCGGCAGCGCGCGCGCCGGCTCGCGATGCGGCATGGCGGCGAGGAGCTTGCGTGTATAGGGATGCTGCGGCCGGGCGAGGATATCCTCGCTCTTGCCGTGCTCGACGACATCGCCCTGGCACATCACGACGATGCGGCTGCAATAGCGCGCGACCATGCCGAGATCATGCGAGATCAGGAGTACGGCGGTGCCGTTCTCCTTGGTCAGGTCGACCATCAGCTCCATCACGTCGCGCTGGACGACGGCGTCGAGCGCCGTGGTCGGCTCGTCGGCGAGCAGCAGCGCCGGCTTCAGCAGCATCACCGAGGCCAGCATGATGCGCTGGCGCATGCCGCCGGAATACTGGTGCGGATAGGCGTTGAAGGCGCCCTCGGGATCGCGGATGCCGACGCGCCGGAGCATGTCTAGGATGAGCTCGCGCCGGCCGGCGGCGTCGAGCTTGCGATGCAGCGCGAGGCCCTCTTCGAGCTGGCGGCCGATCAGCATCGACGGGTTGAGCGAGGTCATCGGCTCCTGGAAGACCATGCCGACCTTGGCGCCGCGGATCGCCCGCAGACGCTTTGGCGCCAAGGTCGTGACCTCCTCGCCGTCGAAGCGGATCGAACCGGAGATCAGGCGCACCGCCGGCGGGATGAAACCCATCACAGCGCGGGCGGCGAGCGTCTTGCCGGAGCCGGACTCGCCGACGATGCCGACGATCTCGCCGGGCGACACCGAGAAGCTGACATCGTTGACGACGGTGCGGCCACTCGCGCCGATCCGAAGGGTGAGGCCGTCGACCTCCAGCAATGGCTTGGTGGAGGTCATCGCGCACCCCTCATCCGCGGGTCGAGCTTGTCGCGGAGCGCATCGCCGAGCAGGTTGATGCCGAGCAGGGTCAGCGAGATGCAAAGGCCCGGGAAGATGCCGAGCCAGACGGCCTGGCCGATATAGGGCCGTGAGCCCGCCAGCATATTGCCCCAGGTCGGAGCCGGCGGCGGCACGCCGAGGCCGAGGAAGGAGAGCGAGCTCTCGGCCAGCAGCACCCAGCCGAACATCGAGGTCGCCAGCACGGTCAGCGGCGCGATGCAGTTCGGCAGGATGTGGCGGGCCATGGTGAAGCCCTCGGAATTGCCCATCACCCGCGAGGCTGAGATGAATTCGCGTTCGCGCAGCGACAGCACGGTGCCGCGCACGATGCGGGCGACCGAGGGCGCATAGGCGATGCCGAGCGCCAGGATGATGCCGTATTTGTTGGCGCCGACCACGGCGAGCAGGCCGAGCGCCAGGAGGATGCCGGGGAAGGCGAGCAGCGCGTCGTTGAAGGCCATGATGGTGCGGTCGACCCAGCCGCGGACATAACCGGAGAACAGGCCGATCATCGTGCCGAGCGACACCGCGAGCGCGACCGTCAGCAGGCTGATCCAGACCGACGTCGCGGCGCCCGCCATCAATCGCGAGAGCACGTCGCGGCCGAATTCGTCGGTGCCGAGCCAGTGCATGGCTGAGGGCGCGGCGAGCTTGGCCCGGAAGGAGAGCCGCAAGGGGTCATAGGGCGTCCAGACCGAACTGACCGCAGCAACGAGGACGAGGAAGCCGATCAGCGTGCCGCCGACCAGGGCGTTGGGAGCGGGGAGCCTCATTGCGCCGTCACCCTTGGATCGAAGATCGGATAGCAGAGGTCGATCACGAGATTGACCAGCACATAGGTGAAGGCGACGAAGAGCATGCAGCCCTGGATGACGGGATAGTCGCGGGCGAAGATCGAATCGACCAGCAGGCGGCCGAGGCCGGGGATGGTGAAGACCGTCTCGACCACCGCGATGCCCCCTAACAGATTGCCGAGGACGAGGCCGATCAGCGTCCAGGTCGGCCCGAAGGCATTCTTGAAGGCGTGGTTCCAGAGCACGGCGCTTTCGGCAAGGCCCTTGGCTCTCGCATGGGTGATGTAGTCGAGCCGCAGCACTTCCAGCGTCGAGGCGCGGGCCATGCGCAGGATCACGCCGATCTCGTGCAGGAACAGCGTCATGATCGGCATGATGAGGTAAAGGATGCCGGCTATGGGATTCTCGGCGATCGAGACATAGCCGACCACCGGCAGCCATTCGAGCTTGAGCCCGAAGAACAGCAGCAACAGGAGGCCGAGCCAGAAGGTCGGGATCGAGAGCAGCAGCGTCGCGACCGCGACGAGGCTGAGATCGAGCGACGAATCCTGCTTCCAGGCGGCAAGCACACCGGCCGGCACCGCGACCAGGCTGGCGAGCGCGACCGCGACCAGAACGATCTGCGCCGAGATCCAGAAGCGCTGCAGGATCAGCGGCAGCACCGCCTGCTGCGAGTTGATCGATTGGCCGAGATCGCCCTTGAGCAGGTTGCCGAACCAGATGCCGAACTGGACGGGCAGGCTCTGGTCGAGACCGAGCCTTGCCTGCAGGTCGGCGATCGAAGCGGGGGTCGCCAGATCCCCCAGCATCAGCGAGGCCGGATCGCCCGGGATAAGCCGGATCAAGCCGAAGACCGAGACCGACACGATCAGCAGCGTCGGCACGGACATGAGAATGCGCATCAGCGCGAAGCGCAGCATCGGTTTCCTCCCGGATGCGCGGTGGCAGGTGGCGTCAGTTCGCCAGCGTCACTTCCCACATGCGCAGCTTCGACTGCCACGGCTTGAAGCCCTGGACGCGCTTGGCATGGGCGACGATGTCGAGACCGTTGAAGGCGAAGATCATTGGGACTTCGTCGATGACGCGCTTGTGCAAGTCGTCGACGAGCTTCTGGCGCTCGGCCCGGTCGGAGGTGACGTAGAGCTTGTCGATCAGCTTCTGAGCCTCCGGGTTGTCCCAGGTCTTGCGCGGCTGCTTGTCCTTCGGCCCGGAGAACTGCTCGAAGGCGATGGCGGGGTCGAAGCGTGCCGAGAAGGAGAAGGACTGCATCTGGTAGTTGCCCTTGTTGAAGCGGTCGAGCTGGGTCGCCCAGTCGAGCACGTCGATCTCGGCGTTGACGCCGACGGACTGCAGCATCTGCTGGGCCACCACCGCGGCCGGGAAGCTCGGCACGACCGGGCGCTTGTTGGCGAGGATCACGATCTTCTCGCCCTTGTAGCCGGCTTCCTTGAGCAGGGTCTTGGCGCGGGCAGCGTCGAAGACATGGCCCTTCTTCTCGGCCTCGCCGAAATAGCTCGAGCCGGAATATATCGGTGAGGTGTTGGGCTTGCCGAGGTCGTTGTAGAAGGCGGCGACGATCTCATCCATGTCGAGCGAGGCGGCGATCGCCTGGCGCAGCTTCTGGTTGCCCATCACCGCGTCCCGGGTCTGGATCAGGAAGACGTGCCGGACGGCATTGGGCTCGGCCACGACCGAGAGCTTGGGATTCTTCTTCAGCTCGGCCGCGTCGCTCGGCAGTATCTCGCTGAGATCGAGCGCGCCGGAGATCAGGCCGGCCTTGACCGTCGCCGGGTCCTTGACGATCAGGAACTTGACCTCCTTGAGCAGCGGACGCTTGGAGCCGACATAGCCGTCGCGCTGTCCGCCCGATGGCGATTTGTAGCCCTCGAAGGCGGTCATGGTGAAATACTCGCCGCGCTTCCACTCGCCGAACTTGTAGGGGCCGGTGCCGATCGGCTTGTCCCAGCTGCCATCGGCTTTGACCGAATCCTTGTGCAGGATCGCGGTCATCGCGCAGTCGGTGCGGGCGAGCGTGTCGAGGAAGAGCGCGTTCGGCTTATCGATCTGCATGACCACGGTGCGGGCATCGGGCGCCGTCACCGATTCGACCTTGAGGCCCGAGCGCCCGTCGAATTCCGAGGTGCAGCGCCAGTCGGTCTTCGGATCCATGTAGCGATTCCAGCTCCACAGCACGTCGGCCGAGGAGAGCTCGGCGCCGTTGTGGAACTTGACGCCCTGGCGCAGCGTGAAGGTGTAGGTCTTGCCGTCTGCCGAGAGATCGACCTTCTCGGCGAGCAATGGCGTCGCGACGCCGCCCTCATTATAGCCGACGAGGCCCTCGACCAGTTGCAGCGCGAAATCGTCGGTGTTGTCGTCGCGGTTGACGCCGGGATTGTTGCTGCGGATGTCGGCGGCGACCGCCACCGTGATGGACTGGGCCGCAGCCGGAGCGGCGAAAGTGCTTGCGGCGATGAGGGCGACGGCCGGCGCAAACAGATACTTCATCTCGGTCCCCTGTCGTTTTTAAGTTGTCGCTGTGATCGTGCCGCGGCGTCCGCGGCGGGTCAGTTGGCGAGGCCGACCTCCCAGAGCCGCGGCTTCGAGGCGACCCAGGGGGCGAAACCCCTCAGGCGCTTCGACACGACGGCGGTGTCGACCTGGTTGTAGAGGAAGATCAGCGGCGCATCGGCGAGCATCAGCTGGTGCAACTCATCGAACAGCTTCTGGCGCTCGCCCTCATCGGCGGTGATCGTCGCCTTCTCGATCAATTCGTCGGCGCGGCGGCTGTCCCAGGCCTTTGAAGGGTAGGTGTCCTTGGGGCCGCTGAACTGGTTGTAGCTCTGGGCCGGATCGATGCGGGCGGAATAGCTGAAGGACATCATCTGGTAGTTGCCCTTGCTGTAGCGGTCGAGCTGGGTCGCCCATTCCAGCACCTCGATCTCGCTGTTGATGCCGGCGGCCTGCAGCATGGCCTGCGCCACGACCGCGACCGGGAAGCTCGGCACGGTCGAGCGCTTGTTGGCGATCAGCTTGATCGTCTGGCCCTTGTAGCCGGCCTCGACGAGCAGCTTCTTCACCCGCGCCGGATCGTGGTTGTAACGCTGGCGTTGGACCTCGCTATAATAGGGCGAGGCCATGTGGACGGCCGAGTTGTTGACCTTGCCGAGTTCGTTCGAAGCCTGGGCGACGAGTTCGTCGAGATCGAGCGCCGCCGCGATCGCCTGACGCATGCGGACATCCGACAGCAGCGGATCGCGGCTCTGCAGCAGCAAAGCGTGCTTGGTCGCGCTCGGCGCGGTCATGACCTGAACGCTATTGCTCTTCTGCATCTCCGGCAGGTCGGAATCCGGGATATCCGCGACATGCAGCGCGCCCGAGAGCAGCCCGGCCTTGACGGTCGCGCCATCGGCGATGGCGAGGAACTTGACCTCCGGCACCAGCGCATTCTTGCGGCCGACATAGCCGTCACGCTTGTCGCCCGCCGGCGAGAAATAAGCATCGAAGCGCTTCAGCGAGACGAACTCGCCGCGGCGCCAGTCGCCGAGCATGAACGGGCCGGTGCCGATCGGCCTGTCGAAGCTGCCGTCGGGCTTCAGCGAGTCCTTGTGGATGATGGCGACCATGGCGCAATCGGTGCGCGCCATGGTGTCGAGAAAGAGCGCGCTCGGCTTCTCCAGCGTCATCACGACGGTCGACGGATCGGGCGCGGTGACGCTTGTCACCTTCATGCCGATGCGGCCGTCGAATTCCGACCGGCAGCGCCAGTCGGTCTTCGGATCCATATAGCGCGTCCAGTTCCAGAGGACGTCGGCCGAGGTGAGCTCGGCGCCGTTGTGGAACTTGACGCCCTTACGCAAGGTGAAGGTGTAGGTCAGCCCATCGGCGGAGGTCGTGACCTTCTCCGCCAGCAGCGGCGCGACCGCGCCGTTCTCGCGATAGCCGACCAGGCCCTCGACCATGTGCAGCACGACGGCGTCGGTGTTGTCGTCGCGATTGACGCCCGGATTGGTCGAGCGGATGTCGGCATTGAGCGCGACATTGATCGTCTGCGCCGTTGCGGGACTTGCGAGAGCAAGGAGAGCGAACGCGGAGATGAGCCGGCGGTTCATTGTCGTTTCCCTCGCTGATCGCTGTCCCGGTCCCGGCGGCTTCAGGCCGCTTTAGCCGCACCGGCGCGGCGCTTGGCGAGCACGTCGGCGAAGAAGTCCTCGACCCGCGGGACCGCCTTCAACCCGTCATGGGGCATGTTCGGCACCAGGTCGAAGCGCACGTCGATGCCGTGCTCCTCGAAGTTGCGGCGCAAGGTATCGAGCCGCTCGGGACGATTGGTGCCGGCATGGTTGGCGTCCGGCATCCAGCTGGCATTGCCGGGCTTGTGGGTGATCTCCCAGGTCTCGAGATCGGCGGCGCCGACGATCATCTGGACTGCGACCTTGCGCATCGCCTCGATATCGGGGGCGGTGCCGAAGAGCTCGGCCATGTTGCGGGTTCCGACCCACCAGTCGCGCGTCGGGTCGAGCAAGGTCACAGAACCCGGCGCACCGATCGAGGCGGCCCAGAGCCTGTTCGGCTGCAGCATCAGGAAGCGGTGGGTGAAATGGCCGCCGCCGGAATAACCGAACAGGGCGAAGCGGTCGAAGCGCAGGCCGTAATGCTGGGCGACCTCGTCGACCATGGAAAGCAGGATCTCGTCGTAACGAACCCCGCCTTCACGCATGTATTTGAAGCCGTTGCGGTTGCCGTCGCCCATCACGCCGATCGGGAAGAGCGGGGCGAGGATGATGCAATTGTTCCAGCGGCCGAAGGCCTCGAAAGCGTCGCGATAGCCGGTGAAGCCGCGGCCGGTGCCGTGCATGGTGACGACGAGCTCGGGCGCCTGCCCACCCTTGCCGAGGGTCTTCGGCACATAGAGGCAATAACTGAACCGCGGATCGGCCTTGCAGGCGATGACCGGCGTCGGGCCGAGATCGTAGAGCGCGCGGGCGATCGCCGCCGCGTCGTCCTGTTTGGCGGGCTTTGCAGCGGGAGCAGTCATACGGCGGTTCCTGATTGGCTACAAGATTGGCGCCAATTTTGTTGCATGATACGGATAGAGCTGCAAGCCGGATTCGACCGATGCCGAGCGGCCTGTGCGCGAGACGTGCGAGCCGGCTCGCAAGCGTCATTGCAATGCTCTAGAGACCCGTCATGGCCAGCCGTCCGAAAACCCGCCAGCGCGCCAAGGGCGAACTCGCCAACGAGATCGCCCGGGCGATCCATGTCCGCGCCTATCGGCCGGGCGAATGGCTGCGGCAGATCGATCTTGAGGAAGCCTTCCAGGCGACACGCTTCGACGTCCGCGCCGCGCTCGACGAACTCGCCGTGCGCAAGACGATCGAGCATGTGCCCAATCGCGGCTACCGCGTCACCGAGATCGATCTCGAGACCTATCGCGCGATCCGCGACACCCGCATCATCCTGGAGAGCGCGGCCGCCCGGCTCGTCATCGGCAAGATGGACGAGGAGGCGATCGCCAGGCTCGATGCGCTCGCCCATGAGTTCCGCCGGGCCGTGCAGAAAGGCACGCGGGTCGAGCAGAGCGAGATCAACCGCGCCTTCCATAGCCTGATCTATGCCCATTGCGGCAATCCGGTGCTGGCGGAGACGATCTGGAGCCTGCGCGACCGCTCGCGCGGCTCGGCGGTCACGGTCTGGGCCTCGCATCAGGCCCTGCTCGCCAGCGATGCGGATCATCACGCCATGGTCGCGGCGATCCGGGCCGGAGACGGCGAGCGCCTGGCCACGCTCACCACCCATCACATCACCAAGGACCTGATCGAGGTCAACGGCGCCGCCTAATCCGCGACCGTCACGTCCCAGAGCCGCGGCTTCGACAGGATCGAGGATTTGTAGCCCTTGATGCGCTTGCCATAGGCGCCGGCGTCGATGCCGTTATAGAGCATTACCATCGGCACCTCGGCGATGAAGCGCTGGTGCAGTTCGTCGAACAGCTTCTGGCGCTCGGCCTTGTCGGAGACCACCATCGACTTGTCGAGCAGGGCCTGCGCTTCCGGATTGTCCCAGACCTTGCGCGGCTGCGTCGCCTTCGGGCCGGTCACGGATTCGAAGGAGAGGGCGGGGTCGAGCCGGGCCGAATAGGGGAAGGCCTGGAGCTGGTAATTGCCCTTGGAGTAGCGGTCGAGCTGCGTCGCCCATTCCAGCACTTCGATCTGGACGTTGATGCCGGCGGCCTGCAGCATCTGCTGCGAGACCACGGCGGCGTCGAAGCTCTGCGGGTAGCGCTTGTTGGCCAGCATCACCAAGGGCTCGCCCTTGTAGCCGGCTTCCTGCAGCAGCTTCTTGGCGGCGGCGAGGTCGTGCTTGTAGCCGTTGGCCTGGACCGGCCCGTAATAGGACGACATCGCCGGCACGATCGAGTTGTTGCGCTTGCCGAGCCCGTCGGTGACCTGGGCGACCAACTCCTCGGTGTCGATCGCCGCCGCGATCGCCTGGCGCAATTTGACGTTGCCGAGTAGCGGATCGCGCGTCTGCAGCAAGATGCCGACCAGGCCCATGTTCTGCGTGATCGAGAGTCCGACGCGCTGGTCCTTCTTGAGCTCCTTGACCTCGGCATTGGCGACGTCGGGGACGATGTCGATATTGCCGCTCAGCAGCGCCGCCTTGGCGGTGGCGCCGTCCGGAATGACCATGAAGCGGACTTCATCGACGAGCGGGCGCTTGCCGCCGGTGTAGCCGTCGGGCGCGCCCGGCAGGCTGGCATAGGCCTCGTTGCGGGTCAGGCGAATGAATTCGCCGCGCTTCCATTCGCCGAATTTGTAAGGGCCGGTGCCGATCGGCCTGTCGAAGGAGCCGTCGGCCTTCAGCGAATCCTTGTGCAGGATCGCGGTCATCGCACAGTCGGTGCGGGCGATGTTGGCGAGGAAGAGCGAGCTTGGCTTGTCGAGCTTGAACATGACGGTCGCCGGATCGGGCGCTGTCACCGCCTCGACCTTGGCGCGGCCGCGGCCGTCGAACTCCGACAGGCAGCGCCAGTCGGTCCTCGGGTCCATGTAGCGGTTCCAGCTCCAGACCATGTCGGCCGAGGTCACCTCGGCGCCATTGTGAAACTTCAGGCCCTTGCGCAGGGTGAAGGTGTAGCTGAGAGCCCGTCCCGAAAGGGTTGAGCGACTGGGGCACTCGTGATTCCAAGGGGTTGTTCAGGCCATCTTGGAGCGAGCGATGTGGACCCCAGCCACTC
>NZ_JBHSLW010000003.1:0-43563 GCF_042657265.1 Allobosea eneae
CGCTCAAGGGCCTCGTCGAAATCTACAAGGCCAATCCCGACCTGCTCTCGCGATCCGACGGTCCGACGTAGACGCACTGCGGCCTACGCCGCATGGTTACCTTTATCCATGATACTTTGTTCATGCCTGACAGCGGCACCGCCAGGACCGACTTTCCTGGTGGCAGCGCCGCCCAGCTTTGGACCTCGATCCAAGGGATCCTGGCACTTCCCGATGAGACGCGGCTCTTCGTCGGTCACGACTACCAGCCAGGGGATCGCGAACCGTTGTGGGAATCGACCGTCAAGGAACAGCGGGCGGAGAACGTACATCTCGTCACAGCTCGGACAGAGGCGGAGTTCATCGCCCTTCGCGAGGGGCGCGACAGGACCTTGCCAATGCCCCAGCTGATCCTCCAGTCGCTCCAGGTCAATATCCAGGGCGGGAAGCTGCCCAAGCCGGAGTCCAACGGCCGGCGCTATTTGAAGATACCACTCGATGCGCTTTGAGCGCCGGTTTGTGATCTGACCGCCAAAGTCAAAAACGCGGAACGATTACAATGCTAAAGCGCTGCGGTTGCGTACGCGAGACGCGTCCCGAACTTTCTCCTGCAAAGAGTAGCCAGTCGCTGACCATAATCGGGCCGATGTCGCCGAATTGAACCGATCAAGTGTAGGTGTCCGACGTCGGACGGTCTGGCGCACCCTGTAGAACTCTCACGCTAAAGACATAAAGAGCGTCTACCTGATAAGCGGCTAATATCCGGCCGAATGCTGACTGATAGGGAGCCCCAATGAAGCCGACGAAAATTGGGGCGATTACGCGAGTCGTGGCGGATGCGACAGCGCAACGGATCGCGCCGGAACAACCTTTGGGCTCGGCCGCGCCGCTCGAAACCGGCGCCATTGTCCTGAGATCAGAGCAGCTCCCGCAGGTCGAAACAGCGCTCGCGGCGCTCGATTTTGCGACATTGCCGTCCGGCGACGTGATCAAGATCGGGCTCAGCGCCGAGCAGGCGCTCCAGCGAACCCTGGACGGCTTCCTTGCACGGCTCGACAAGAACAGCGCTTCGGCCGTCTTCGCCCTGTTTGGCCGTCTTGAAGAGGGCGTTCAGGACGCCAAGCTTCCCGAAATTCTCGACAGGATTCAAAACGGCGAAAAGCCCGGTATGATCGGCTCCCTGCTAGCGAGGTTTAGCGGCAAGCGTCCCGCTCAGCTTGCGGCGGAAGCGTTAGCCGAGATTGGCGAACTGATCTCCGGACGCACGAAGACGCTCGCTGACCAGATGATGAAGCTTGAGGGCGAGTTATCCGGCGAAATGCAGAAGCTGTTTGGCGAGCTGCAGGCTCTCGAAGCCCTCAAACGGAGCTATGGCGAACATTTCGGCGATTTCACCGTTTCGGCCGGTGTCGCCCGGGCTTTCCTCGCCCGGGCGCAGGCTTATGTCGGTGCGCAGGAGGCGAGCCTCAACCCGGCCGATCCCGTCGCGCTGACGCGCCTGATCGAGCTCAAGGACAAGCTGCGCCTGCTCGAAAGCCGGGCGCTCGCGCTTGAAGGAACCTATACGCGGCTGCCTGCCGATCAGCTGGTGATCCAGCAGATCGAACAGGCGGGAATCGCCACGCTGCAGGAGACCGCCACGACGGTCGCCTCGCGATTTGCCTCGATCAAAATGACGCTGCTTTCGATTCACGGAGCCTTCGCGGTCAGAAGCGTGCAACAACTGGCGGGCCGACAGGCCCAGCTCGACAGGCAGCTGACCGACCTGCGCGGCCGTGCGCTCAAGGATGTCGCGGTCACGGCGGCGCAGGCGCCAGGCGAGAACCGTCTCGCGCAGGCCCAGCAGATCGAGCAGATCATCGCCACCACGAACGAGATTCACGGTCTCGTCGCTGCCGCGCGCAAGACCACCGAGGAGAAGTTCGAGCAGGCGCGGCAGAAGTTCGCCGCAGCCCGCCAGGAACTTGCGACCCTATCGTCGAGGCAGCCGGCGCCATGATATTTTCATGCGCCTTGACTACGGGAGCGGTCAAACCACAGGAGAGATTCCACCCATGCTGACGCTTTCCCTCGAAAAGGCCGGCGCCGAGACACCAAAACTGCAACTGTCCCTGAAAAAGGGTGCCCGGTTCACGGTCAAGGTCGAGTGGCGATGCGACGCTCAGCATGCCGACGATGTCGACGTGCATGCGCTCGAGGCCCGCAATGACGGCAATGGCGCAAAGGTCACGCAACTCGCGAGCGTACTGTCGACCTACAACACCACCCGCATGAATCCGAAAGGCGGCGCCCTGCCGACGAATCCCGACGGCTCGTTCCAGACGACCAGTGGCGGGTTGGTTCATAGCGGCGACAAGCAGGTCCAGAACAACGTGGAATCCATCGTAATCGACGGGTCCAGTATCCCCGACGGGGTCAACGAGATTCCGATCCTCGTCACGGTCCATGAGGCCGATCATGGCGGCGGTCACGAGACCGGGGAACCCGCCGAAGACGAACCGGCGTTCGGCGACATCGAGTTCTGCTCGATCGTTCTTTTGGACGACACGGGCAAGGAGCTCGGCGCCTACAGGCTTTCCGACGAGTTCAAGGACTTCAATGTGGTTCAGCTCGGCAGCGTCTTGCTCGGCGCCAATGGCTGGGAATACGCAGCCGTCGGCAGCGGCTTCAACGGCACCTTCAACGACGTCCTCGCTCATTTCTCCTGAGGCAGTCATGCCGCGGGACAAGGACGCCGAGCCGCGCCGACCCGGAGCGGAGGACAGCCGGGAGCGGCTTCGCCCGACCGTCATCGGCCCACCGGCTGGACGGGTCCGCGCGCCTGACGTCGGACCGCAAGAGCGGGACAAGGCCGGCATTGGCCCCAAGCCGACCGTCATGACTGCGCAGAGTCTTGCGGCCAGACCCTCCCGAGCCCCGGCGCAGGTCAAAGCGCCTTCGCCGCGGAACGCTGGCCCAGCCAGGCCGACGGCGATCCCAGGGGTCGCGCGCAAGCGCATTGCGGTCGATCGCGCCGACTTGGCGAGGTTGTCGCCGCAGAGCGCGCCTGGCGTGCTGGACGAGGCGCGACGCCTCGTCCAGGCCTTCGTCGTAGAGGGCGCCAGGGATCGCCAGGCGGTGTTGTGGGGGTACCGGATCCAGCAGGACTATAGCGAGCTGGTATCGCGGAGCGTGGAGCTGTCGCAGGCCGATGTCATGAAGCGCGTGACAGCCCATCTCGGTCGCATGACCGACATCCTCGGTGCGATCGACCTCGAGGCCGTCTGCGGCGTTGCCCCGGCCCGGGGCCTGTTGACCCAATATCTCAAGACGGTGAACAGCAGGATCGACACGCCCGAAGAACTGCAACGGGCCCGTGTCGAGCTGGACCAGTTGCTAATGCTGATGGGAGGGGCGCTGGAGCCGCTCATGTCGTTCAAGGATACGCTCGAGCGGCATTCCCGCCGCATCGAGGAGATCGCCGACGAGGTCGAGGCCGCCGCGCTCGCCGCGGAATTCCTGGCGGCGCATCTCGGAGATAGCGCGAAGCCGTTGTCGCAGCGCTTCCTCGAGCGCAGCATGAGCCTGACCCAGACCGTCGCGCAGATCCGCGGCAGCGCGTCGATGCGGACGCTGCAGATCGAGCAGCCGCTCCGGCTCATCGGAGCGATTCAGAACGTGGCGCTCGTCATGGTTCCCGGATGGCTGGGAAGCATCGCCGCATTGGCGACAATGCTGGAGGAAAAACGACAGGTGACGCCGACCCAAGCCGGGGAGCTGACCTACCAGCTCCGCACCATCCTGCAGCAACTGAAGACATAAGGGGACGATCCGCCATGGCACTGCAACTGAACCTCAAGAAGTCGGCCGAAACCCTGCGCCTCTCACTCGACAAGGCGGGTGTAGCGCCGGGCCTCAAGGCCGAACTGATCTTCGACATGGATGTCTCGGGATCGTTCGAGCACGAGCATGAGGAAGGCACCACGAGCAAGCTCATCGAACGGCTCGTCCCCTACGGAATGGTTCTGGACCCCGACGGCCAGATGGACGTCTTCAGCTTCAGCCACGGCAATGAGAACGTCCACCATGTCGGCACGGTTACGCCGAACAATTGCGAGAACTACATCATTCGCAATGTGATCGACAAAGTGCCGGGCTGGAAGGGCGGGACCACGTACAGCTATGTGCTCGAACGCAATCTTCAGCACTTCGGCTGGCTGCCGCGCGAACAGAGCGGCGGCTTCCTGAGCCGGTTCTTTGGTGTCTCCCGGGACGAGCCGGCCGCCGTGAAGAAGCGCTCGGTCGTCGTCTTCGTTACCGATGGCGAAAACGACGCCAGCGACCTTGACCGGACCATTCAGGTACTCGAGGCGTCCGAGCGCCGCGGTGACCAGGTCTATTTTCTGTTCATGGGCGCCTGCGAGCATGCGGTGGATTTCGGCTTCCTCCGGACGATCGCAGCGCGGTTCAAGAACACGGGCGTTGTGATCGTGCGCGACCTCGATGGCTTCGTCGAGCTTTCGGACGAGGAGCTGAATGCGCAGTTGCTTGGACCGGAACTGCTGCAATGGCTGCGCAATTAGATGAGCCGAATGAGGATGTCATCCCAGAGACCGATCCCTAAAGCGATTTTCTCCTATGAAAAGTGCTTCCGATCTGATCATCGGAAGCGCTACCTGGTTCACGGCCCATCCGCCGCATCTTTTCGATAAGCCAGCAGCCGGAGCGCGTTGAACACGACCAAAAGCGTCGATCCCTCGTGAAAGGCCACAGCGATTCCGATGCTAAGGCCCATGATCGTGGACGGCACCAAGATTGCGACGACTCCGAGGCTGACGAAGACGTTTTGTCGGATGACCGATCGCGTCGTTCGGCTCAGTCCAACCGCAAACGGAAGATGAGAGAGATCATCCGCCATCAAGGCGACATCGGCCGTTTCCAAGGCAACATCAGAGCCAGCGGCGCCCATGGCGATCCCGACGGTCGCGGTCGCCATTGCAGGCGCATCGTTCACGCCATCGCCGACCATGGCGACCTTTCCCAGCGACCGAAGCTTCTTGATCGCCTCGACCTTGTCCTCGGGCATCAGATCGCCCCAAGCCTCGTCGATGCCGACTTGGGCTGCGACTGCCTCTGCGACCTTTTGATGGTCGCCAGAGATCATGATCAGCCTCGTGATGCCTAAGTCGTGCAGGCGTGCAAGCGTGGCTTTTGCAGCCTCCCGCGGCGTGTCCATCAGTCCGATCGCACCCATATCGCTATCGCCGCGCCGAACCACCATCGTTGTTCGGCCGCCCTCGCGAAGCGATGCGATCGCCTGTTGCATCGGTTCGGAAAGGGGAGGTACTCCCTCCACCCCAAACATCTCCGCCTTGCCGATCAGCACCGTCTCGCCATTCAGACGCGCTGAGACGCCGCGTCCGGTCAGGCTGTCGAGATCGGTTGCTTCCGGCAGCGGCTTGTCGCCGAGCCGCTCGCGTCCATCCCGCGCGATCGCGCGGGCTAGCGGGTGGTCGCTCAGGCCCTCGACAGCAACCGCAACGGTCAGCAGGTCATCCTCTGTCACGCCGGGAGCTGGCACGATATCGGTGATACGCGGGTTGCCGGACGTCAACGTGCCCGTCTTGTCGAAGGCGATCGCCGTCAGCGATCCCAAGTTCTCCAACGGGGCGCCGCCCTTTATAAGAACGCCGCCGCGCGCGGCGCGCGCGACCCCCGACAGGACCGCGCTTGGAGTGGCGATGGCAAGGGCGCATGGACTGGCTGCAACGAGAACCGCCATTGCCCGATAGAAAGTATCGCGGAACGGTTCATCAATGACTAGGCCAGCAAACAGGAGAGCGACAGCAAGCACCAACACTGAGGGCACGAAGATCCGCTCGAATTGATCGGTGAAGCGCTGTGTCGGCGATTTCTGGGTTTCGGCCTCGCTGACCATTTTCACGACTTTAGCGAGCGTCGTGTCCGAGGAATTGCGGGTGACTTCGATTTCGATGACGCCGCTACCATTGATCGTTCCGGCAAAGACCCGATGAGCCGCGGCGACACTGTCGGGATTGGCGCGCGCAACCGCCACATCGTCGACGGGACGCTTATCCACGGGGATGCTTTCGCCCGTGACCGGCGCCTGGTTGATGCTGCCGTTGCCCTTGATCAAAAAGCCATCGGCCGGAAGCCTCGAATCCGGCTTTACGACGATGATGTCGCCGATTTCCAAGGTCTCGACCGGCACCTCTTCGAGATCGCTTCCACGCCGCCGCAACGCGGTCCTTGGCGCCAGCTCCCCAAGAGCCTCGATCGCGCGCTTGGCGCGTCCCATGGCATAATGTTCGAGAGAATGGCCGAGGCTGAACAGAAACAGCAGCAGCGCCCCTTCCGCCCATGCACCTAGCGCGGCAGCCCCGGCTGCCGCCACCAGCATCAAAGTATCGATCTCGAATTTCTTCAGCCGAAGGTTCTCGAACGCCTCGCGAACCGTAAAGAAGCCGCCGAAAAAATATGCTCCCAGATAGAAGGCCAAAGGCAACCAGGCCGGAACACTGAGAGTTTTCTCAATGACATAACCGGCAATCAGCAAAGCTCCACAGAGCAGCGAAAAAATCAGTTCGGTGTTCGCCCCAAAGATGCCGGCCTCATGGTCGTGGCCCCCCTCTTTTTCACCATGGCTGTGCTTGCCGGGCGAATGGTCATGACCGGCGTGAGCATCCGGCTTAGCGACAGTGTTCGACGTCACGGCATCACCAAATCTAAGTTTTTACAGCTCGTTCTTGAGCACGGTTTCCGGCGGAACAGGCCGGCTAAGTCCTATATGTCAAACGCCGCTGGGCTTGCGCCTATCACGAACTTGCACATCCTGCCTCGCGCGACGATCGAGCCTGAATTTTGCTTGCGTGAAGGATCAAATCCAGACCACGATTATGCATCCTCTCTTCAGATTTTGTCGCCATCCGGCTCAGAAAATGCGCTATGGCTGTCACCAGCCACCGGTTCAAAACCATCACGGAAGCCCGACCTCGCCGGCTTCAAATCAACGGCAGCTCTCTGAACGATCGCTATTCATCTCGCTCGCTAGGCTCATCTCGCCTCCCGTGGGGGTGATCTGGAGTGCATTTTCCGTTCATGCAAACGACCCTGACAATCGTATGCGAGGTTCCAGCACAGGTGGCCTCGTAAACCAGGGCTTTGCCGATCGGGGGCCAGGTCTTGATGCTCGATTGCACGCAGCCGGCCTCGGCCAAAGCGCTGTTGATGCCACCATCCGCAGCTAGAGCTTTAAAAACCATGATGCAGCCGAGCAGGATCAAAGGGCTGACTAACCCCATCTTCAACCGGCGTGAATAACGCTTCAAGTTCAGTATCATCTCATGGACCTCTGCTCTTCCGACACAGCGGTCAGGTCGATCATCGCCTCATCTGGCGTTTGCGAAATTTTGACGTGATGAGACCCTGCCGGGCTCGCCGCACCGGCTAGTCCTCGTGTGAGCCTGGTCCACGATTCCATGTTTGCGCTTCTAAAACTCGCATGATTATTCGCCTGCGGGATGTAAAATGATTGGCCCCGGAAGAGCATCCGCGGCGTCTTCATGCTCGTCCTTGCGCCGGTGCGGCTGCCCCGAGAATCGAGCATAGAGCGCCGGAAGCACGACAAGGGTCAGCAGGGTTGCGCTGATGAGTCCGCCGATGACCACGGTGGCGAGCGGCCTTTGCACCTCGGCTCCGGTTCCGGTGGCAAGCGCCATCGGAACGAAGCCCAGCGACGCAACAAGCGCGGTCATGGCAACCGGCCGCAGTCGCACCATCGCCCCTTCCAGAATAGCTTCATGCTTTGGCATACCTTCGTCCATGAGCTGCTTGATGAACGTCAGCATGACCAGGCCGTTCAAGACCGCGACGCCCGACAGCGCGATGAAGCCGACGGCTGCCGGAACAGAAAAGGGCATGCCGCGCAGCCACAGGGCCGCGATTCCGCCTGTCAGTGCCAGGGGTACGGCGCTGAACACCAGAATAGCGTCCCGCGCCGACCCAAGCGCTTGGTAAAGCAGCAGGAAGATCAGGAAAAAGCAGCCCGGCACCACGATCATGAGGCGCTGGCGCGCGGAGGCGAGGTTTTCGAATTGGCCGCCCCAGCTCACGTAATATCCTGCTGGCAGTTGGACCTGTTCGCCGACCTTGCTTTGAGCTTCTGCGACGAGCGAACCGATGTCTCGGTCCCGGACGTTTGCGGTCACGACGATGCGCCGCTTGCCGTTCTCGCGAGAGATCTGGTTGGGCCCTTCCGCCACCGCAAAGGAGGCAACCTGTTTCAATGGGACCGATGACCCGCGTCCGGTCGCCGTTGGCGGCAGTGGGACCGGTATGTTCTGCAAGGCCTCCAGATTTTCACGCCGCTTGTCGTTGAGCCGTACCACAATCGGAAAGCGCCGATCGCCCTCGAATACATAGCCGGCCTCGCGTCCCCCGATGGCGGCGCCGATGACTTCCTGCACGGTGAAAAGGCTGAGGCCTAGGCGCGCGATCTCTGTCTTATCGACCTTGATTTCAAGGAATGGCAGGCCAGTGGTCTGTTCGACCTTAACATCCTCAGCCCCTTGAGTGTCGCGCAGAACCGTCGCGATCTGGTTTGCGGCTTGGAGCATCGGTTCGAATTCCTCGCCGAACACCTTTACCGCAAGGTCGCCGCGCGTACCCGCCAGGAGTTCGTTGAAGCGAAGCTGGATTGGCTGCGAGAACTCGTAATTATTCCCCGAGAGCTGTGAGACGGATTTTTCCATCTGCTCCTGCAGTTCAGCTTTCGGCAGCGTCGGATCGGGCCACTCAGCCTGGGGCTTCAATATGATGAAGGTGTCGGACGAATTCGGTGGCATCGGGTCGGCCGCCACCTCCGCCGTTCCTGTTTTGGAGAACACATAGGCGACCTGCGGGAACTGGCTGACAGCCCGTTCGACCTTGATCTGCATGGCCTGCGACTGAGACAAGGACGTCGAGGGAATCCGCAACGCGTTCATCGCAATGTTCTTCTCGTCGAGCGTCGGAATAAACTCCTGTCCGAGCCCTGTGAATACAAGGCCTGACAGTAGGAATAGGCCAACCGATCCGAGGATGAATGCCATGGGCCGCCGCACTGCGCCTGCCAACATGGGGCGGTAGGCCGCCTTCATACCACGAATGAAAATGTTGTCCTTCTCCTGCACGCGCCCGGTGATCGCGATTGCGATGAGAGCGGGAACGAACGTCAGCGAGAGGATGAAGGCTGAGACGAGCGCGATGATGACCGTCAGTGCCATCGGCTCGAACATTTTGCCCTCGACGCCGGTGAAGGTGAGGAGTGGGACGTAGACGAGAATGATGATGGCTTGGCCATAAAGCGATGGCTTTATCATCTCCTCGGCCGACTCGATGACTGTGCTGAGACGCTCGCCTTTCGAGAGCTTGCGTCCGAGTTCATGTTGACGTTCGGCAAGGTGTCGAAGGCTGTTTTCGGCGATGATGACGGCGCCATCGACGATCAGCCCAAAATCCAGCGCGCCAAGGCTCATCAGGTTGGCGCTGATCCGGCCTTGGACCATGCCGGTCATCGTCATAAGCATGGCGACGGGGATCACCATCGCGGTGATGATGGCAGCCCGGATGTTGCCGAGGAGCAGAAACAGGACGACGACGACGAGCGCCGCTCCCTCGGCGAGGTTCTTGGCAACCGTCTTGACGGTGGCATCGACGAGCAAGGTGCGATTGAGCACTGTCTTGGCTTCGACGCCGGGAGGCAGCGAACGAACGATCTCCTTCATCTTGGCATCGACTGCCGCGGCGACCGTCCGGCTGTTTCCACCGATCAGCATTAGCGCCGTGCCGACCACCACCTCCTGGCCGTTCTCTGATGCCGAGCCCGTCCGCAAGTCGCGTCCGATCCGGACTTCGGCAATATCCTTGACCCTGATCGGCACGCCGCCGCGGGTCGCCACCACGACGTTGCCGATCTCATCCATGCTTTCGAGGCGTCCCGCCGAACGGACGACGTAGCCTTCACCGTTTTCCTCGAGATAGCCTGCGCCCCGGTTGGCGTTGTTGGTGTCGAGCGCCGCAGCAATGTCGCTGAAGGACAGGTTCAAACCTACCAGCTTCGCAGGATCGGGCTGGACGTGATATTGTTTTTCGTAGCCGCCGATGCCATCGACGCCGGCGACGCCCAGGACAGTTCTGACCTGGGGACGAATGATCCAATCCTGAACCGTGCGCAAATAGGCTGAACGTTCAAAATCAGTGGTGAGGCTTTGACCCTCAGGCGTCAGGAAGCTTCCATCTTTTTGCCAGCCAGGGCGACCGTCGTGAACCGAGGCTCCGTCAGAGGGCTTTTTGTACTGGACCGCCCACATATAGATTTCGCCCAGCCCGGTCGAAATCGGGCCCATGCGGGGTTCGGCTCCGACTGGAAGGCTTGCCTTCGCCTCGGCGAGTCGTTCGTTGACCTGCTGCCGGGCGAAGTAGAGATCGGTCTTTTCGTTGAAGACGGCAGTGACCTGGGAGAAGCCGTTGCGCGACAGCGACCGGGTGTATTCCAGGCCCGGGATGCCAGCCAGGGCGGTCTCGACCGGATAGGTCACCTGCTTTTCGATATCGAACGGCGACAGCGACGCCGCGGTCGTGTTGATCTGGACTTGATTGTTGGTGATGTCAGGCACGGCATCGATCGGCAGCTTCGTCAACGAGTAGCCGCCGAAGCCCGCCGCCAGAAGCGACAGAAGCAGCACGAGCCAGCGCTGATGCACCGAGAAAGCGAGAATGCGGGCGATCATGAGGGTTCGTTTCCGTTTTCAGTCGTCGTGCTTGGCTTCGGTCTTGCCGAGTTCGGCCTTGAGCAGAAAAGTGTTCTTGACCGCGATCTCGTCGGCTGAGGAGAGCCCTGATAGAATTTCGACCACGGTATCGTCGGCCTGGCCCACCTTGACGTCCCTGCGCTGGAAACCCTCGGGTTTGCGCACGAATACAACCCGTTCGCCGCCGATCGTTTGCAATGCAGCGCGCGGAACGAGGACTTTCGCTTCCTCTCTGGCAATCTCGATCTCGGCGGTGACGAAAGAGCCTGGGCGCCAGAACAGGTCTTTGTTGGAAAGCGAAGCGACGACGCGCGCCGAACGGGTTTCCGGGTTCAAGATCGGGCTTACGAACATGATCTTGGCTTCGGCGCGCCTTTCATCGTCTCCACTTGTCGCGATCGAGACTTTTGCGCCCTCGCGAACTTTGCCGAGATCGCCTGGCGTCACCGTGAGATCGATCCAGACTGTGGAGAGGTCGGCCACGGTGTAGAGATCGGCGGGATCGCCTTCTTTGCCGACTGCTGTGCCGACATCCACCTTGCGATCGACGATCCGTCCCGACATCGGAGAGCGGAGTTCGTACTGCCGTAGGCTCGATTGGCCTGATCCCGCAGTGTCCTGCCTGGCCGCATTCGCGACTTCTGCCGCATCCACGCCAAGAGCGGACAGTTTCTGACGAGCCAGATCGATGCGCAGTTGCGCCTCCGAAAAACTTGCACGGACCTGCAGATACTGCTGCTCGGCCGAAATCCGCTTGTCCCACAGGCCCTGCGCGCGATCGAAATTCGTTTTCTGCAGGTCGAAATTCACCGATGCCGTCAGGTATTCGCTCTTGGCGTCTGCAACCTCGCGGCTATCGAGCACCGCGACCACTTCCCCCTTCTCGACCATCTCGCCGAGCTGCTTGCGCATTTCCGCGACTGTGCCGACCACGCGTGCCGGCACGCGTGCAATCCGGTTGACGTCCGGCGTGATCGTGCCAGGCACAATGATGTGCCTGGAAAGAGCGCCTCCCGCGACGGGGGCAATTTCGATCTCCTGCGCACTGATCTGGTCTTGCGTCAATTTGATCGAGCCTTCTGTCGATGCCTTGTCGTCGCCATTCTCAGGCTGCCCAGGCGTGCTGCTCCCGGCTTTTGAAGTCTTGCCGCCGCCTGTGGAGCGAGCTTTCGATCCATCCTGGGCCCGAGCCTGCTCGACACCCGGCGTCGGCTTGAAACCGACGACACTGCGGATGGCTTGGCCCAGGTAAGGCACGAAAGCGCCAACGACGATGCCGACTATGGCAACGAGCGCGAAAAGATAAGCCCGGCGGGTCATTCCATATCCTCTAACGTCAAGTTTCGGGCCGGCTGCGACAGCTCGCATTGAAACGCAGTAAAAACCACAAACGGGCCTACGCTTACCAGGTTCTCGTCCCATGCCGAAGCGAACGACGATGACGAGCTTCTAGCACTCGCCAGGTGTTGGTTTTGCGGCAGGAGATGTGTCGATCCGTACTGAGCAGCTCAAAAAAATACGAGCAACTCGGTTGGTTTGGGTGATCAAGACCCGCAATCTGCGAAATCGTGTGCCAGCGAAAGGCTGCTGGCCTATAAGGCAACTATGATTGGATCCGTGACCACCGCTGAAATGCTGTCCCATGTCGTCAGTCTCGCCGTGGCGTATGCGCTTGCGCTGCCTATCGGCTGGAATCGCGAACAGGAGGAGCGCAGTGCCGGCATCCGGACGTTCCCGCTTGTCGCGATGGCGGCGTGCGGGTTTGTGCTCGTCGCCATCGCCGTGCTGGGCGCCAATTCTCCTGGCCAGGCTCGCATTCTCGAGGGGCTGATGACCGGTGTCGGCTTCATCGGCGGCGGCGCAATTTTGAAGCACGGCACCCAGGCGTTGGGTACGGCGACGGCTGCAAGTCTCTGGGCGACCGGAGCACTGGGAGCAGCCGTCGGCTATGGTCTCTATGACATTGCTGCCATCCTGAGTGCCGTGACCTATGTGACTTTGCGGTATTTGGCACCATTCAAAAAAGAGCTCCCTGACAATGTCGCCCAAGTCACGCCTCCCGATAAAGAGTGACGCGCACCGATCAGACCGGGCGAGCGTGCGCCCGTTGTGTGGGGGGCGGTCATGATCCTGTGAGGGTCGTGATTTCCCAAGCGCCGCTCAATAAAAGCACGTGAGTGCGTCACAGTTTTCGGAGCTCGTCTTGGGTGACATCAGCTTTTCACACCGCACGCTTGCTGGCTCGTTTGAGACTGTCGGCGCCATGGAAGCGGCAAGTTCAATCGAAGATGCGTCCCAGAAATCCGCGCCGGCCACCATGCCCGCCTCCGCCATGGCCACCGCCGCCGTGACCATTATCGCCGTGGCCACCGCGTGAATCCCAACTCTGTGGTACGTTCGGGGTAGGATAGGGCTGCGGCGGCGACCTGCCCCACGGAGCGGTCGCCCCGGGCGGTTGAGCGGAGCCTGCAACCTGCCCACTTGCGGCCCGGTCCACGCCAAAGGGCGCATCCTGCTCATTGACGCTGCGCTCGATAATCTTGTCGAGTTCGCCTCGATCGAGCCAAACGCCGCGGCATTTTGGACAATAATCGATTTCGATACCCTGTCGTTCGCTCATGACGAGATCGATACGACAGGTCGGGCAAAGCAAGCCTTCATTCTTGGAAGACGCGATATCGGCCATGGCAGACTGACTCCGATGAGTTGGGCTTCAGAACGATGCTCAACGGTTGGGAGCGTAATTCCTCTAGCCACTCGAGCTACAAGACGGATTGATGAGACAAAACGCCACAGTCATTTTGCAAGATCGAGAAACGGGTCCTGCCCCCGCACTCAGAGGTGAAGTTTCGTTCGCCTCGGGAGTTCATTGGGCCCAACTGCCGCTCAGCGAAAACGGTGTCACTCCAGTGACAGGCCAAGAATCCGGAGGTATGTTTGATCGCTACAACCACGCCCCTGTGTTGTAGGAGAGCGTGGGGCAGCACTCGAGACCCCGTGCTGCCCCATTGCTCGTCCCATGCTACACGCTTTTGAATTGATGGATCTGCCCGTTCGGCGCCTGACACGGAACGGCCAAACCCTGTTGCGTCAACCCTCGCCAATTCATGAATAATAAGGGCGATCTATTCCGCTGGTTTGAGCGACGAGCAGCGTCTGGCGATGGATCATGTCACCGGTGGGGAGCAGGTCGTGGTCCGCTTGGCCGGCGCCGGCAAGAGCACGATGCTGGTTGCGGCGCGCGACGCTTGGGAGCTTCAGGATTTTGCGGTTCATGGCGCGGCCTTATCGGGCAAGGCGACCGAGGGGCTGGAGGAGGCGTCCAGGATCGGCTCGCGGACGCTGGCGTCGTGGGAGCATGGCTGGAAGGCAGGACGCGGCGAGCTCGGGCCGAAAGACGTTATGGTGATCGACGAAGCCGGCATGGTCGGATCGCTCAAGCTCGCCCGCTTTGTCGCCGAGGCCGAGCGCACGGGCGCAAAGCCCGTCATGGTCGGGTACCAGTCGCAATTGCATGCAATCGGGGCCGGCGCGCCGTTCCCCGCGATGGCGGAGCGGGTCGGGTTCTCCAGGCTGCAGGAAATCCGCCGCCAACGCGAAGACTGGTAGCGAGAGGCATCAGGCGACTTTGCCCGTCACAAGACGGGCGAAGGGTTGGCTGCCTATGCCCAGCGTGGCGGTGTTCGCGAGCGGCAGTTGCAGGTGCGGCATGATGCGGCGGAGCGAGGCCTGGAGGTTACACGGCCGCTTGATGTGCTCACGGTTCCGCGCGGACCGGCCGAGTTCGAGCGCGAGCTGATCAAGGCCCCTACCGGCGAGGGCCGCTCCCTCGCTAAAGCCCGAGGTCAGCCCATGGGCAGGCCGGGCGCCCTTACCCGCCATCAGCCAGACGAGGCGCTGCAGGCGCTGGACGCCGGAACAGCGACGCAGGCCGTCCTGGCCAGACGGTTTGATGTCACCCAGGCAACGATCTCACGGTTAGCCCGAACCGCTGCCGCCTAATTTTGGAATGAGGCGCATGTAGATCAACGAGCTGACAAGCTCGACCACCGTTTGTGCGACGATGATCGCAGGCAGCAGAGGCATGGCGTTGGGAACGGCGAACGCCAGCGGCAGGACGACTAGCGAGTTGCGGGTCGCGGCGCTGAACGCGACGGCCCGCCCGGCCGGAGCATCGAGGGCCCCCATTCGGCCGATACCCCAACCGATCAACGGCGCGGCGATGGCAAAGGCTATATAGACCGGCACCGCCCGCACCGCGCTTCCGAACGCGAGTCCGAGCTGCGGCACCACCGACGCGAACACGATAAACAATACCAGCGCGGTCGCAGGCACCGGCAGCAGGCCGAGGACAGTGGCAATATTGCTCACCTCTTTATTGCTGGTGGCGCCGAGCTGGACGATTGCCGCGAGGGCCAGCGGCATGGCGATCAGCCAGATGAACGCGTGCAAGAACGGCCCCATCTGGATCAGGTCTACCGCATCGCGCCCGAGAAACAGCCCGAAGTAGACTGGCAGCAGCAGCATTTGCAGCACCAGCAGGGCTGGCGTCGAGGCGAGCAGCAGCTTCGCGTCGGCACGGCCGATATGGGCAAAGGTCACCACATAGTCGATGCACGGTGTCAGCAGCACGAACAGCACGCCAAGCCTCACCATCGGATCGGCAGGCAGGAACTGGATAAGCCCCAGCACCAGCAGCGGGACCGCGATGAAATTGGCGGCCAGCAGCGCCCCGAGGAAGCGGATCTGCAATAAAGCCCGGCCGAGGTCGGCGAGCGGCACCTGCAAAAAGGTGACGAACAGCATCAGCGCCAAAGCGGGATTGATACCGGCCTCCAGTACGATCGTCGCGGGCACGGCGATCGAGAGCAGCACGGCCGCGACAATCGTGGCGAAATAGATTCTCACCTGCCGGGCTTCTAGAAGGTCGCGGAGAGCGGTCATGGCGTCATCGCTTGCTAGTCAGCCAGGAAGATCAGTTGCAGACCATCTTGCGGCGGGCAGGCTCCGCGAGTGCGGTCGGACGCCCCGTGCACTTAGCGAAGAGCGCGATGGCGCGATCGCAGGCCTCGCAATGGCCTTCGCAGCAGTCCTTCATAAGAAAGACAACCAGATCTGACAGAGCGGGGAAGATCGCGCTGTAGATGATCGAGCGACCTTCGCGGCGGCTGACGATCAGCCCAGCATGTTCGAGATGCGTGAGATGAAAGGACACCTTCGACGCAGCCGAGCCATCGAGCGCGGTCGCGATTGCGCCCGCAGCCATCCCTTCGGCTCCGGCCGTGACCAGCAGGCGGACAATCCGCAGCCTGGTGCGCTGAGACAGCGCGGCAAAGGCCCCAAGTGCCTTGGCTTCATCCATAACGTTTCAACCATTCAATAATTATTGAATTAATATGCATTGCTCGGCCCGATGGCGCAAGTGGGAAAACGGCCCCGGCCAGCGCGGGCGGGGCAGCTGGCCAGGGTTGCAAAGCCGACCGCGCGGGTGATTTCTCTCGACGCGAATGATGTTCGTGTGATGTTCTAGATATGCGTCACGATAATCAACCCGCCTTGCTGTTGCTCGGACCGAAAGCCCATGGCGATATCTCCCTGGCCGATAGCAGGCACGCGCATCTGTGCCGGATTCCCCTCCCGGGCCGACGACTTCCTGGACGGTGAGATTGACCTGGCCTGCATCCTGACGCCGAACCGGGCCGCGACGTTCCTGTGGCGGGTTGCCGGGCATTCAATGAAGGAGACCGGCATTCACGACGGCGACGTGGTGGTCGCGTCGATCAATGGCGAGGTCAGCCTGAAGCTCTTCAGGAACGACGGGCGCCCTACCCTCTCCTTCGCCAACCGTGACATGCCGGTGTTTTTCCTGGCCGACACCGCCGATGTCGAGGTGTGGGGCGTGGTCACCTGGACATTGCATCAGCCCCGCCTGCCATGACCGGCCGGGTGTTTGCTTTGGTGACGGCAACAGCTTCTATTGCAGTTGCGAGCGCCTGTTCGCGCCGAAGCTGCGCGATCGGCCGGTCATCGTGCTGTCGAACAACGACGGCTGCGCCGTGGCGCGGACGCCGGAGGCCAAGGCCCTCGGCATCAAGATGGGCGCGCCGTTTTTTTAAATCCGCGACCTGTGCCGAGCCGAGGGCGTTGCCGTGTTCAGCAGCAATTACACCCTGTACGGCGACATGAGCCGCCGCATGAACGAGATCTATCACCAGTTTGCGCCGGAGGTGGAGGTTTACTCGATCGACGAGAGCTTCCTGGATATCACCGGCATCCGGGAGACCGACCGCACCGCCTACGGTCTGGAAATCCGCGCGAGTGTTCGTGAATGGACCGGCATCCCCACCTGCGTCGGCATCGGACCGACCAAGACTCTGGCGAAGCTGGCCAACCGGACGGCCAAGAGCCACCCTGAACTTCACGGGTCTGTGACTTCACCGACGAGGTGCTGCGCGAGAGCCTGTTGCCAGGCATTCCCGTGGAAGACCTGTGGGGCATCGGCAAGGCCTCGGCCGCGCCGCTGACAGCGGCTGGAATCGGCACCGTTGGCCAGCTTCGGGACATGGCGCCGCGTCACGCCCGCCAGCTGCTGACGGTGGTTGGCGAGCGGATGGTGCTGGAGCTGAACGGGGTGTCCTGCCTCCCCCTGGAATCCCTGGCGCCGCAGCGCAAGGGCATCGCCGTGACCCGCAGCTTCGGCGGGTCGATCGTCCGGTTCCCGGAGATGCGCGAGGCCATGGCGGCCTCGCGCTGCGTGTTCTCGGCAAGAGAGATCTCTGTATCGCGCTCGGCCGCCAGCACATTGCAGGGGATGTCGATGTTCTTGGCGATCCGGCCCTCCTTCGCCAGAAGCCGCAGCGCCGCGAGCCGACGCGCACCGGCGACGACCTCGAACTTCTGGCCCTTGCCCGCCTTCCTGACGGTGAGGTTCTGGATCAGGCCATGCGCCTCGATGCTGTCGGCCAGTTCGCCAATCCCAGCCGTCGAGTTGACCTTGCGGACATTGGCGGCGCTGGGAACGAGTTTCGACAGAGCGATGTGCTGGAAGGCCGTAGTGAGCGTGCCGATCGTCGCGGTGGTGGTCGTGGTCATCGTGTTCTCTCCTTGTCTGAGGCCGTAGGCCCGTCACCCGGCAGGGTGCAGGTCCGCCTGCACCTCTGCCTTCGCGGCGAGCAGCGGGGAGAGAGGGGGGCAAGAGCCAAATCGGGAGGGGGATCGCCCACGCGGCACGCGCCGGGCGAGGGGCCGCGGCACGCGGATACTCGTCCCGGTCCTGCACAAGCCGCCCAAGCGGCGCGGAAGGATGGGGAGACCCGATTTGGCTCTTGCTGGGGAGAGAGGGCCGCGCGCCTCTCTTCCCGCCAAGCGCAACATCATCGCGCCAGCGGCGCGGCGATCGCCGGCGCCTGGCGCCGGCCCGCGCGAGGGATCGTCACCGAAGGCCGAGACGCCGATCGGCGGCTCGGGGAGGGGCCCTGGCCCCGAGTAGAGCCCGGTCACGGCGAAGCCGGGACGCACATAACGCGAATATCGCCTGATCTGCGGCTCAAGATTGCCCAATTCGATAACTACCAGACCGGCCCACTTTCGAGATCCGGAGATAGTCATGCAGGTTTTGGAGATGAATCGAACCAATAGCGGCCCAAACATGGGACTGTTGATGGGCATGCACCGGTTGAGGCGAAAGGTTTTTAAGGATCGCCTGGAATGGGCCGTTTCCTTAACTGGCGACCTCGAGATGGATCGATTTGACGCACTCGACGCCAGCTATCTGATCGTGAAAGAGGGGAATTCGGTGCTCGGCTCCGTTCGCCTTCTTCCGACCACCGGGCCCAACATGCTTGCCGACACGTTCCCGGAGCTCCTCGACGGCGGCAGCGCGCCGAACTGCGACTCGATTGCCGAAAGCTCTCGCTTCTGCGTCGATACAACCGCCACGGACGCGATCACCGAAGGAGGTTTGAGGCAGGCCACCTTCATGCTGTTTGCTGGAATGCTGGAGTGGGGGAGGGCTCGTGATCTGCGATCCATCGCGACTGTCACCGACGTACGCATGGAGAGAATTTTGCGGCGCGCGGGCTGGCCGCTCGATCGGCTCGGCGCTCCCCGCAGGCTTGGAGTGACGGTAGCGGTCGCCGGCTTACTGCCGATCAAAACCGCAGCTCTAGACTCGATACGGACAAAAGCGGGGCTCGTTGCTCCAGTCCTTGCCGCCCTCCATTGATCGGCGATCAGGGTACCAGGTAGTGCTCAACACGGCACGGTCGGCAGTTCCCTCCATTGGGTCGTGTACCGGGCGGATTTCCGCTCGAACTTGGTCTGCCAGTCCCGCTTCACGCCTGCGGCGGCCGGATAAAGCGTGCCCCGGCCGTAGCGCTGGTTCAAGGAATCCAGCGCGCCCATCAGCTCCGCCCGCCTCTCCCGGTCGAACCCGACCAGCAGGCTTTTTTGCACGGTTTCGATTGGCATTAGCTCGGTAAGCACCAGCCCGGCCTTGGCGTACCGGAACCCGCCTGCCAGGCGGCTGCGGCGGCTCCGATCGCGGCGGTCACCAGTTCATGGGTGTCGTCGGTCACCTCGAGGAACGCGAGGGCCTTGCCGACATGCCGAAAGGGGTCACCGTTGAACTTGTTGGTGTGCATGAACACGTAGCCCTGCACGGCCGAGACGCGGTGACGGCGCAGTTTCTCGGCCGCGCGTGTCGCGTAGGCCATGCATGTCGTGGACGAGGTGCTGGCCTATCAGCGGCTGGTCGAAGACGGGCTGCCGGCGGACGCGATCGCTGGCCGGTTCGGCCAGTCCATTGTCACGGTGCGCCAGCGCTTGAAACTCGCCAGCCTGTCGCCGGCCATTCTGGACAAGATGCGCGGCGATGCCATCACGATCGAGCAGGCCCGCGCGCTGGCGATCAGCGACGATCATGCGGCGCAGGAAGCAGCATGGTTCGGGCGCGAGGGCTGGAGCCGCAGCCCCGGCAATCTGCGGGCAGTGCTGACCGACGAGCATATCCGCAGCAGCGACAGGCTGGCGCGCTTCATCGGCATCGAGACTTATGAGGCCGCCGGCGGGGCGGTGCTGCGTGACCTGTTCTCGCAGGATCAGGCGACCTTCCTGACCAACCGTCCCTTGGCGATGGAACTGGCGGCCGAGCGGCTGCAAGCGGTTGCCGATGCCGTCCGGCCGGAAGGATGGGCATGGGCTGAGATCAGCATCGAGGCCGACAGCCTTCATCAGGCCGGCTATGGTCGCATCCACCCCCGCCGCCGCGATCACACCGAATCCGAGCAGGCCGAGCTTGCGGCATTGGGTGAGAGCTATGACGCCTTGGCCGAGCAGATCGAAGCGCATGCCGAGGGCGACCCGCAGATCGCGGCCGACGAAGACCGCCTTGCCGAAATCGAACGGCGTATCGAGGCGATCAGGGATGCCACCGAGAGCTTTGCGCCCGAGGAACAGGCCTTGGCCGGTTGCCTTGTCGCGATCGGCTATGACGGCGCGCTGAAGGTGACGCGCGGCCTCGTCAAGGCGGAGGACCGTCCGGCGCTGGAGCGGTTGTGTCACGGCGAGCAGGGCGATCACGATAACAGTGAGGCCCCTGCCCTGCCCTCACAGCCTGACACCACGGAGCCGAGCGGGTATTCCACGACGCTGATCGAGGAGTTAACGGCGATCCGCACGGCCGCGATGCGGGTGGAGCTTTCGCAGCGGCCGACGATCGCGATGGCGGCGATGCTGCATCCCTTGGTGCTGGCGAGCTTCTATGGCCGGCATCATGGTCTGCACATGCACTCAGCCATCGAGGTCAGGGGTGAGCGCAAGGCGCTCGACCTCAGCATCAGGCAGCCCGAGGCTTGCCGGGCGCTGTCCGGCTGGACCGAGATTGTGGAGGCATGGGGTTACCGCCTGCCGGGCGATCAGGCCGATCTCTGGGCATGGCTGATCGACCAGCCGATCGAGACGCTGACGGACCTTCTCGCCGTGGTGTCGGCGGCGAACCTCAATGCGGTCACCGCGCGCCATGAGATTAGGCGCGGTCGTATCGCGCAGGCGAACCAGATCGCGCAGGCCGTCAATCTCGACATGCGGTCATGGTGGAGCCCGGAACAGGAGTTCCTGTCGCGCCTGTCGAAATCGACCATCGCCGCGATCCTGCGCGAGGCCGGATGCTCCGAGGATGCCGCCAAGGCGATCGAGCGCAGCCCAAAGGCCGAGGCTGTCGCTCAGGCCGAACGCGAACTGGACGGCAAGGGCTGGCTCCCCTCCCCGCTCCTGACGCGCGGCGCTGATCAGGCCAACGCCGCCGATTCCGAGCATGATGATGTCGAGGACGAGGTGCCGACGCCCATGGCGGCCGAGTGAGTAGCCGCGCCGTTGGCGAGCCAGACATCTCCGATCGAAGCAGCAGTCCGGGTCTCATGGCCCGGGCGGTATTCGCCCGCGGGGACTGCTCCTGCGCGGGATCGACCCGCCCAGGACCAGATCAGGGGCGCCCCAAAGACCCGCCCCTCACGCTCCCCTGTCCGCCCGAGGCGCGTGAATCAGTCGGCATTCGGGAGGTCGTCCTGCAAAGGGTTGAACAATCGGACGCTTAGACTTAGCGGCTCGAAATGGCGCATGTTGTCGGTCAGAAGCCCGTGTCCGTGCGCCTGCGCGGTTGCCGCGATGAGCACGTCGGACAGACCAGGATGGCGACCGTTGGCCCTCGCCTCTTCGGTCAGGACGCCAGCGACCTTCGCTACCTCCGCATCCAGCGGCAAAACGCGTTCGTCGTACGCATCGAGGATTCGGCCGAGCCACTTGCCCAAGTCGATGGCACGTCGCTCGCCTCCGGCGCGACGGAGCTTTTCGATGCCGGCCGTGATTTCGACGACGGAGAGCGCCGACAGAAAAAGGGTATCGGAATTCCTCAGCATCCAGTCGCTCAAATTCTTCGGAGCTTTCGCTTGACCATTTTTGTCCGGCGCGAGTTGGCTGACGATATTGGTGTCGAGCAGCCAGTTCGTCACAGTTCGATCTCGCGAGACGGCGAGCGATCGCGCTCGATCTCGAGTTCATGTGGAATCGAGAGCAACAGTTCGGCGAAACTGGGCCGGTCATCGGGATAAAGTTTGCGGCCATCTGCGAACGGCACGATCATAGCCGCCGGGCGGCCGTGTTTGGTCACGATTGTCGGCTCGCCGTGTTGTGCCGATTCGATGATGGCCGAGAATGTCGTCTTGGCCTCTTTGAGGTGCAGGGTTTTCATGCGGCACGTCCTTAGTGGTCACCAGTGACCATTTAGCATGTGTAATAGAAATTGGCCATCGGCGCTTCGGGCGTTATTCGACAGCTGGTCCAGTGGTTTTCTTGGCTCCGGCTTGACTGCTCACCTGCTCGATCTGTCAGTTCCTGCCCGGAAAAAATCCCGGATGACGCGCGGGTCACGATCGCCAATGGCCGACACACTTCGAGTTGCCACATGGCAACACGGCAAAATGCCAGATAGGTAAATCCGAGTTCACCTTAAATCGCTTGCCAACAAGGCCGACTCGGGCCATTTCTGACTACGATGAAAAACCGTAGTTGGATGAGATCGCGTAGTTATGGCGAAAGCACGTAGCGAAAAGACTTTAGCAACCGGTCAAAAGCCGCTGATGACAGACGTCATCGCTGGCGACGGTGCTGCGCTCTCTGCCGAGCTGCTCGCGATGCGAGAGGCGCTGTTTCCCCCTGTCTCCAAAAAATCCCTGCGCTCGTTTTCTTCGGTTGAGACTGCGAAGTTGATAGGTATTGCCGACGCCTATCTGCGCCAGCTTTCGCTTGGCGGTAAGGGCCCCCAGCCTTCGATTATTGCTGGCGGGAGACGGTCTTATACCCTCGAGCAGATCAACGAGCTGCGCGTAGTGCTCGAAGAAGGCTCTAAGGGTAAGCGTTATGTGCCGCATCGGAGCGACACCGAGCATTGCCAGGTAATGGCAGTGGTTAATTTCAAAGGCGGGTCTGGCAAAACGACGACCGCTGCGCATCTTGCTCAATTCCTGGCACTTCACGGCTATCGTGTACTCGCAGTCGATCTCGATCCGCAGGCCTCCCTCACCGCTCTTTATGGGTATCAACCGGAATACGATATTCAGCCAAACCAGACGATGTATGCTGCCGTCCGTTACGGTGAGGAACGTCTCCCACTCCAGGATGTCATTCGCAAAACCTATTTCTCGGGTCTCGACCTGGTTCCAGGAAATCTGGAGCTGATGGAGTTCGAGCACGATACGCCGAGAGCGCTGGCTGAACACAATGCAGAGCCATTCTTCGGACGAGTCGCGACCGCTTTAGGGTCGGTCGCCGACAACTACGATGTGATGATTCTGGATTGTCCGCCTCAACTCGGCTTTCTGACACTTGGGGCGCTCTGTGCGGCGACCGGTCTTCTTATCACCGTGCATCCTCAGATGCTGGACGTCATGTCGATGTGCCAGTTCCTGCTGATGGCCTCCGATATCCTAAAGGTCGTGCAGGGCTCTGGTGGAGACCTAGATTACGACTTCATCCGTTACGTCGTGACCCGATTCGAGCCGGCTGACGCGCCGCAAACTCAGATGGTCGCTTTCATGCGTTCCCTCTTCAGAGAGCGGGTGCTCAACAGCACGATGGTGAAATCAACTGCGGTTTCTGACGCAGGCCTCTCAAAGCAGACTCTCTATGAGGTCGGGCGAGAGAATTTTTCCAAGCAGACCTACGATCGCGCTATTGAGTCCCTCGATGCCGTGAACGGAGAGATTGAGCGACTCATCGAGCAGGCTTGGGGGCGTGCTTCATGAGCCGTAAGGATACACTGAAAGCAATGCTGTCGCGCCGATCAGAAGAGTTGCCACCTGGCAACTCTTCTCCGGAAGCTCCTATTTCACAGGCTTTGCCTCCAATCTCGCACGTCAGATCTGGCGCTGTCGGAGCTATGGGTAGATCTCTAGGGCAAATCGCAACGGCTGCGGAGCGTGCGAACGCACTCGTGGCATCCGGGGCGGCTGTCGTGGAAATTCCTACAGACAAGCTGACAGGCTCTTTCGCGAAAGATCGCCTTGATGACGAGGGCGCCGAGTTCGTCACGCTCTTCAACGCGATTAAGGACTTCGGTCAAAAAAGCCCGATTCTAGTTCGACCGCATCCAGACAAGCCGGATTACTACCAGATCGCTTATGGGCATAGGCGCGCCAAGATCCTTGGTAAGCTTGGGCGACCAGTGCGCGCGGTTGTTCAAAATCTGACGGACGAAGAATTGGTCGTCGTCCAAGGGCAAGAGAATTCAGCTCGCAAAGATCTGAGCTATATCGAACGGGGCCTTTTTGGACTGACCCTTGAAGAGCAGGGCTTCGAACGTAGCGTTATTATGTCGGCGCTAAGTATGGAAAAGACCCAGATATCAAGACTTTTGTCGCTCAGTAAGTCGATCCCAAAAGAGGTTATCTTAGCGATTGGCCCTGCGCCAAAGGCAGGACGTCCTCGTTGGACGGCTCTCGCCGAGCGTATAACCGAGCTCAAGAACTCGTCTCGCTTGGGTAAAGCATTAGCCGATCCGAAATTCTTGGAGGCAGATACAGACGGACGCTTTGTCCGACTCTTCAATGAATTGGCCCCCCGAAAGTCACGAGCCAAGACTCACCGCATCGTCATCAAGGGAGCGGCGGGACAGAAGATTGCGACCGTGGAAAAGACAAGTACCACGCTTTCCGTGGTCGTGGACGCAGAAGGCTCTCTAGAGTTCGGGGAATTTGTTGCAGCACGATTGTCCGAACTACATCGCCAGTTCGAACTAGCAAAGGAGCCTTCGAGCTAAGTCAGACCCAAATCCGATAGGCCGCAAAAGAAAAAGGCCCCCAAACAGCGTTCGGAAGCCCTTCTCCGTTCATAAGCAAGCAGAGAATCGCACTTCCGCGAATCGCCGTCAAGAGTCTCATGTGAGATTCAACGCCGTTTGGTGGCGGGTTTCTTTTGCCTAACGCTAGGTGAAAGACAATGGAATCACGACTCTCGACGACGCCCTTTGGGCGGCGAACGCTGACCCTTGCCCATGTGGCCAGCCAGGCTGTCGCAAAAGCACGACCGCTAGAGAAGGCGGTTCACAAATGGAACATCTTCCGGGCGATCTGCACGGCCAAGAATGCTCTCGGCGTGCCCGAGCGAGCGCTGGCCGTCCTGGACGCGTTGCTGTCTTTCCACCCGGAGACGGTGCTGACCGGCGAAGGCCTGATCGTCTTTCCCTCGAACCACCAGCTCAGCCTGCGGGCGCATGGCATGCCGATGGCGACGCTCAGGCGGCATCTTGCGGCCCTGGTCGATGCCGGCCTGATCGTCCGGCGCGACAGCCCCAACGGCAAGCGCTACGCCCGCAAGGGCAGGACAGGGGAGATCGAGTTCGCCTTCGGTTTCGATCTGGCCCCACTGGTCGTGCGTGCGGAAGAATTCGAAGCGCTGGCGGCCGACGTCGAGGCCGAAGCCCGGGCGCTGCGCCTGGTCCGCGAGCGGGTCACGATCTGCCGGCGCGACATTGTCAAGATGATCGCGACGGGGATTGAAGAAGGCGTTCCGACGCAGGCAGCAGGGCAGGGGCCGGCCGACTGGGCCGAGATCCACCAGCTCTATCGCGGCGTAATGGCGCGGATTCCGCGTAGCGCGACCCGCCTTGCACTCGAGCCAATCGCCGATGAGCTGTCGCTGCTTGCCGACGAAATCCTCAACCTGTTGGAAACTCATATTAAAACTCAAAATATGAGCGGCAATGAGTCTCACGATGAGCGCCACATACAGAATTCAAAGCCAGACTCCCCTATTGATCTTGAACCTCGCTTTCCAGAAAGCAGGGGGGCTGGTTTGGAGATCGTGCCGGAAACGAAGCGGGTGCCGGAAGGATCGTTCCCGCTGGGAATGGTTCTGGACGCCTGTCCTGACCTGATCGACTATTCGAAGGGCGGGATCGCGAACTGGCGCGACTTTTTGGCGACTGTCGCTATGGTCCGGCCGATGCTTGGGATCAGTCCGAGCGCCTGGGAGGAAGCCATCGGCGTCATGGACGAGGTCCAGGCTTCGATCATCGTGGCGGCCATTCTGCAGCGCGGCGAGGCGATTTCCAGCGCAGGCGGCTATCTGCGCGAGCTGACGCGAAAGGCGCAAGCGGCCGAGTTCTCGCTCGGGCCGATGCTGATGGCGCTGATCGGCAGCCGGCGGCGCGAGAAAAAGCGGGCGTAAGGATGATGCGGCGCAGCCAAGCGATGTCTAAAGGCATTGCGATTCGCTGATCCGCGACTGGTCCATGACGTGTTGGCATCGTCGTATTGCCGAGCTGCGGTCTATGTTCTAATGTATCAACATCGCTTGTGAGGGGTGTTTGCCATGTCGATCACGACTGTTTCGAGCCGTGCGTTCCAGCAGAACGCGAGCGAGGCGCAGAAGGCGGCGCGGACTGGTCCGGTCGTCATCACGAACCGGGGCCGTCCGACCCAGGTGCTGCTGAGCTACGAGGCCTATCAGCGGCTGGCAGGCGCGCGGCGCAGCATCGTCGAGGCGCTGGCCATGCCGGGCCTGGCGGAGATCGAGCTGGAGACACCGGCGATGCGGAATCTGCCGCGGCCGGCCGAGTTCTCCTGATGTTTCTGCTCGATACCAACGTCATTTCCGAATTGCGCAAGGCAGGAGACGGCAAGGCAGATGATCGCGTAGTGGCTTGGTTGTCGGCGGTGGATGCCGCGACCTTCTATGTGTCGGCTGTCACGCTGATGGAGCTTGAACTCGGGATCCTGTTGATCGAGCGCCGCGATGTCGCGCAGGGCGCGCGGCTGCGCACCTGGATGGACGGTTATGTCCTGCCTGAATTCGCGGAAAGAACCGTTCTGATCGACCGGGCCGTGGCGCTCGCCTGCGCGCGTCTTCACGCGCCCGACCCGCGCCCCGAGCGCGACGCCTTCATCGGCGCCAGCGCGATCGTACATGGCATGACCCTGGTGACGCGCAACATGGCGGACTTTGCGCCGATGGGGCTAACCGTCGTTAACCCGTGGAACCAGGAGCGCTGAGTGCAGGGCCGCAGCTTTGAGGGTCAGCTAGCGATCATTTGACGGACAAAGACAATACTGGGTTTCTTTGGTTAAGATGGAACGACCCGTTCCAGATCATGACGATAAGAACATTCGCGGCTTTTGCCGCGCTGGCGCGGAGGCGAACGCGCTTTGTCATAGCGCCGTAGAGAGCCAGAGGGCCGCATGCAGGAGCTTTCCGGCGCATGGCGCCGGTCCACCTGCTTCACGCGCTCCAGCGCCCGCAGAATCGCGCGTTACCCACGGTCGAACAGACCTTCGAACTCCCGATCGGCGAAGTAGCGCAGTTTGCCGGCGATGATGGGGCGCTGGTTTGCGATGAAGAGCATCTGCGCGGTGGGGTGCATGTTGCGCACTTCATCGGGTGTCATGAGCGGGCGGGCGACGTGCTGCTCGCCATAGGAGATCCCGGACTTTTCGGAATCAAGCGCGCGGCTCATGGTCTGGAAGACGACGGTCTCCTGGCCGGTGAGGTCGGAGACGAGGCGGGCGCTGTCATGGTCGTTGACGCCAAAGACCTGCAGGACGCCGGCGTTCGACAGGAAGGTGCCGGCGCGGCGGCCATAGGTGGCGCGGAGCTGATGGACGTCCTGGAGGATGGGCCAGAGCTGGACGCCGTAGCCTGCCATGAGGCCCATGGCGCGCTCGACGGGTGCGAGATTGCCGAGCGCCGCAAACTCATCGAGCAAATAGAGCACGGGCTCCGCCGGCGTGCCTTGTGCGGCCTGTGATCCTGCCGGGGCAGGGGAGGGCGCACGCGCCATGTCGGAGAGGCTGCGGGTGACCATCAGCCGCAGCCAGCGCGAATAGGTCGCGAGTCGATCGGGCGGCAGGACCAGGAACACGGTCGCGGTGCGGCGTTTGAGATCGGCGAAAGAAAACTCGCTCCGCTCCAGCACGGCCGTCATGCGCGGCGAATCCAGAAAATGCGTATGGCGCTGCGCGGCCGAGAGGACGCCGGCAGCCTCGCGATCGGATTTTCCGAGATGGCGGTTTGCGGCGCGGGCGATCAGCCCGCCGGCCGCAGTCGACGCCTGCATGCGCTTCAGCAGGGCGGTGAAGGCTTCGGGCGCGAGGGTGAGGCATTCTCGCAGTATCGCGAGGTTGCGTCGCTCGCGTGGTTCGTCAGCGGCGATCGACAGGATGATACCGCCGATCAGGGCTTTCGCTTCGTCGTTCCAATGCGCCTCGCCGGCTTCGCCTGGCGCGTCGAACACGAGCGCGTCGGCGAGCGTGGCGGCTTCCTCGGCCACATCGATGTCGTCGGGATCGAGATGATGCAGCGGGTTGAAGGCGGATGAGGGGATGCCGGTAACGCCGAAGGGATCCAGCACATGAACCTTGCCGAAGCGGTCCCGGGCGCGCGCAGTGACCATTGCGTTCTCGCCCTTGGGGTCGATGCAGACGACCGAGCGATCGGCGGTGAGGAGGTTGGGGATGATGGTGCCGACGCCCTTGCCGGTGCGGGTCGGCGCCATTGTCAGGAGATGGGCCGGCCCGTCATAGCGCATCAACTTTTTGGTGATCGGGTCGCGGCCGATCAGCAGGCCGGCTTTGCCGCGCGTCAGCGACGAGACTTCGTTGTCATTGGCGAGGCGGGCCGAGCCATGGGTAGCGTCGTCATCGACCATCCCGAAATGCTCGATCATCGGCTTCACCGCGAAGCGCGCCAGCGTCATCAGCCGAGCAGGCCGGCGAGCAGATTGCCGGCGAGATGGAGCCAGGTCCGGGCCATACCGATCGCGTCCATGGCGAGATGCACAGTGAAGAGCAGGACGAGGGTGACGATGCCGGCGATGGCTCCGACTTTTGCGACATAGTGGATCGCGCCGAGGGGTCCAAACACAGCGCAGCCCAGCGCCCATAATGGATCGCGCCAGGCCGCTCGCAGCATGTTCACGAAAGCGACTTTTGCCAGCATCAGGCACGCTCACCAGTAGCGGCCGGCTCGGCAGAGGCCTGAGCCGCAGCCTTCTCGGTCGCCGACAGCTCGATCAGGTCTGGGAAGAGCGTCCGGTCACCGTCGCGGGTCAGAAACCCCGGCAGCTCGCGCTTAAGCCAGGCCCGCAGCCGATCGACGAACTCCGCGTCCTTGCTGGTCTCGAGCCGCTGCAGGACCAGCGCCCCGAGCAGCACTTTCCGTCGTGTGTCGTTGGCGCGCTCCTGGCGGCCAAGTCTCGCCTGCAGGGTTTTGCGCTGGGCGTCGAGCTGGGCCAGCCGCTCCTCGATCGATCGTCTCGCCATCGGGCGTCTCCGTCAGAGTGAGCGCCCGTTTCTAACGGCGACAATGCGGCGAGCCAACCCCGCGCGCAAAGATTGGAACGGTTCGAGCCAAACCAACACCACGCGACATGCAAATCCCGTCGCCGATCGCTCTAGCACAAAGCGTGCCGCAGGCGGACCACGAGAAGCGTCAGAAGCGTAGCGGATGATGCTTCAAGTGCGCACTTACGAGTTGTTGCACAACTCCACGCCTGTTACGGTGATCGCGGAACTGGGATCCACGAATTGGCGATCTACCATCTCAGCATGAAGCCGATCAGCCGCGGCGTGGGCCGCAGCGCGGTTGCGGCTGCGGCGTACCGCGCCGGCGAACGACTGACCAACGAGCGCGATGGCGTCACACATGATTTTACCCGGCGCGGCGGGGTGGAGCATTCCGAGATCGTGCTGCCGCGCGGGTCGGACGCTGAATGGGCGAAAGATCGGGCGACATTGTGGAATGCGGCCGAAGCGGCCGAGGCCCGGAAAGACGCCCGTGTGGCGCGGGAGTTCGAGATCGCCTTGCCGCATGAGCTTTCTGCGGAAGAGCGGCTGGAGGCCACGCGGAGCTTTGCGCAGGGGTTGGCCGATCGCTACGGGACGGCGGTTGATGTGGCGATCCACTCTCCGCATGGCGAGACCGATGTGCGCAACCATCATGCCCATCTCTTGATGACGGTGCGGGCTGTCGGGTCGGAGGGGTTCTTGGACAAGACCTCGATCGAGCGGGAGAACAAGTGGCTCTTGTCGCAGGGGCTGCCGACCTCCTCGATGCAGATGCGGGAGATCCGTCAGTCCTGGGAGCAGGTCGCCAATGAGCGGCTTGCCGGTGCTGCGCTCGACGTGCGGATTGATCACCGCTCGCATCAGGAACGCGGGCTGGAGATCGAGCCGACCGAGCATATGGGGGTGTTCGCCACCCAGATGGAGCGGCGTGGGGTCGAGGTGTCGCGGACCCGGCTCGACGGGGATGCCGCGCGGCGCAACGCCGATCTGATCGCGGAAAAGCCCGAGCAGGTTCTGACGCTGATCACGGGTGAGAAGAGCGTGTTCGATCGGCATGATGTCGCGAGGGCGCTGCATCGCTCGATCGATCAGCCTGAGGCGTTCCAGGCGGCGTTCGCCAAGGTGATGGCGTCAGACGCCCTGGTCGAGCTTCAGGCGGAGCGCGTCGATCAGAACGGCGAGATCACGCTGGCGAAATACTCGACGAAGGAGATGGTCGCGCTTGAGCGCGGCATGGCGGACGGGGCGTTGCGGATGAGCGAGGCGCGTTCGCATGGGGTCGACGGGGCGAATGTCGATGCGGCTTTGGCCGTGCAGGATGATGCGATCCGGCGTGGGGTGGCGGCAGACGCGACCGGCCAGGTTGCGCGCGGCGTCATGTCGGAATCCGATCGGGATGTTGCGATCGATTCGGCGGGTCTGAGCGACGAGCAGCGGCGGGCGGTCGAGCATGTCACCGGCGGGGAGCAGATCGCGGTCGTCGTCGGGCTGGCCGGCGCGGGCAAGAGCACGATGCTGGCCGCCACGCGGGATGCGTGGGAGCGGCAGGGTTATGCGGTTCATGGCGCGGCCTTATCGGGCAAGGCAGCCGAGGGGCTGGAGGAGGCGTCCGGGATATCGTCGCGGACGCTGGCGTCGTGGGAGCATGGCTGGAAAGCCGGGCGCGGCGAGCTTGGGCCCAAGGACATCATGGTGATCGACGAGGCCGGCATGGTCGGATCGCGTCAGCTTGCGCGTTTTGTGGATGAGGCGGAGCGCACGGGTGCAAAACTGGTCATGGTCGGGGACCAGGAGCAGTTGCAGGCGATCGGGGCCGGGGCGCCGTTCCGCGCGATCGCGGAGCGGGTCGGGTTCGCCGAGCTGCAGGACATCCGCCGGCAGCGCGAGGACTGGCAGCGCGAGGCGTCCGGCGACCTTGCCCGACACAGGACGGGCGAAGGTCTTTCCGCTTATGCGGAGCGTGGCGGCGTCCGGTTCAGCGAGACGCGAGACGCGGCGCGGGCGGCGATCGTCGCCGACTACATGGCGGATGTTGCCGAGCGGCCCGAGGGCTCCCGCGTCGCGATGGCGCATCGGCGGGTCGATGTGCGGGCGCTGAATGCCGACATCCGTGCGGCGCGGCAGGACGCCGGCGAGCTGGCGCGCGGGGAGGGGGATCAGGGTCGGCTTGGGCGCGAGCAGGTGTTCGAGACGAATGACGGGAAGCGGTCCTTCGCGCCCGGCGATCGCATCGTGTTCCTGGAGAACAATCGCGAGCTTGGCGTCAAGAACGGGATGCTGGGGGCGGTTCAGTCCGTCGAGCCGGACGTCATCACGGTCCGGCTCGACGGACCCGCGCGCGACAGGGGAGAACATCGCACGGTGTCGCTCTCGACGGGTCACTATGCCGCGTTCGACCATGGCTACGCAACCACGATCCACAAGACGCAAGGAGCGACCGTCGATCGCGCCTTCGTCATGGCGTCGGGGACGATGGACCGGCACCTGGCTTATGTCTCGATGACGCGTCATCGCGATCAGGCGACGCTCTATGCCGGCCGGGACGAGTTCAAGGGCGGGATGGAGTCGTTGACGACTCGGCTCGGCCGCGACGGATCGAAGGAGACCACGCTCGATTACGCGCAGGGGTTTGCCGAGCGGCGGGGGATCGCCGAGCGGTTCGGGGTGAAAAGCGAGATCGAGGTCGAGCGCGGCGGCGGCGGGCAGGGGCGTCAGCGGCCGGGCGGCGAAAAACCGCGCGGGGATCTTGCGCGGGAATCCGGTGCGAACGTGCCGGCTGCCGATCGGCGTGGTGATCGCGGCGAGGCGCAGGGGCGTGTCGCCGGCGGGGAAGGTGCTGATCGCGCTGATACTGGCGCGGAGACGCCGGCAGCCAAGCGCAGCATGTTTGCCGGGCTCAAACTCGGGGCGGGTCGTGGCGAGTCGCAGGAGCGGGCTAGCGCGGCGCCGGAGCGGTCGGGTGGTTCGAGCATAGGCGCCCCATCGTCGGGCTCTGCCGCGGCGCGCGTGCAGCTTCTGGCGGCCGTCGAGGGCTATGCCCGCGCGTATCAAGATGCCGCCCGCATGCGCGCCGCCGATCTGCCGGTGCTCGAGCATCAGAAACTGGCGCTGCGGAGCGCCGGGGCTGCCATGGACAGGGCTCGGCCGGGGTCGACGCAGGAGATGGCGTTGGTTCTCAAACATGAGAGCTTGAGCCAGCGCGCCATGGCCGAGCTGACCGGGCCGGCGCGCGCCGCGCAGCTCGTTGCAGGCATGGATCGCGAGCGGCAGCGGCAGGTGCAGCGGGAGGCTGCCGCGCGGGGCTTGGAGGCTGGCGCTGGCATGACAGGTCAAGGTAAGGCGGCGCGCGAGCTTGAGGCCGAGAAGCACGTTCGCGAGCGCGACAAGGGCATGGAGCGGTGAGCGTGATGGGTGACGGTCGGATGCAGCCCGGGGAGGATGATGCGGCGCGGGCGTTTGCCGCGCTGCAAGCTGAGGTCGCGACCTTACGTCAGGCCGTCGAGGCGTTGCCGGCTACACCCCGACGCTCGGCGCCGTCGTAAAAGTGCTGACCCAGTTGAAAGGTAGGCCATCAATCGCAGACTGTTCTAACGCCAAATCTACCGTGGCGATCCTGATACTCGACTTCTCGGCAGCCACGATGATGAGGGCTCCGGTGCCCTCCTTGGTCTTCATAGCTCCGTTCCTGATGATGCCTATCCCGATCGAAAATGGGACGTTCACCATGATGTTCGGTATGGGGAGCACCATGATGGAAAGCCGCAGCCTGGTCCGGCGATAAGCGCTCCGGCACCCAAAATCCCGACGGTCACGATGAGCCATTTTAGACTAGGAATCATTTTTCATACTCCTTACGCGGTAATAGGGTACAAAATGTTGATGAACATCGCCTGAAAGATGTGCTATCCGTCAATGCTTGTCTGAATTCTATAAGCGCACTGGTAGAGGCGGGGTGCGGATTGTATCCGACTTGGCAAGCACGGCTGTGGCGTTTTATCCTGGTAGATAAGGCTTGATGCACACGAGTTATGCCGCAACTGTCGCGCTGCATTGGTTATCGAAGCAAATGGGAAGCCGTGCAATGACCGCTATCTCGTCTTCAGCAGCGTCTCCAGCAATAGCGGCAGTTCGACGGGCAATCCAAGCTTTGAATGCCGGCAGGTGCGATGAGGCAGAGATTGAGGCATTGTCCGCGCTTGCGATGCGTCCTCAGGAGCCCAGTGCACTCAACGTACTCGGTTGCGTTGCCCTAAGCCGAAATAAGCCGAATGAAGCAATCGGTTTCTTCGAGCGGGTCCGCTCGACACAATCCAAGGAGCCTCTCCTTCATTTCAACCTCGGCGAGGCTCATCGGCGTGCGGGTGCGCTGGAGACGGCCCTGCGTCATTTTAGAAAGGCCGCCCGTCTACGCCCCGATTTTGCCGAGGCGCACGGTCAGATGGGTGAAATGCTGCGGGCGCTCGGGCATTCGTCAGAAGCCGCACACGCTTACCGAACGGCCTTGGCGCTCAACCCGAACCTTCCACATTGCTTGAACGGCTTGGGACTTCTCCTTCTCCATTGCGGCGAGTTTTATGCAGCGGCCGCTTGTTTTGGGTCGGCGCTCCAATCTACCCCCGCACACATGTCGGACGCTAGGGCAGGTCTTTGCGCCAATCTTGGTAAGGCTTGGATTGACGCCGGAGAGGTGCCAAAAGGTCTTGCCGCGCTGACTGACGCGATCGCCTGTGCACCAGGTGAGGCCAGATTCTGGCACCTGCTTGCCATCAGCCTGCTCAATGTAAACGCTGTGCCAGAAGGTGAACGCTTCCGGACCGTGCTAATCGAGCTTCTCAAGCGCGAGGACATTGATCCGCGCCTCGTCGCCACCGCAGGCGTCGTCGCGCTGAAGCACGACCTTCGGGTTGAAGCCCTGTGTGCTCGCTTGCTTGCAAATCCTCAAGCTGCCGATGACATCATCGCACAAAGCGCGACGGTTATCGAAGCCCTTCGGTGCGATGCGCTCTTCCTTGCGCTCTTAACGGCTACGCCAATACCCGATGTCGGTCTGGAACTGGTCTTGACACGCATCCGTCGTGACCTGCTCATGGCCGAATCAGAGGGTACCAAAGAGGCATGCGGCAAAAAATTGGACTTCATCTGCGCGTTGGCCAGACAATGCTTTTTAAACGAATACGTTTATTGGACCGATCCGCACGAGGAAACCGCGTTGGCGGCCCTTCGCGCTTGCTGTGAGCCAAGGGGATTTGTCGGCGGTGAAGTCGGTTGGCAGCGGGTTGCCGTTCTGGCCTGCTATATGGGGCTCCACCGAACTCACGCAGGTCTCCTCAACTTCGACGGGGCCCCGGAGCCATTGCAGGCTCTCGTCTGCGAGCAGATTGCGGAGCCGGCAAGAGAGCATGAATTTGCCGCGAGCGTGGCATCTCTCAAGCCCATTCGCGATACCGTCTCGCTCGCGGTGCAGGCCCAGTATGAGGAAAGTCCCTATCCGCGATGGACCCGGTGTCAAATAGGCGCACCGCGGCCGCTGCAAGATGTGATTTCGTCGGCTCTGCCACACGTTCAACCCAATGAACTTCCTAGGACCGATAGGCCTCAAATCCTGATCGCTGGCTGCGGGACGGGCGTTCAGACCATGAAGGTCATCCAAACCTACGCAAACGCCTCCGTGCTTGCCGTGGATATTAGCCGAAGCAGCTTGGCCTATGGCATGCGCAAGCTCGCAGATCTTGGCATTGATTCGGTGCGGCACCTCCATGCCGATATTCTTGACCTCTTTGATCTCGACGAACGCTTCGATCTCATCGAGTGCTTCGGCGTGCTGCATCATATGCGCGATCCTGAGACTGGATTGCGCATTCTTGCTAGCCTTCTCGCACCAAACGGGCTGATGTTCCTAGGTCTCTATAGCGAACTGGCGCGGTCCAGTGTCGTTGCAGGCCGGCACTTCGTTGCAGAGCAAGGATTGCCGGCGGAACCGGCGGGCGTGCGGGCGGGGCGCCGAGCGATTATAATACAAGCGGCGCGCCCGGAATTGGGCATGCTGATCAGCCCGGCTTCGGATTTTTGGACCTTGTCAGAATGCCGCGACATGATCTTTCACGTTGAGGAACACCGCTTTACCCTTATTGAGATTGGCAGCATGCTCCAAAGCTGTGGATTGGAGTTTCTGGGACTTGAACTTGCCAACCCGCTCGACCGCGCGCGATTTGAAGCCGACCACGCTGATAAAGCAGATATTCGTTCACCTGCAGCTTGGCATGACTTTGAGAACCATTACCCGAACACGTTTGGGGACACTTATCGGATCTGGGCCAGGCGCGCCGACAACGCGCATAACCTCTCGCCACGAGCTTCCTGCAGTGAGGTGCCTTAAGGCTCGTTCGTTTTACTGAGGTGAAGCGTTCTTGATGGCTTGCTGAGCGCCGTCTCGGGGGCCTCGAGAACGACACTGTCTTGAGATCGGCTGAGAAAGCGCATCCCCTACGCGTTCTCGCGCTGGATTAGGGGCGCTGCGAAGCAGCGGTTCAGGAATGACAGGCTGGCGATGTCACTCAACCGTCACCGCTTCGTCGTCGCAGTGAGATGCAGGACCGCCAAACGCTCCGGTCTGCCCCCAAAACCTGGAGCGTTCCATGCGCCTTTCCCTGACCGCGGCCCTGCTGCTCTCCTCGACCATGCTTGCCGGCGCGCAGGACGCGCAGAAGGAGTTTCCGGCCAAGCTTCTCGGCCATGCGCTGCTGCCGGCCAACACCATGGTCGCCGCCCCCGCCGACGCGCCCGCCGACCTCAAGGTCTCGGGCAAGTTCACCACGCCGGGCAAGCGCGTCGAGACGGTCGGCACGGTGATGGGCACATCCGGCGGCCGCCCGACGGGCTTGTCCACGCCGTTCGCGGGGCAGCCGGTGCAGGGTTTCTCCGGCATCCGCTCGCTCGGCAACGGCGAGTTCCTGGTGCTGACCGACAATGGCTTCGGCTCCAAGGCCAATTCTCCCGATGCGATGCTGTTCTTCCACCGCATCAAGGCCGACTTCGCGGGTGGCAAGATCGAGCGGACGGCCACCACCTTCCTGCACGATCCCGACAAGAAGGTGCCGTTCCGCATCGCCAATGAAGGCACCGAGAAGCGCTACCTCACCGGCTCGGATTTCGATCCCGAGTCGATCCAGCCGATCGGCGGCAAGTTCTGGATCGGCGAGGAATTCGGGCCCTATCTGATCCGCGTCGACGCCAGCGGCAAGGTAGAGGCCGTGTTCGAAACGATGGTCGACGGCAAGCCCGCCCGCTCGCCCGACCATTTCGCGGTGACCACGCCGGGCGCCCCCAACCTGCCGGTCGAGTTCAACGTCCGCCGCTCCAAGGGCTATGAGGGCATGGCGCAGTCGCCGGACGGGCGCTTCCTCTATCCGCTGCTCGAAGGCCCGCTCTGGAACGCGGAAACCAAGGGCAATGAGGAGGTCGATGGCAAGGAAGTCCTGCGCATCCTCGAGTTTGACGTCGCCGCCGAAAAGTGGACCGGTCGCTCTTGGTTCTTCCCGCTGGAGCAGAAAGGGCTGGCCATCGGCGACTTCAACATGATCGACGCCACCACCGCGCTGATCATCGAGCGCGACAATAGCGAAGGCACCGCCGACAAGGCCTGCGCCACCGGACAGCGCGGCCCGGACTGCTTCCACGACCTCGCCAAGTTCAAGCGGATTGTGAAGATCGAGATGACCGACGCCAATGTCGGCAAGGCCGTGCGTAAGGTCGGCTTCATCGACCTGATGAAGATCGCCGATCCCGACAAGAAGGCCGTGCAGGGCGCGATCGACGGCGTGCTGCCCTTCCCCTTCTTCACCATCGAGAACGTCGACGTCGTGGACCGCGCCAACGGCATCATCGTCGTCGGCAACGACAACAACCTGCCCTTCTCCTCCTCGCGCGACCCGAAGAAGGCCGACGACAACGAGCTCGTGCTGCTCTCGGTCAAGGACCTACTCGACGCCAAATGAGAAGTCGCATGCGTCATGCCTGCGCTGGACTCCGGAATGCTGTGCAAAGCGGGCAGGTTCGCCGCAGAGATCGTCCCCGTCGGCGTCAACAGCGATGGAAGGCGCGAGGTGCTCGGCATGGATATCGCCACGGCGTTTGCTTAGGATGATGCGGCCGCCGCAGCCAGCAATGGCGTAGGGTCGCCGACCAGCTCAGGCCGACGGTCCCCAAGCTCGCCGCGCTGATGGACACTGCCGAAACCGACGTCTTCGCATTACACGACCTTCCCGACGCAGCATCCCGCCAAAATGCACAGCACGAACCCGCGGGAGCGTCCCAACGGTGAGATCAAGCGCAGAACCGAGGTCGTCGGCATCGTTCCCAACAACGCTGCAATCACAAGGCTCGTCGGCCTGATTCTGCTCGAATAGTATGATGAATGGGCCTTCCAGCGCGCCCGCTACATCACGCCAAAAAGCATCGCCGATCAGCTGATCACATCGTCCGCCCGTCAGCTGTGGCCGCCTGACAATCCCGGCCAAAGCCGGCATCGTGGTGCTCTCGTAAAGGCGTTCAAGGATTTCGTCGGCGAACTGCCCAATGTCCTCAATGTCCGCACGGCGCTGGCGCTCGACCGGGTCAATGACGAGCCGATCGTGCCGTTCGAGTGAGGCCGCGCCTCACCCGCCCAGATAGCGCTTGATCCAGAGCGAGTTGTTCTCGATCAGCGCGGCGACGCGGCGCTGGTCTACGTCGGGCCGGTACCAGGCTCCGCCGGAGCCGGAATCGACCACTGAGAGGATCGGAAAGGTCTGTAGTACCTCGCCATGCGAGCCGAATACCGTTATCTCGCTATCGAAATTGTCGTTGCTGCCACCACCGCCCGTCGACCTGCCGCTGCCGCCGGCGAAGCTCGAAAGCCAGACACCCTTGACGAGGACATGCAACGTCGCGCCCTTGCCGCGCTGATAGAGCGGGCCAAGCGTCTCTGCGAGCTGGCGTTCCATCGCGATGCGGATGCGTTCGGCGTTCTCACCCCAGCCCTGCCTCGCGATGCGCGAGGTGTCGACCCGGATCGACCCGATGGCGCGTGCCTGGGCGAGGGCGGCTGTGACGAGGGCCGGCGAGAGCGTCAGCGCTGCGCCGGTCAATCCGAGCGAAAGGAGGTTTCGACGCGTCGTCATCGGCGTTCTCCAGCGATCCTACCGGAGATATAATCTTCGTCTTGCGTTTGTCCATGGTGCTTTCGGCGCCGCTCGAAGCCGTGTTTAGCAGGGTGATGAAATACGCCCCTGTTTGACGGGGGTGAGCTTCGAGATCGGCGGTTTGGGTAGCAGGGTCGGTCGGGTATGTGGCTGGTTTGTGCCGTCCGAACCGAGGACTTTTGCGCCTTCCCCGTTTAATTAAATGATTTTCGACATAACAATTCATGGCACCAAGAGGCTCTAAATCGTGTTTGGCGCTGTCAGCCTCAAAGCGTGTCGGAAAGCCTTTGCATCTCGACCGAGTCGTCGTCTTTTTTCATCATGTTGGCGACCATCTCATACGTTCTGGTCAACTTGACGAGATCAACCATTTCGGTGGCGCCGACGACGTTGGATTTTTCGATCGCGCCGGAGGCCATGCGAGGTGCAATTGGGGATGGATTCGTGCTTGAGGAGAAAAGGTTGTTGCCTGCGGCGAGCAGATCGGCGGGGTTGGGAAAATCAACCACGGAGACCTTGCCGCGCGTACCCTGGCTTGTGGAAATCGTCCCGTCGTCGCTGATCGTTATATTTCGCTCGGTAGCGGAAAAGGTCAAAGGACCACTCGAGGTGACGACCGGATTTCCGGAGGCTGTGACAAGTTGCCCGGAGCTGTTCAGCTTAAACGAGCCGTCGCGCGTATAACGGTTACCGTTGGGTGTGTTTACGACGAACCAACCGTTGCCTTTGATGGCGACATCGAGCGGATTGCCCGTGAATTCGATTTGCCCCTGCGACAAATTTATCCTGGAGACGCCGTTATCGACGAGCGAGACATACTTGTTCGCATTCGGTTCATTGCCCGATTGGGTCGCCTCTTTCAAATGTTCCTTGAAAGAGGCGCGCTGACCCTTGAAACCTGGCGTCGATATATTGGCAACGTTATTTGCCAATCTGTCGAGATCACGCCGCATCGCGATCAGGTGCGAAAGACGAACTAAGCCGGTCGATGACATCTTTTTCTTTTCACCAACAAGAACCGCAAAACAATCTATTAGATTTCGTGCAATCTGGCAATTTTCACAGAGATCCTCTTGGCTGGATCGCAACGGTCCGAATTTCATCCGCTTTGAATGCGACGGTGAATGGCAGCGTCTGCGCGAGCGTCGAGCATGACCGGAGCTTCGAATGATGTCGAACCTTGAGGCCAGCTACGGGCTGGCAGTCGCAGCGGAGAGGGACGTCGCCAGCGTAGGGGAGCCGCTGGATTGCCTTGTGATAGGCGGCGGTCCCGCCGGACTGACGGCTGCGATCTATCTGGCAAGATATCATCTGTCCGTTGTAGTCGTGGACGGCGGACAGAGCCGGGCCAGCTGGATTCCGGTCAGCCATAACCATGCCGGTTTTCCAGACGGGATTGCCGGATCTGAGCTCCTGGTTCGCATGTCGGCTCAAGCAAAGCGCTACGGTGCTCGCCATCTGTCAGCCGAAGTGATGTCGTTGACGAAAGAAAGCGGCCATTTCCTCGCCAAGGCTGGCGCCGCAATCCTGCGGGCCCGGACGGTCCTGCTGGCGACCGGCGTGGTCAACCGTCGCCCCGCGGGCATGCCGGATGATATGCATACCCAGGCGCTGGCGCGCGGTCTGCTGAGATACTGCCCCATTTGCGACGGCTTTGAGGTGACCGACGCCCGTGTCGGCGTCATCGGAGACGCCATCGGCGGATTGGGCGAGGCGGAATTCTTGCGCAGCTTCACGTCGGATGTAACCTTGATTTCGCCTGATAGCGTGCACGAACTCGATGCGTGCCAGCGGTCGCGCGTCGATAAGGCCGCCATCAAGGTGCTCGATGGTCCCTGCCTGGCTTTCGAACTGCGTGATGACGCGATCGCGGTCGCATTGCCCGACGGCAATCATGTCTTCGACGCGATCTATCCGGCGCTTGGCAGCGATGTTCGAGGCACTCTTGCAGTCGCGTTGGGCGCGACACTGTCGGATCAGGGATGTGTGATCGTCGATGACAGGCAACGAACCGACGTGCCGGGCCTTTACGCGGCGGGCGACGTCGTCCAGGGACTGGATCAGATCAGCTACGCCATGGGTCATGCAGCCGTCGCAGCGACGGCGATCCGCAATGATTTGAACGCAAGCACGCCTCTCTTTCGCTGAGGCGATCCAGCGGCTTCGATCCAACAACCGGGCTCTTTGACCGTCAGGAATGGGCTTGGAAAATGCGGTCTGGCGGGGGCTTGCCTTGAGGTTTGTTCGCTAAACCGCGTTTTCGGGGATGGATCGGGAACGTGGCGGTTTGGGCTTGCGGCCGAGTAGCTTTTCGCCGTCCGGCCGGAGGTCGCCTGTGGGCGCGACATGGCGATAGAGCGTCTGGCGGGTGACGCCGAGTTCGGCACAGAGATCAGCGATCTTCGTCTCGGGTTTGCCCATCGCCGCCTGCGCCAGCCGCAGTTTCGCCGACGTCATCTTGAAGGGTCGGCCGCCGTTGCGCCCGCGGGCTCGCGCGGCAGCGAGACCGGCGTTGGTGCGCTCGACGATCAGCTCGCGCTCGAACTCCGCCAGCGCAGCGAAGACGTTGAACATCAGCCGACCGTTCGCCGTGGTGGTGTCGATTGCGGCGCCCTGGCCGGTGAGCACCTTCAGGCCGACGCCGCGTCCGTTGAGAGCCTGAACGACATCGACGAGGTGCTTGAGGTTGCGGCCTAGCCGGTCCAGCTTCCAGACCATCAGCGTGTCGCCATCGCGCAGCGCTCTTAGGCAGGCCTCCAGTCCCGGCCGGTCGTCCCGCTTTCCGGACGCGCGATCGGTGTAGAGCTGATCGACGGCGACGCCGGCGGCCACGAGCGCGTCGGATTGCAGATCGACGACCTGGCTCCCGTCCGTCTTGCTCACGCGCATGTAGCCGATCAGCACGAGTTTCCCCCTTACGACGCCGTCACGCAAACGGCCGATTATCCGAGCGCCCGCACGGCAGCTCCGCCCGATCCGAATCCTGTCACTAATCCCGTCATTCTGTCAAAGGTCTGCAAACGCTTAGACTTGTTGATTGTGTGACAAAGCCGGCTGATCGGACGCGGCGAGGTAGGGCACATCGAGCGTACGCTGTTCACGTTCACGGGCTCGGCTCGTAGCGTCGGGGTGCCAGGCCTGACTGAACAAGGGCGAGGCTTGCCAACCCACCCGGCACCAGCCGTTCATGTCCACCGACAAGTCGCTTCTTGGTTTGGAACCCTGGCCCCTGCTCGATCGCAGACCTCGAACTCTCCCGTGATCAGGATTATTGCCCAGCGGTGCCCGATGCGAACCTGCCCAGAATGCTCAGCACCCCTATCATGAGAGGGATATAGAGCGCCTACATAAGGTCGTCATCGAATGCTCCGACGGTGATATCGGCCGTATCTTAAACTCACGCCTTATGCCTGTATCATGTAGACCAAGGTCGAAATTCGGTTCGATGAGGAGAGACGATGGGTTCGGGACACTCGCATGCCGGCGCGGCGCCATCGGGTACGGCGGCAGGGAAGCACAAGAGCCGGCTCGCCTGGGCTCTGGCGCTGACGACCAGCTTCATGGTGGCCGAGGTCGTCGGCGGGCTCTGGACCGGTAGCCTCGCGCTTCTCGCCGACGCTGCCCATATGCTCACCGACGCCGGCGGCCTCGCTTTGGCGCTCATCGCGATTCGCTTCTCCGAGCGGCCGGCGACGCCGCAGGCGACCTACGGCTATGTCCGCGCCGAGGTGCTCTCGGCGCTGACCAACGCTGTCGTGCTGCTGCTGTTGACCGTCTACATCCTGTACGAGGCCTATAAGCGCTTCCAGAACCCGCCGGAAATCATCGGTGGGCCGATGCTGGTGGTCGCCGTGATCGGCCTGATCGTCAACCTCATCAGCATGAAGCTGCTTTCAGGTGGCTCGTCGGAGAGCATCAACATCAAGGGCGCCTATTTCGAGGTGCTGAGCGACATGCTGGGTTCGCTCGGGGTCATCGTCGCGGCGATCGTTGTGCTGCTGACCGGCTGGACGCTGGTCGATCCGATCATCGGCGCCGGCATCGGCCTGTTCATCGTACCGCGCACCTGGATCCTGCTGAAGCAGGCCATCCATATCCTGATGGAGGGCACTCCGCCCGAGATCGACGTCGGCCTGCTCGAGGGTCGACTCGCCGCGATCCCCGGCGTCGATGCGGTGCGTGATCTTCATGTCTGGACGGTGACCTCGGGCCTCGATGCGATGAGCTGCCATCTCACGGTCTCGGACATGAGCCAGGCCCGCACGATCCTTGAAGCCGCCAACACGGCCATGCGCGACGAATTCAAACTCGACCACACGACGATCCAGGTCGAGGACGCGGCGCTGCGGGCCAAGGAGGCCAAACTGCGCATTTGATGCGCAAGTCCCATCGATGCGGCAGGTCCCGTCGGCAAGCGCGATATGGCCCTATTGCGCAACTGCTCCCAAAGGCCTGATCTTTCAGCAAGCAGGAGGCATCCATTATGGACGCCATCATCTCCGCTCTCGTCTCGTTTTTCCTGATCGCCCCGCTACAGGCGGGGATCACCAAGACCCTGACCGCGGCCGGCGTGCCGGAGGCGGTCGTCACGCAGGTCACAGCCTGCGCGAAAACCGCCGCGCCCGTGATCGTCCGGCGCGCGACGGGCGATCCAGTCTGGCTCGTCTCGAGCACATTCGGCCTCTGGACCGGCGCGACAAGTCCCGACAAAATCCTCATCGACGCCGCACCCGGTTGCGCCGAGCCGGTGGCGGCGGCGCGCGCTTATTTTGCCAAGAGCACTTGAGCAGTTCCCTGCACTACGTAAAAGCAGGCGAAGTCGGAACTGAACGCATCAAGGCTTCGTCGCGGTTCGTGATATCATGTTCGGGAATGTCCGATGCCTAGCTTACAAAGAGCGTTTTTCGTTATCGGATTGCTGGCGGTAACGGCGTTTGCGGCTACGGTCGTCGGTATCGTGCTTTATCGCGTATTTCCCAGCCACCCGTGGGTCACGATTGTGGGTCCATTGGGAGCAGCGCTAGGGGTGATTGGTATGACTAGGATTATTTTCGGCCGTGATCGGTAGCAGATCCTGGTGACAAACCGAGCCTTATCGCCCTCAAGGCATCAGGCGCCGTCGTACGCGTCCTCCTGAGTCTCCGCTCTTCCTCTTCCGTAGAGACACGGCCGCAAGGATAGCGGTAAGCGGTGTTCTCAGGCCACGGCCTTGAGCGGCTGAGGCGCATAGGCCCATGGCAGCAGATCGTCGATCTGGCTCTGCGGATGGCCGTCGACGATGCG
>NZ_JBHSLW010000004.1:0-44079 GCF_042657265.1 Allobosea eneae
ACCATCGCCTCCGCGACGGCCTTCCTCTACGCAGCCGCCGCCATGGTTCTTATCCGCCGCATCGCGCGAGCGTCATGAGTTCCGGGACGGACTCTCAGCGAATTCACCCGAGCGAAGATCCTGACTGAGGTCGGCGTCAAGACCGATGTGTTCACGCGCTTTTCAACAGTTGCCGGCGGGGCAGGATCAGTCGACACGCCCCGCGATGTCCGCGGCTTTGCTGTAAAATTCTATACCAAAGAAGGCAATTGGGACCTCGTCGGTAACAATATTCCCGTCTTCTTCATCCAGGACGCAATCAAGTTCCCCGATCTGATCCATGCTGTGAAGATGGAGGCCGATCGCGGCTATCCGCAGGCTGCGAGCGCGCACGACACATTCTGGGATTTCGTCGGCCTGATGCCTGAATCAACCCATATGATCATGTGGGCGATGTCCGACCGGGCCATACCACGATCGCTTCGGATGATCGAAGGTTTCGGAGTGAACACGTTTCGCTTGCTGAATGACCGGGGTGAGCCAACCTTCGTGAAATTCCATTGGCGCCCCAAGCTGGGGGCTCAGTCCACCTGTTGGGACGAAGCTGTCAAGATCGCCGGCGCCGATCCCGACTATCATCGACGAGATCTTTACGAAGCCATCGCCAAGGGCGATTGTCCGGAATGGGAGTTCGGCGTGCAGCTCCTTAGCCAGGACGAGGCGGATGCACTACCATTCGATATATTGGACGCGACGAAGGTGATCCCGGAGGAATTGGTCCCGATCCGCGTGATCGGCCGCATGGTACTGAACCGCAATCCGGACAATTTCTTCGCAGAGACGGAGCAGGCCGCATTCCTGCCAACCAACCTGCCACCCGGCATTGACGTCTCCGAAGATCCGCTTTTGCAAGGGCGGCTGTTTTCGTACCAAGATACCCAGTTGTCGCGCCTAGGGACGGTGAACTTCCACCAGATTCCGATCAATCGGGCGAAGGGCTGCCCCTTCCAGAACCTGCAGCGCGACGGGCAGATGCAGACGCAGGTCTTCGTCGGCCGGGCCAATTATGAGCCCAACAGTCTCAGCGAAGCCGGAGAGGATGGCGGTCCGCGCGAGGATCCGGTCGGCGGGTTTCGGAGCGCTGCCGTTCCGCTCGAGAAGCACAAGGTTCGCCTGCGCGCAGAGAGCTTCGCTGATCATTTCAGCCATGCGCGATTGTTCTACCGCTCCCAGAGCGAGATTGAGCAGGCGCATCTGGCGAGCGCACTCGTTTTCGAGCTCTCTAAAGTCTCCCTGGAACATGTGCGCGACCGGGTCATGTCGAATCTCCTCAACGTCGACAAGACGTTGGCACAGCGCGTGGCGGACGGGCTTGCGATGCCATTACCGCAACCGTCCAGGCCAGCGGTCGCGCCGGTCCATATGGAGCCATCGCCCGCCCTGCGCATCGTGGGCAAGTATCCCGAAACCTTGAAGGGACGGACCGTCGGAGTCCTGGTATCGGATGGGGCAGACGGAGCCATGGTGGCGGCAGTCAAAGCCGTCGTCGAAGGCGACGGCGGTTCGGTCAAGATTATCGCCCCGAAGATTGGGGGCGTGAACCTGAAGGACGGCAAGCTGCTTAAAGCCGATGGCCAGCTCGCAGGTTCGCCCTCTGTCTTCTTCGACGCTGTCGCGCTTATCCTCTCCGATGCCGGCTGCTCCGCATTGATGAAGGAGGGAGCGGCGATCGATTTCGCCAAAGACGCCTTTGGACACCTCAAGGCGATCGGCTACAGCGCGGAAGCCAAGCCCCTTCTCGACAAGGCTGGCGTCGAACCGGACGACGGCGTCGTTGCTCTAGGCAAGACGGCCGATGCATTCCTTCTGCCGGCGCGCACACGGCAATGGTCTCGCGAACCAAAGGTCCGCATGCTGGCCTGACGACCTTGAAGGCGCGCATCGAGAGAGCTAGCTCCGCGCCATCGGCGCGTAGGGATATCCATCGCCCCGACCTGATGGAGCGGAGTCACCGCCAGCTTGCGCAGCAAATCGGGGACGATCTTGTGCCCCGGCGCCGGCTTCGAGGTGTCGGGCGGCGGTAGAGTGCCTCTATCCCATGCGCTTCGTTAGCGTGGCGCATGCAGGCGCCCGGTGACATGCCCCTCAGCCAGCAGCAGGCTTTGCAGCATGCCGCTGCCGGCGAAGGGGTATTCCAGATGCAGCGTGTCAATCGCGCGCATTAGATGAGCCAATGAGAACGCTGCGCAACTCTCTCCGCCTCAAAGAGGAACTGACTGACCTCTCCGCAGTTGTCCCGGCAGTCCCGCCAGTCGCGACACCCGGAGAGCAGCTATGGACGACGTCATCTATCTGGTCGGCCTCGTGGTCGTGGTCATGGCGATCCTCTCCTTTTTTGGCCTGCGATAGGAGCGTGCCATGGCAAGCGAAACCGATGTCGTCGTCGTTGCTCCGACCCAATCTGCCTCGCCCTCCGGCTCCTATCTTGAATGGAGCGCGATCTTCGGTGGCGCAGCCCTTGCTGCGGCCATCACCACCCTTTTCACGACATTCGGCTCGGCGATCGGCCTCTCGCTCGTCTCGTTCGAACCTTCGCGGTCGACTGGCATCACCGCGCTGGCCATTGCCGGAGCCTTATGGGCGCTTTGGGTGAGCGTCACAGCCTCTGCAGCCGGTGGCTATCTCGCCGGCCGCATGCGGCGTCCAGCCGCCGATGCCAGCCTGCACGAGCGGCATGTGCGTGACGGGTCGCACGGTCTGGTCGTCTGGGCGGTCGGAGCGTTGCTCATCGCGGGCCTTGCGGCGTCATCCGTGGCCGGTCTAGCGAGGACGGCCGCCAGCGGAGCAGCTGCCGCTACGACGGCCGCTGGCGCGGCGCTCAGCCAACAGCCGGATCCCCTTGCAACCGCGGCCGATATGTTGACCCGTTCGACAGGCACCGAGCCCGTATCACAGGCAGAGCGCGAGGAAGCCTCGCGCATTCTGGTGCGCAGTCTCGCGAGTGGCCAGCTCGATCAAGCGGATCGCTCCTATATTGCGAGCCGGATGGCGGCCCGGATGAACATCGCCCAGCCCGAGGCTGAAAAGCGCATCGACGACGCCTTTTCTCGCCTCAATCAGGCGAAGGAGACCGCCAAGCAGGCTGCCGAGCGCGCCCGCAAAATCGGCGTTCTCTCCGCGTTCCTGACAGCGGCGGCTTTGCTGGTGGGTGCAGCGGCAGCCTGGATGGCGGCCCAGCTCGGCGGCAAGCACCGCGACGAAGAACTCGATCTCACCGCCCTCTGGGGGCCGCGCTGACGCAGAACCAAAGGAGCTCATCATGCGTGATGGACACGGCAATCCACTCAGCCCCGAGCAGGAAGCGGCGGTGAAATCTCGCCAACCGGCACAGCAGGATGCGAAGGGTCAGTTTGCGCCCTCCCAGGCGAAACCCAATCCAGATGGGCTGGTCAGCGCCAACCCGGTCGTCCTCTCCGGGGATGGCGACGCGACGCCCGGAAACGGTCATGGCCGTGATCGGGACCAGAGCGAACCGCGCTCAAGTTAATCGGCAAGCGATCGATGGCGGTACCGACGATCATCGTCCTACCCTTCGAGGAGCGCGGGGCAATCCCGAACAATCCGCGCTTCCCGGCTCTCGTCTACCAGCAGGCTTTCCGGCCTGATCAGACCGACCTCGCCGCTACGATGGAACAGCGCTTTGAGGCAAATGGCTGGCCTCCGGCCTGGCGCAACGGCATCTACGACTTCCATCACTATCACTCGAGAGGCCATGAGGTCCTCGGCATTGCGAGAGGCTCAGCCGGGCTGGTCTTGGGCGGAGAAGGCGGCCGGGAGCTTAACGTCAGCGCGGGCGATGTCGTTCTCCTACCCGCCGGTACTGGCCATCGTCGGCTCAGTGCAAGCAGCGATTTCCTCGTCGTTGGTGCCTATCCTCCGGGACAGAGCGGGGACATTCTCCGTGATGCGCCGACGATGGAGGTCCGGACTGCGATCAGCCGGCTGACAAGACCGCCGAACGATCCTGTATCCGGTCGCGAAGGGCCGATGGTCGAACACTGGAGCGACGGGCTCTAAGAGCCACGTCACACGGACTCAGGTCCGAACAGGGCCAAAAAGCCGATCGGTTGCGAATGGGATACCCGGCTTCAGACGAAGCTCCCCTTGGTTTAGTCGGTCTAGCGCGATCCCGGCCCGGAGCAAGCCGCCAGGCACGATCATGTTCTGCAGGAGCAACCATGCAACGGAATCGACAGTGCGGCCCGACAGGATCGAGAGCGCATTCAGCATGTCGCTCCGTTCATCTGCAGGAGGAAGCGTGCCCTCACCGCTTTGCTGCTCGGAGGAGCACGTAACTTGGCGGCAGAACCTGATTGACCAGTTCTGGAGAATGATGGCTCGTCGTGTCCTCCTGGCCGCAAGTGGACAACGCGGCAGGAGCCGACCAATTCTCTGTTCAGCAACGGCTTTTCAGCGCTCGCTGAAAAAATCCCGAAGCGCCTGCGCGACCGCCTCCGGTGCCTCTTCCGCCATGTGGTGGCCGCAGGCTGTCGCGTGCCCTCGACGATCAGGCGCCCATGGCTGCCAGACGTCCATTACATCGCCATAGAGGCCTTCAGACGCGAATAGGAGCGTCAGCGAATAGCGATCGCGGCTGCGGAACTTCGCGCGCGGCTCAAGTGTTGTCCGCGAAACGCCACCGCGGGAGCCGTCATGCCGACACCAAACGACCTCGAAGCCAAACTCTGGAAGGCTCTCCGTTCCGACATGACCGTCATGCTCGGGCTCGAGAGAGCAGGCGACAATCTGATGCGACCGATGACGGTGCAGATCGACGGCGATGCCGATCACGGGCCGCTTTGGATCTTCTCTGCGAACGATACCGGACTGGTGAAGGCGCTGGCGGGAGGCGACAACGCGTTCATGTCATTTGCCGGCAAAGGGCATGACCTCTTCGCCAAGATCACAGGTACGCTGGCGCTCGACAATGATCGCGCAGTCATCGATCGGCTGTGGAATCGCTTCGTTGCGGCCTGGTATGAGCACGGGAAGGACGATCCCAAGCTCGCGCTATTACGATTCGATCCGCACCAGGCGGAGATCTGGGAGAACGAATGGAGCTTGATCGCGGGCATCAAGCTCTTGTTCGGCTCCGATCCCAAGCAGGACTACGCCGAAAAGACTGCCAGTGTGCGGCTTGACTGACCAGCCATGTGCACTCACCGTTGCAATGCTGAGCGCGAAATATGATCAAGACCATACTCAACAGCGTCGCGACGGCATGGATTGCGCGCGATGCGGAGCGCGGCGATATCCCTGAGGGAATGTCGGCTCCATTGACGCTGCTCGCGGCGAGGCTGCCAGCGCCGATCCTCGTTGTTGGAGCGATTGGCTACGGACTTTATCGCCTGAACATGGAGACGCGAGCGCGCCGGGCCAAAGATGTCACGCCGAAACGTCGGCGCGCCGCACCGCGGAAAACATCTTCAAGCCCAAATCGCCGAGGCAACAGCGGCAAGGCTCGGAGCTGATCGGCGCAAGAGCAATTCCGCGTCAGGTCTTCTTCGTTCGCGTCCGATCGGGCAAAGCGTCAATAGCTTCGTCAGCAGCCTGATCCTCGTGGAGCACGCCTTCACGAAGGACCTTTCGGGCAGCCTCGTCCTTCTTCCTGGAGTCGGTCGGGATGCCTTTTGTCTCAGGCGTCGCCTCAAGGCCGATGTCCTTGGGCTTTTTGCCAGCATTCTTGGCGCTGGCGGCAAAGGTGGCGAGGGCTTCCGGTTGCTTGGCCATGGCATTTCCTCCGATTGTGACTGCAACCGGAGGGCAGGCTGGTTGTTCCTCGTCTTGGGACGGCCACCAACCCGTCGGCTGGGGCATACAAGCGGTAGAGGCGGCCTATTCGGCCTTGAGATTCTCTGCAGATGACTTGCCGGATCGCTTATCGGCAACGACCTCAAAGGAAATCTTCTGGCCTTCGAGCAGCTCGCGAAGGCCGGCGCGCTGCACCGCGCTGATATGAACAAATACGTCCTGGCCACCACCATCGGGCTGAATGAAGCCGAAACCCTTCGTCGTGTTGAACCATTTTACCGTGCCGGTCGCCATTCCTGCCTCCTCATCGGGAGCGCCAGCATGACCGCCATGGTCGCGAAGGGCAATCGCCCGGCCACCGCTTTATGTTCTTAAAACTCTGTCATTTGCTATTGCGCGCATCACGCATCCCGGCCATGGAGGCCGGCCCGCAGAGACGTGTTGATGCCTATTTCCCAAGCGCAGTTTCTCAGATCTAACCTCATTCTGCTCGCCGGTGCGGCGATTGCGCTGCTGATTATCGTCATCGCAGCCTTCTGGCTGACCCGGGCTTCGGAACGCCAGTTTGACGAGGTGGTCGCCTTCCGCGAGACGCGCAGCGCAACGGCTGACCTTCTCTCGCTTGCGCAGGACGCCGAAACCGGCCAGCGCGGCTATCTGCTGTCGCGCGACGCTGCTTATCTTCGCCCTTACACCGATGCCATTGCCCGGTTCGAGCCGACACTGCAGCGCCTCAAGGCATCGGCTGGAGCGGCCGAGCTGGCGCAGGCCGAGGTCACCCGGCTGGAGGGCGCGCTGCGTGGCAAGCTGGCGGAACTTGCGCAAACAATCGCCGTAGCGGAGCGTGGCGCCTGGGACGAAGCGCTCGCCACGGTCAGGCAGGGCTTCGGCCGCAACCTGATGGATGACGTTCGTGTCGGACTTGGCAGCATTATCGCGCAATCCGAGCAACGGCTTCAACGGGCGATCGCCGGCCAGGAAACGGCATCGACGCGGCTGCGCTGGACCATCGCGCTCGGCGCGCTCGTCATCATTTTGTTCGCGGCCGCTGCATTCTGGACTATCGTGCGCTATACGCGGGAGATCATCGCCGCTCGATCCGAGGTCACGGCCCTCAACATCGGGCTCGAACAGCGCGTGCAGCAGCGTACCGAAGCGCTCACCCGGGCCAATGAGGAAATCCAGCGCTTCGCCTATATCGTGACGCACGATCTGCGGGCGCCGCTCGTCAACATCATGGGTTTCACGAGCGAGCTCGAAGCGACTGCGGCGCCGATCAAGGCCTATTTTGATGCCGGCGAAGCGGCGACCCCGGCAGCGCTTGAGGAAGCCCGCATCGCAGTCGATGCGGACCTGCCGGAAGCGATCAGCTTCATCCGCTCCTCGACGCGAAAGATGGATGGGCTGATCAATGCCATCCTGAAGATCTCGCGCGAGGGCAAGCGCGTCCTGCGCGCCGAAGCGATCGACCTTCCTGCCGCGCTGCAGGCCGCTGCGGCAGCCGTGCACCATCAGGCGAGCGAGAATGGCGACGGCATCACCGTCGAATGTCCGCCGCTGAAGATTCGCAGCGATCGGCTGTCGATCGAACAGATCTTCGGTAACCTCCTCGACAATGCGATAAAGTACCGGTCACCGAAGCGCGAGCTCAAAGTGGTCATGCGCGCGAAGCGGGAGAAATCGGGCTGGGTCGTCATCGAGGTCGAAGACAATGGCCGCGGCATCGCACCGACCGATCACGAACGGATTTTTGAGCTTTTTCGCCGGTCGGGCACACAGGACAAGCCGGGCGAAGGCATCGGCCTGGCGCATGTCCGCACCATTGTCCGCAACCTCGGTGGCGACATCACCGTCAGCTCCAAACTGGACGCTGGCACAACCTTCTCGATCTTGTTGCCGCCTGATCTCAGCGCGGTTCAGCGGAGTACCGCCACGTGAGCAATGGAAAGCCGGTTTCGATCGTGATGATCGAGGATGATGAAGGCCATGCCCGCCTCATCGAGAAAAACATCCGCCGTGCGGGTGTGAACAATGAGATCATCCCATTCCAGAACGGCACGGACGCCCTGGCGTTCCTGTTCGGAGCGGATGGCACCGGCGAAGCCAGCTCGCGCCGGCAGTTGCTCATCCTGCTCGATCTGAACCTGCCGGACATGGCCGGCGTCGACATCCTGGAGAAGGTCAAGGCGAACCAGCATACGCGCCGCTCGCCGGTCATCGTTCTGACCACGACCGATGACAGCCGCGAGATCCAGCGCTGCTACGATCTGGGTGCGAACGTCTACATCACCAAGCCGGTCGACTACGAAGGCTTCGCCAACGCCATCAAGCAGTTGGGGTTGTTCTTCTCGGTGATGCAGGTTCCGGAAACCGAATGATCCAGTCAGTGGCGACGCGGTAATGCCCAACCGCATCATCAAGGCTCTCTATATCGACGACGACGCTGCCCTGGGGCGGCTCGTGCAACGCATTCTTGGCCGCCGCGGCTATCAGGTCGATCACGTCACAAACGCGGAAACTGGGCTTGTGCGTCTGGCAGATGGCGACATCGACGTTGTCATTCTCGACCATGATCTCGGCACGACCTCGGGCCTCGCCGTCCTCGAGGATCTGAGAGCACGCGAGCAGGCGCCTCCTGTGGTCTACGTCACGGCCTCGACCGAGCTTTCCATCGCGGTCCAGGCGCTCAAGGCTGGCGCCGTCGACTATGTCGTGAAGGCGATCGGCGACGACTTTGAAGTGCTGCTGGTGGCTGCGCTGGAGCAGGCTGTCGACCGCGCCCGGCTGATGCGGGCAAAGGAAGAGGCCGAGCTCCAGGTTCGCCAGGCCAAGGACCGGGCCGAGATGCTGCTGGCTGAGGTCAATCATCGCGTGGCCAACAGCTTGGCGCTGGTCGGCTCGCTGGTCCGGATGCAGGCCGGCGCCGTGAAGGAGCCTGGAGCCAAGGCAGCGCTGGCCGAAACGCAGGCGCGCATCACCGCCATCGCGAACCTGCATCGCAGCCTTTACACCTCCACGGACGTCCAGCAGGTCGATCTGGCGGCCTACCTAGACACACTCGTCGGCGAATTGGGCAACTCGATCACGGCCTCAGGCAGGACGCCGATCGTCAAGCTCGACGCCGAGCCCGTGTCGATCAAGACGGACCGGGCCGTCTCAGTCGGCATGATCGCGACGGAACTGGTCACCAACGCCCTGAAATACGCCTATCCGGTTGGAGAGGGCGAGGTGCGCGTCAGCGTTTCGCGGACCCCCACCAATCAGATCACGCTCAGCGTCGCGGATGACGGGATCGGCTGGACGGGCGATGGGGCAGCAAAGGGCAGCGGGCTCGGTGCCAAGATCATCGCCGCGATGTCGAAAAGCCTCGGCTCGACTCTCGAATATCGCAGCCAGCCGATCGGCACGCTGGCATCCATCACGTTCGACGAAAAGCTGGGATAAACGGCGAACAAATGACCGGCAGCATTGCTCTAGAGATTGATCGCGAGCGCCAGCGCCAAGTTGAGCGCCAAGGCCAGATAGATCCAGAACTCCAACGAAACGCCAAACCGCATCGGATCGTCCCTCACTGGTCGCGAAGAAATTCTGCATCGATCCGATCGTTCCGCGTCCACCGGGATTTGATGAAAATGCCGAGAATGTTGGTGAACGTTTTGTTGCCATTACCCGCGACCAGACCGGCCAGAATGCTTGAACCCGTGTCGCTGTGCACGGGACAGGCGGGCGAAAGATGAACTGGATAACGATCGCGGGTTCGGTTGCCGCGCTTTGCTCGATGGTCAGCTTCATGCCGCAAGCCTGGCGCATCATCAAAAGCCGCGACACTGGCTCGATCTCTCCGGTGATGTACAGCTTCACAGTGGCTGGTTTCGCGCTTTGGACGCTCTACGGGATCGGGCTGGGCGAATGGCCGCTGATCGTGACCAATAGTGTCTGCCTTCTGCTGGCGTCCTTCATCCTGCTGATGACTCTCTTGCCGCAGGCGAAAAAGGACGCGATGGCTGATACGGTGGATCCTGACGCGTGAGATCGAGGGCCTATGGACAAGGACCACTATCTGGAGAGGCTCGTTCGGAAGCTCGAAACGAACTCACCCTTGCAGTCCGAGGAGCGAGACCAACTGCTTCGACTGCCGCTGGTCCTCAAGCAGTTCGAAGCCGGCCATGACATCGTCAGCGAAGGGGAGCGGACCAAGAACTGCTGCCTAGTCGCCGAAGGCCTGGTTTGCCGGTATAAGATCGTGGGCGACGGGCAGCGCCAGATCCTCTCCCTGCATCTCCCGGGCGATATTCCCGATATCCATTCGCTCCTCATCGAGCAGATGGACCACAATCTGGGAACCCTCACCGCCGCGACCGTTGGCATCATTCCTCATGAGGCCGTCCGCATCCTAACCCGGTCTTACTACCGGATTGCTGAAGCGTTCTGGCGCGAGACACTTGTGGAAGCCGCCATTTACCGGGAATGGATGGTTGGAATTGGCCGGCGTTCAGCGCCAAGCAGGATCGCCCATCTGTTCTGCGAGTTCATCACCAAGATGACCGCGATCGGCCTATCTGATGGCAAGACCTGCGAGCTGCCTCTGACGCAGCCGGAAATCGCCGACGCACTCGGGCTCTCAACCGTTCACATGAACAAGAAGCTGCGCGAGATTCGGCAGGCCGGGCTTGTGCGCCTACGCTCAAATAAGCTGACCATCCTGGACTGGAAAGGCCTGTGCCAACTGGCTGAATTCGACCCGGATTATCTGCATCTGCGGGAAGCCAGCTCCAAAAAGTGAGGCGCGGCTGGAACACCGGACGGCGAGCCGCATTTGACAGGCATGCCCCGGTACTTCTTTCACACGCGCGATGGCGACCACATCGAATTGGACGACGAGGGCACCGAGCTGCCCGATGATCGAGCCGCCAAGAACGCTGCGAAGGAGCTACTTTCCGGCCTGAACCGCGAGAAGCTCCCTAATGGCGATCACATGGAGCTTGCGGTCGTCGTGAAAGATTCGGCCGGCGTAAAAATTTATACGGTGACCTTGCATCTTGATGGGCACTGATCGCTTGCGCTGTTCTTTCATCTCGCCGCGATGGTCGACGGTCGTGCTCGATCATTTCTAGCGACCGGTTTCCCGGGCGCAGATGGAACTTCTCCTGCCTGCTGCCGTTATTCAGGGCAATTAGCTAACTAACTGCCAGATAAGGAGATTTCGATGCGAAACATGGTTCTCGCGTCCCTTTTGTGCGCCTGCTTGTCGGCAGCCGCCACCGCCCAAACGTCGACGACAGCGCCGACACCATCACCCAACGCCCCGGCCGACGCCAACGCACCGCTTCCCGGCGCCAACAGTTTCACCGAAGGCCAGGCCAAGAGCCGCCTCGAGGCGAATGGCTACACGAACGTCAGTGAACTCAAGAAGGACGACAACGGCGTTTGGAAGGGGACTGCGACACATTCCGGTGCCCAGGTGACCGTCTCGGTCGACTATCGCGGCAACATCACCCGCAACTGACTTTCGCCTGTCGAGTCACGAGGAGGAGAATTCTCATGCGTACAGTCACCCGTTCATATGAGAGCTACGACATCGCCCGGCGGGTCGTCGAAGAATTGCAATCGGCCGGGTTTCCAGCGGCGGACATCAGTCTGATCGGCCGTCATGAGAGCGCCGACAACAGCAACGCCGGCGAGGGCGCAGGTATCGGCGCTGCGCTTGGAGGTGCGGCAGGCCTCCTGGCGGGGCTCGGCTTGATCGCGATCCCCGGCATTGGCCCGGTCGTCGCGGCTGGCTGGCTTGCATCGACCGCTGCGGGCGCTGCAGCGGGCGGCGTGACTGGCGGCATCATTGGCGCCTTCACGAGCGCCGGTGAGGATGAGGAGAGCGCCAACTATTACGCCGAGACCGTGCGGCGCGGCGGCACCGTGGTATCGGTCAGGGCATCCGAGGAACAGGCGCCCGCGGCGGAGGCGATCATGGACAGCGCCATTCCGATCGATCGCGATACTCGGCTTACCGACTATCGGAACCAGGGTTGGAGTCGGTTCGACGAGAAGGCGGATCCCTATCGCGGACCGATCGTTTGAGAATCTAGCCTGATCCCGTGCTGGTCTGACGCCCGAAAAAGCCAGGCCGCCATATAGTCGCCACTGACTAGGGCAAGTTGTCTGGCTACACGCGCGACAGCCTGAATGCAGGTCTGTCGCCAAGATCGAGCTCACTGCAGATGCACCGGTCGCTCGGTCACCAAGGCCCGGCCTTCCAATGGAGGCCGGGCCAATCTGTTTGGCCTCCGGCTTTGCCACCACGTGTTGCGTCGCCGCTATTTGCCTGCGACGCCTCTTCCCATGACGCATACGGTGCTGCGCATCTTTGTGAAACAAAGCGCGTCGAAGTCGGCAATGCGCAAGCCCACGAGAATCGCTGCTTACCATGCTGTTGAAGAGCGTGCGCGACTGGGATGAAGATGGTCCTCCGGCTCGCCTGGGTTTCGCAGTTCCGTCTTTTGACATGGACAAGGGCTGGAAAGCGGGTCGTAGTGACCGGGCAGTTGTCTCCTTGCTTTTGGACATGACCGCGAGCGGCGCCCATTGACGCCGCCAAGCGGAGACAAGCTATGGTCACCGGAAAAGGCAGCCTGAATCTGCGCAACGGACGCGCGATCGATGTTCTGTATCAGTTCGCGGGCGACTATGATGACCGAAGAGTCGGTTATCTGCTCTTCGACACAACAGAATGCGATGACAGCCTGTTTTGCCACAGGCTGACGCTCGACTGCGACGATGGCTTGTCCGTCTTGCTCGTGGCCATGAACCGCAGCGACAGGCATCTGGCCGTGCACGGTCGCGTGCTTGCCCTCGCTGCCGAGGCAGTTTGAGCGGTCGGTTGCCGAGGCCGGCTTTGAAGCTCTCTAGGTCGATCGCCAGCGACAGGATGGTGTTGGCGACGACGACCGCGTCGGCGCCGGCCGTCTCGGCAGCGCGCGCAACCTCCCGCACGCCGCCGGTATTCGGCGTCAGCTTGACCCAGAGCGGCAGCTTTCTCGCCTTGCGTAGTTCGCGCGTCACCGTTTCTGTCGACTCGGCCCGCATCGCGAAGGCCTTGCCGTCTTCCGCGATGTTCGGACAGGAGACGTTGGCCTCGATCGCGGCGATGCCAGGGATCGAGAGCTCGGCCGCGAGGCTGGCGAAGCCCTCCGCCGTCGGCGCCAAGATCGAGGCGACCAGCGGCGGGTCATAGGCCGCATAATGCGGCATGGTGGTCGCGATGAAATAGGGCGCGCCCTTCGAGGGGATGCCGATGGCGTTGATCAGCCCGCCCGGCCGCTCGACCATCCGCGGCAGCGGATTGCCGGCGCGCAGTTCGCGCGTGATCGTCTTGGTGACGAAGGCGCCGAGCTGGTTGAAGTCCTTCACCTTCTGCAGCCCCTCGGCGAAGGCGCCCCAGGCCGGCATCACCGGATTGCGCAGGGTCAGTTCGCCGATCCTGACCGAGAGGTCGACGTTGAAGTCGCGCACGCAGCTCTAGCAAAGCCCGATTCCGCAGGTCATCTGCTGCTCCATCGCGACCTGGCCGGGCAACCCGAACTCGCGCGCCAGGCGCTGCACCCGCATCAGCCGGCTCGAACCGCAGGTGGACAAGGCATCGCGCTGTCAGACGGTCTCAAGACGAATGGAGTTGGGGCGCTCGCCCGTTTTCCCAGGGCGCTTGCCAGGGCCGCTTGACGGCCGAGGTGTCGATCCCGGCCGCGAGAAATCAGCAACGGCACGGCAAACCCGATTCCGTCGCGTCTTCATCCTATATGAATGCCTAAATCTCAATTTTGCGACAAAGTTTGGGCCGCATCAGACCAGCTCCGAGGATGCCTTCTTCTGGGGCGGCGGCGCGATCGCCGAGCGGTCGAGTGCGGCGCGCAGAACGGTCCCGGCTTCGCTGCCCTTGAGGGCACGGCCCCAGAGTCCGTCGGCGATGTCCTCATAGAGACGTACCGGCTCCTCATCCGCGGTCAGCATGGCGATGCCGGATCGGAGATTCGGCAACTCGCCGCCCAGGCGGAACGGGCTCAGCCCCAGCAGCGTCTTCTCCGCGGTGCGGAAAAGCTGGAATGTGATGTTCGGCAGCGTCCCCTCGATTAGGCCGATCTGAACGCCCATCGGCTCGCTCTCGATCAGCCCGATCAGATGCTCGACCTCGGCGCGCGCAGCCAGGCGGCGGCGGGCCAGCTCGGCCGGCGGCAGGTTGAACCGGCCGACGACGCCGAGTTTGAGCCAGCGCTCGATCTCGAGCACATTGACGAAGTTGACGACGCTCAGCCGTCGGCGATTGCGGGCATTCTTGCGCTCGTCGAGGATCGCGATGATCGCATCGATCTCGGCCACGGCCTGATCGCGCGCGATATGGGGCGGCAGCGCCTCCACCAGGGTCTGCCGCAAATGGGCGGAGTAGCCGTCCGAGGTCAGCAGATAGGACAGCGGCGGGAAATGCGCGACGACCTGATCCGCCTGCTCCTCGATCTGCCGCATGCGCTCGAAATAGCTGAGCGGACTGGAGTAATACTCGACCCCTGCCCCGAGCAGCGAGGCGACGGTCGTGTCGAGCAGCGTCGCCAGCCGCTCCAGGGTCTCGATCTTGACCACGCCTCCGGCTTCGATCCGGTAGACCGCTGCCCGCGAGATCCCGAGACGCTCGGCGACGTCCTCGGCCAGCAGCCCGCGCCCCAGGCGGTAGGCTTTCAACCGCTCACCGATTTCCTCGAACCGGATTGCCATCGAGCCGACCCCGTCTGCCACATTATCTGAATCTCAGATTTTAGACAGCGTAGTCGATCCGAGGCCTGATGCGAAGTGCGAAGGCGGCTCTTCCGTGTGCGGCCTCTGGCTCGCCCGCGTCATCGACAATGCCGCCGCGCTGAGACGCCTATGTGCGGCACATCACAGACGCAATGCCCTCCCAACCGCCACAACGCCGCAACACCGCACGAGGAGGCGGCGGACAATGCAAGGGAGCGACCCATGTATGCGCTGAGAAGCGACTTTCTTCATGACATTGACAACCTGGCCGACATGCTCCGGCCTCGCACCAAGTCGGTGCTCGATCGGCTCGCCGGACGCATGGCGGTCGGGCAGATCCTCAGTGAGCATTTCCTCTATGAGGTCCACGGCCCATTCGTCCGGCCTGACCGGAAGCCGGCGCGACGCTCGCTGACGACGAGGTTGATCGAGGCGCTGTCCGGACGGCTGCGGAGGATCGCCCTCGGAGTGCAGATCCGCGACGCGGCAAACGCATTGTCGGGTCTCGACGACAGGATGCTGAAGGATATCGGCATCAGCCGTTCGGAGATCGAGTTCGCCGATCGGCAGCCGTGACCGCTGAGAAAATGGCGCGAGCGCCCCCGAAGCGCAGCGCCTCGGACGAACCAAGAGCGTCGTAATCCCGTTTAGGTAGGCCGGTGGCGAACCGGTTTCGCGACACGGTTCATCCAGCATGATATCAGGGGGATGCGGCAAGTTGGGCGTTTCCTGACCTGCGCCAATGTCGGTCGGAAGGGGAACGGCCGTGCGGTTCCTGCCTTGCTCCTTGCGCCAGGCTGTTCCAACGACGCGGCGCGAGACCATCGCGCTGCTCGGCGCGATGATTGCGTCGACGATCTCGGCCCGTGCGCAGCAAAAGGCCACGCCGATCATCGGCTATCTCGGCTCGAAATCGCCCGAAGCTTACGCCAGTCGGCCCGCCGCCTTCACCGAGGGCCTGGCCGAAGCCGGCTATGTTGACGGCCGTAACGTCGCAATCGATTTTCGCTGGGCAGAGGGCCAGTACAGCCGATCGCTGGCGCTATACGGCTCTGTGGCGGACAAGTGCCTTCCTCATCATTGGCTCCGGGCTTGCTGCCGCGCTGGCCTACTGGCTGACCCAGCGCATGATCGAGCCGATCCGGATTCTGGAAGACGGCGTGGCGCGGATCGGTGCCGGGCAGTTCGACCACCGGATCGACATCGCCACCGGCGACGAATTCGAGCGGCTGGCGACGCGCTTCAACGCGATGGCCGGCGATCTGGCGGTATCGCAGGAACGCTCGGAACGGATCGGTCGTCTCAAGCGGTTCCTCGCCCCCCAGGTGGCCGAACTGGTCGACCACTCGGGCGACGACAGTGTGCTCGACGGTCGGCGCATCGAGGTGGTGGTCGTTTTCGGTGACCTGCGCGGCTTCACCGCCTTTTCGGCACGCGCCGAACCAAACGTCGTCATGAGTTTCCTCAACGATTACTACGACGCCCTGGATAGAGTGGTGATCGACCACGGGGCGACGCTGACGCATTTTTCAGGCGATGGGATGATGGTCCTGATCAACGCCCCCGTGTCCCGCCCGGACCCGGCTCTATGCGCCATCCGTATGGCACTGGACATGCAGAAGACCGTCCAGTCCCTGCTGCGCGATCGCGAGCCGCTGGATCATCGCCTCGGTTTCGGGGTCGGGCTCGCTCTGGGGCCAGCGACGGTGGGGCGTATCGGCACGGAAGGTCGGCTCGAATACACGGCGGTCGGAAGCGTCGTGAATCTCGCAGCGCGCTTGTGCGCGAGCGCACGCAATGCCGAGGTGCTGATCGACATGGCTGCCGCTGACGCAGTCGACGGGCGCGTGCCTTTGATCGAACGCGATGCCCGCGTCCTGAAGGGCTTCGACAAGCCGGTTCGGGTTTTCGCTGCCGGCGAGGCGGCAGCGAGCTAGAGCATTTTCGAGCGAGGTGGGCACCGGTTCGCCTGAAGAAAATGCGATAAAACAAAACATAGAGCAATCTCGCGATTCCGAGAATTGCGGAATTGCCCTAGGTGCTCGAATCGGGCTTTCGTGGCGCCGGCCACTGCCACTAGGCTGCATCGACCTTCGCCAAGCGCCGCAGCTCGTCGATATCACGGATCAGGACTCGCCCTCGTCCCAACGAAATGATGCCGGTGCGCTTCCAGGACTGGAGATGGCGGTTGACCGTTTCGCGCGTCACCCCAGTAAGGGAGGCCAGTTCCTCCTGAGAGGCATGGACATCCGTGCCGTAGTCGGCGGCGAGCACCAGGATGCGTCGTGCCAATCGGATCACGGACGGCAGGAATGTCGTCTCCTCCAGCCGGCCGATGACATCGCGCAGCCGGGCGCAGAGAAGGTCGATCAGCTGCAGCGCCATCGGCGGCTCGCGATTGAGCAGGCTCAAGAAGTCCTGCCGCGGCAGGAAGAACATGTCGGTGTCCTCCATCGCTACAGCGTCGGCCGTGCGCGACTGGCCGTCGAGCAAGGTGATCTCACCGAAGACATCGCCGCCGCCAAGGACATTCATCGTCATCTGCTGACCGAGGTCGTCCACTGTTCCGATGCGGATCAGGCCGCGTCGGATGGCATATAACCCATCACCGGGATCGCCCTTGAGGAACAGGATCTCCCGGGCGGCGAGGTGCCGCTGCCTGCAGACGGCCGCGATCTTCTCGAGCGCATCCCGTTCGAAGCCCGCGAAGAACCGGTTCGCGCCCAGAATACTCACGAGACGATGAGAGGCATCACTCATCGGAAGGGCCCCGAGCACGTTGACCCAGCCGACATGCATCCGCAGCGCATAGATCGACCGGCTGGCATGGCGCAGAAACCAAGGCGAAAAGCCATCATATCGAGTTGCGACCACGCGCGGCAGATCGCAAACGGAACAGACCATGCCGAATGGCTTGATCTGTCACAACACACTCTGCGGCTATCGCTTTCGAGCCGCGGCGCAAGACGATATCGGAGTTGGCCGGCTTTTGTGAACACCCTTGACGTCATGTTCTGGAGTGTCCGATGCCGCGTTTTCGCAATGCCTATCCGCCGGAGTTCCGGCGACAGATGGTGGAGCTGGTCCGATCCGGACGAACGCCTGAAGAGCTTGCCCGGGAGTTTGAGCCGACCGCGCAGCCGATCGCCAACTGGGTTCGCTTAGGCCCAGCGCGACGCGGAGTGCAGAACTGTCGAGGCAACCTGGCGAAAGCTCAGCGACCCAATCCAGCTCGTCTCGCCCGACGAATGCGCCAAATACATCGCAAAAGCAGGACACGCTTCCGTGTAAAAGAAGCGCGCTCTAACGCATTTTCGAGCGAAGTCGACACCGGTTTGCGCGAAGAAAATGCGATAGCACAAAGAATACGCTACCGGGCTCGACTGCGGTCAAGGAGATCGCCTGCGCGATCCGGGTCGGCGATCGGACCTGACCGAGTCCATCTCCGATGCCGCCACTGGGTCAGATCGGAAAACTGGGTGAGATTGCCGAGAGCAGCGGGTGCTCGAATGCGTCACGCAGGCTTCGAGAACCTGCAAGGAACACGCATAATGGCGCCGGGCCGTCCCCTGCTCTCGTCATCCCCGCGCCTTTCGCCCGCGTCCCACGATCTCGCCGATCGAGACGACCAACGCGCAGATGGCGACCAGGACGAGCGATGCGGCCGAAGCCGCCGGCAGGTCGGTGCCAGTCTCCGAGACCTTGCTGTAGAGAACGAGCGGTAGGATGTTCACCTGCGTGCCGACCAGCGCGAGCGCCGTGCCATAGGCGCCGAACGCGACGGCCGAGGTCAGGCAGAAGGCCGCGACGAGGCTCGGCATGATCTGCGGCAGCATGACGTCGACGAGCGCCCTCGCGCCGCTGGCCCCGAGCGAGCGCGCTGCGGTCAACTGGTTGCGGTCGAAATTGCTGATGGCCGGCAGCACGATCAGCACCACGCGGGGCACCAGATAGTAGGAATAGGCCAGGCCGAGGCCGAGCGGCGAGAAGATGAAGGCCCCGGTCACCGCCGGGTCGAAGCCGAGCTCGGCCAGAAGCAGGGTGACGAAGCCGGAACGGCCCAGCAACAGGATGAAGCCATAGGCGACGATCAGGCCCGAGAAGGTCAGCGGCAGCGAGATCGCGATTAGAGCCGCCGTGCGCAATCCCGGTGCGAGACGAGACAGGGTCAGCGCGACGCAGAAGCCGACGACCAGCGAAAACAGCGGCGCGACCGTGCCGAGGACGAGCGTGCCGCGCAGCCCGTTCCAGAACACGGGATCGGCCGTGAGCCGGCCGAAGGCACTGCCGCCATCGGCGAGAGCGCCGACCAGCACGGCGCAGACCGGCAGCAGGAAAAACAGCCCGAAGACGATGGCGCCGGGCGCTGCAAAGGCGGCCAGGATAGGGGTGGATGCACGTGCACTCATCGACCGTCTTTCGCCTCGATGCAGGGGCAACGCCAGGCTGTCCCATTGGGACAGCCTGGCCGTAGCGGTTACTGGCCAAGGATGGCCTTGGCCCAGCCGGCGTCGATCTCGGCCTTCTTGGCGGTCGCCTTGGCGATGTCCATCGCGCGCACCTGCGGTGCAGCCGGCATCTTGTCGGCGACGCTGGCGGGCATGGAAACCCCGGTGACGGCCGGGCGCACAAAGCCTTCGGCGAAAATCTTCTGGCCTTCATCGCTCATGATGAAATTCAGCCAGAGCTTGCCGGCATTGGGGTTGGGCCCGTTCTTGACCAGGGAAATCGCGTAGGGAGCGGCAGCCGAGGCCTCCTGCGGGATCACCACCGAGATCGCATCACCCATGCCGTCGACGAACTTCGCCTTCAGGCCGTCGTTCTCATAGCCGATCCAGATCGGGATCTCGCCCTTGAGGAACTGGGCATAGGGCGTGGTGCCGACGGTGCGCAGCACGTTGCCGCCCTTGGTCAGCTTGCCGAGATAGGCGATGCCGGGAGCGACATCGTCCATGCTGCCGCCATTGCCGAAGGCAGCGGCGAAGGTCACCACCTGTCCCTGCCCCGTCGAGCGGGGATCCTGATAGACGATCGCACTCTTGTATTCGGGCTTGAGCAGGTCCGCCCAGCTCTGCGGCACGGTCTTCACCAGCTTTGTGTTGACCAGGAAGGCGACGTTCAGTGTGTGGATCGAGAACCAGCGGCCGTCCGGGTCACGCAAGGCGTTGTCGAGCCGGTCGAAATTGACGGGCTTGAAGCCTTCGACGACGCCAGCTTTCGCTGCATCGAGCGCCGATGCCGCGAAATAATACGCTGTGTCGGCCTGCGGCCGGTTGCGCGCCTTGTCGAGGGCGACGACCGTCGCCGCCGAACCGAGATCGTTATAGACCATCTCGACGCCGGGATAGCGCTTCTGGAAGGCCTTGAACTGGCCTGCCCAGTTGGCCCAGGTCGGCCCGGTGTCGAACGACACGACCAGGCCTTCCTTGCGGGCGCTGTCATAGAGGGCCTTCTCGCCGGCATAGAGTTCGGCGCCCTCGAAGGCGAAGGCCGGGCCGCCCATGGCCCCGGCTGCGGCCAGCAGGGCGACCTGCAACAAATGTCGTCTGTTCATCGGAATGTCCTCGCTGTTGGAATAAGGGTCTAGTCGGCGGGTAGGAGCCGCACGGCATCGCGCGGAATGGAAACGGCGGTGACTGGCTCGCGCTGATGGGTTTCGAGGCGGATCAGCCCGCCTGCCACCATGAGGTCGATGCGTCGGATCGGCCCGAGATAGCGATCCGCGGCAGCCTGGCCGGAGAAGCTCCCCGGCCCCTCTACCATTCCGGCCGCGTCGACCGGCTCAACCCGCTCCGGACGAACGAAGACGATCACCGATTCGCCCGGCGAGCGGGCATGGGTCTCGCAGGCAAGCGGGCCGATCGCGGTCTCGACCAGGCCGGCCCCGGCGATCTTTCCCGGCCAGAGATTGGACTGGCCGACGAAGGACGCGACGCTGGCATTGACCGGCGTCTCGTAGAGTTCGCGCGGCGTGCCGAGCTGGATGAGGCGGCCCTCGCGCATCACCGCGACCTTGTCGGCGATCGACAGCGCCTCTTCCTGGTCGTGGGTGACGAGGAGGGTCGCGATGCCCGCGGAACGCTGGACCCGCAGGATCTCGTCACGCATCTCGACGCGCAGGCCGGCATCGAGCGCCGACAGCGGCTCGTCGAGGAGCAGTCCGCGCGGCTCGAACACCAAAGCGCGCGCCAGGGCGACACGCTGCTGCTGCCCACCCGAAAGCGCAGCCGGCAGATCGTCGGCGCGCATATCCATGCCGACACGGCGCAGCATCTCCAGGGCCTGGGCGCGTCGCCCCTCCTTCTTCATGCCCCGCACCTTCAGGGGGTATGCGACGTTCTCCCAGAGCCGCATATGCGGAAACAGCGCATAGGACTGGAACACCACGCCGAGGCGCCTCGCCTCGGGTGGAAGCGCGCTGACCTCCGCGCCCTCGATCAGGATGCGACCGCGATCCGGCTTCACGAAGCCGGCCAGCAATTTGAGGATCGTCGACTTTCCCGAGCCGGAAGCTCCGATGATGGCGAGCAGCTCGCCGCGGCCGATTTCAAGCGAAATGTCGAAGACGCCGCTGCTCGCACCCGGATAGGTGAAGCTCACATTCTCGTATCTCAGCGTCATGCGACGGGTTCCGCCTTGCTGGAGCCGGCGAACCGGACGGTCAGGCTGCTGGCGAGCGAGGCGAGGATCGCGAGGCTCAGGAGGACGATGGTGGCGGCGCAGGCAAAGCCGGTCGCGCCGTAGAAGGCCTGGAGCAAGACCACCGGATAGGTGCGCGACAGGAATCCCGATACCAGGTTCGAAAGCTGGAATTCGCCGATAGACAGGGCCGCGACCGTCAGCATGGCTGACATCATGCTGGTGCCGAGCAGCGGCAGCGTGACATCGCGCAGCCGGGCGGCGAAGGAAGCGCCGAGCGTCGCGGCGGCGTGCTCGTATTCGTCGAGGCGCAACTGCTCCATGTCGGCGACGAGCGCCGTCACGGTGTAGGGCAAGGTCAGGACGAGGTGGCCGGCCGCCAGCAGCCAGAAACTACCGAGCCAGGGCAGCGCGTCGGATGAGAAGACGAGAATGAAGCCGAAGGCCAGGACCAGTTCCGGGACGGCGACCGGCATCAGCGTGAGCAGCCGCGCCGCGATGCGGACGCCGCCGCGAGCACCTGCCTGAATGGCATAGGCGAGCGGCAGCCCGATCAGGAGATTGAGCGCGCAGGTGGCGCCGACGACCTGGAGACTGGTAACGAAAGCGCGGCGAAAGCTCGGATCGCTCGCGACCTCGGCATACCAGCGGCCGGTCATGCCATTGGGGAGAAGCGTGTTGCTCCAGTTCTCGCCGAAGGATCCGAGCGCGAGCAGCAGCACCGGCGCCGCCAGGAAGATCAGATAGGCGATCGCGATCGAGGGCAAGGCCGCAACCTTTCATGGACTTCGGCGCTAGACGATCCATTAGAAGCCTGACGTAATAGATTTATGACATATGGAAGAAATCTTACAAATTCCCGAGAATGTGGCCCGCGATGCGCGCCAGTGCGGCCTCGGGGCTGTCCAGGCGCGCCACGCCGTCGACCACGGGCGCATCTGCGAGCGCGAGGACAAGGCGCTTGAATTGCAGGCCCAGCGCCATTTCCGACAGCGTTCCCACACCGCCGCCGACGGCCACCAGGACGAGGCAGCTGCGGGCGATGATCGCATTGCGGGCCGGCCCGATGCCGGTCGCGATCGGGATCGCGACATAGGGGTTCGCCGCCTGCCATTCCTCGTCAGGCAAGAGGCCGATCGGCAAGCCGCCACCAGCCGCATGCCCCTTGCAGGCCGCTTCCATCACGCCATTCTTGCCGCCGCAGAGCAGCTGCAGGCCATGCTGGGCCATGGCGAAGCCAAGCTCTTCGGCGAGTGCGCATTGATGCTGGGTTGCTTCCCGCGGCCCGATAATGCCGATCGGCACACGCCTCAGCGCTTGCGTCGCCGCGAGATGCCGGAGCGCCGCGGTCGCGCTGACGTCCGCTGCACCGGCATGATCTGTGTCATCGGCTCGCCAGCTCAGCGTCGAAGGATCGAAACGCCTGCCGTCTGCGACCAGGGCTCGGATATCTGGCAGCCACCGCAATCCTGTCGACATTCGCTCGCCCCTTTCGCTGCCCGGTTGCCAGCACTGACAACTCCGGCGTAAGATAGTTTACAGCGGAGACGGGTTTATGACCATTCAAGCGGAGCTGGCCGGGGAATTAACGCAGCGCCAGCTGGACATCGTCCGCATCGTTGGCGAGCAGGGCTATGCGACGATCGATGCGCTCGCCCATCGCTTCACGGTCTCGGCGCAGTCCATCCGCCGCGACATCATCCAGCTCGACCGCATGCGCCTGCTGCAGCGCTTCCATGGCGGCGCAGGTCCGAGCGAGACCACCGTCAGGCTGGGATATCTCGAGAAGAGCATCCGGGCCGCTGATGCGAAGGCACGGATCGGCAAGGCGGCTGCAGCGCTCGTCCCCGATGGCGCCTCGGTCTTCCTCGATGTCGGGACGACGGTCGAGGCGGTGGCGCGGGCCCTGCGCGGACGGGTCGGCTTGCGCGTCTTCACCTCGAGCCTTGCGGCAGCGACCATCCTCGCGGGCGAAAGCGAACTTCAGCTCCATGTCTTCGCGGGCACCGCCCGCGGCGCCGATGGCTCGCTTGCAGGCGCTGCGACGATCGCCGGCATCTCGGCGGTTCGTTTCGACCTCGCCTTTCTCGGCTATTCCGGCTTTGACGACGACGGCACCGTCATGGATTTCGATCTTGAGAAGATCGCTGTGAAACAGGCTGCGCTACGCCGGGCCGACACAGCGATCGCCGTCGGCGACCACTCGAAGTTCGAGCGCCGGGCCATTGCCCATGTGGCGCCTTTGCGTCAGCTGACGAGGCTGGTCAGCGATGCCCAGCCGCCGGCCGAGCTCTCCGAGCAGATCTCAGCTGCAGGTCTCGACCTGCTGGTCGCCAACTGACGCTTCGATCGACACCGGAGCGCAGGCTCCACAACGACAGAGGATGCCGCCCGCCGCGCCAGGCAGGATGTGCCAAGGCTGAGCAGCTGAGCGCTACCGCGCGAAGACCGACCAGCCCGTCGCCTCGGTCAGGCGTTCCAGCGCCAGCGTGCCGAGCAGGGAATTGCCGTTGGCGTTGAGGCCGGGCGACCAGACCGCAATTGCGGCCTTTCCAGGCGCAATCGCCAGGATGCCGCCGCCGACGCCCGACTTGCCGGGCAGCCCGACCCGGAAGGCGAAGTCGCCGGAGGCGTCGTAATGGCCGCAGGTCAGCATCAGCGCGTTGATGCGCCGAGCCCGCTGCGCCGAGACCACTCGCGCTCCGCCTGGCGCGTAGAACCCGCCATGCATCAGGAAGCGCCCGGCCATGGCGAGCTGCCGGCAATTCATGGCGATGGCGCATTGATGGAAATAGACGCCGAGCGTCAATTCCGGCGCATGAATGATGTTGCCGAAGGCCTTCATGTAGTTGGCGAGCGCGATATTGCGGAAGCCGGTCGTCTGTTCGGCCCGTGCCACGGTTTCGTCGATGATGATGCTGTCGTCATCGGCGAGGTAGCGCATGAAGCGCAGCAGCTCGCCGATCGCAACGCGCGGCTCATGGCCGGCGAGGTTGATGTCGGCGACGACGAGCGCGCCGGCATTGATGAAGGGATTGCGCGGCACGCCGTGCTCGCGTTCGAGCTGCACGATCGAGTTGAACGGCGTGCCCGAGGGCTCGCGCCCGACGCGGCGCCAGAGCGTATCACCGACCTTGCCGAGCGCCTGGGTCAGGGCGAAGACCTTCGAGACGCTCTGGATCGAGAAGGCTTCCTCGCTGTCGCCGGCGGCATGGATTTCGCCATCCGACGTCACGACACAGAGCCCGAAACGGCGCGGATCGATGCGGGCGAGCGGCGGGATATAGGTCGCGACCTGGCCGCGCTCTTCGGCGCCGCGCATCTCGTCGGCAATGTCGCGGACGAGCCGCCCGATATCCGTCACGCCCATGATCCCGGCTGTTGCACCTGTCAGGCAAGCCAGAGGCCGAGCGGAGGGTCAAGCCTCACCGAACCACCCGAAAGCGCTTTGCCCCCCCCTCATCGCGGCCTCGCAATGACCGAAGGCGCTTCGAGCGGGCGACGGCTGCGAGAGAGGAGGCGCCTGGTTTTAGCTCGGGCGCCCCTGTACCGATCCCGATCAGGCTGTCAGATGACGCGATCCTCGGCCAGCAGCTCCTTCCGGGCCTTGGCCATAACCTTGCGCGCCTCGTCGTCGACCACGGGGAACTGCGGATCGAGCCTTTCCAGCCGGTCGACGATCGTCGCCGCGACGATCAGCCGGGTGAACCATTTGTTGTCGGCGGGCACGACATGCCAGGGCGCGTGCTTGCTCGCCGTCTCGGCGATCGCGTCCTGGTAGGCGCCCTGATAGTCGTCCCAATGCTTGCGCTCGGCGAGATCGCCCGCATCGAACTTCCAGTGCTTATCGGGCTCGTCGATCCGCGCCAGCAGGCGCCGGCGCTGTTCGTCCTTCGACAGGTTGAGGAAGAACTTCAGGACGACCGTGCCGTTGCGGGCCAGATGCTTCTCGAAATCGCGGATGCTCTCGAAGCGGTCGCGCCAGACGTTCTTGCCGATCAGCTTGGGCGGCAGGCCCTGCTTACGCAGCAGCTCCTCATGCACGCGCACGACCAGCACTTCCTCGTAATAGGAGCGGTTGAAGATGCCGATCTCGCCGCGCTCCGGCAGCGCGCAGGTGGTCCGCCAGAGGAAGTCGTGGCGCAGCTCCAGCGAGCTCGGCGCCTTGAAGGAGGTAACCTCGCAGCCCTGCGGATTGACACCGGACATCACGTGCTCGATCGTCCCGTCCTTGCCGGCGGTGTCGATCGCCTGCAGCACGATCAGCACCGACCAGCGCTTTTCCGCGAACAGCCGCTCCTGCAGATCGCGCAGGCGCTTGACGCCGGTCTGCAGCAGCTCGCTCGCGCCGTTCTTGTCGAGGTCGAGGCCGCAGGTCTCGCCGGGGTCGAAATGCTTCAGCTTGAAGTCATCGCCATCCGTGACCCTGAAGCGCTTGACCATCTCGTCCGGCAGCATGCCTGGCATCCTCTCGCAGAAAGACCTCTGTTCAATCTGTCGCCCCGTGGCCGATTGTCCAGCCTTGCGGCTGCGTTCAGACAATCAGCTCCGCTACCGGCAGCCGGGCTCGCACTGCCGCGGGTGCCCCCGCGGCGAGGCCGAGCCTGAAGACGTTGACGAGGCGGCGACCTTTGGGAACGCCGTGTCGCTCAATAAGTTGCCTATTGCTCGCCGGCCGATCGGCCAGCACCGAGACCGGACAGGCGGCGAGCCCCTGCGCCGTCATCGCCAGCCAGGCCCGGTAGAAGGCGCGCCCGGTCACGAGCGGGTCCTCGCCTTCAGGTCGATGGAAGAGCGCGAGGGCAGAGTTCGCGAACTTGCCTCGCTCGCTCGCCAGCGTCGCGGCGAGCCCGAGGCGGCGTAGCAAGGGAAACAACGGGCCGAGCACAAATCTGGTCCCGAAGGCAACGACGCCCGACATCGCCATGGCCTCGGCGCTGAGCCCGTCGCGTTCATAGGACGGATCGCTGCGCGACAACCGCATCCAGTGCAGCAGTTCGGCGCGATGGGCGTCGTCGCAGAGGAAATGGAGACCGGCCTCGTCGGCGAGGCGCGCGATCGCGTCGATGCTGTCCGTGTCGCGGACCAGCTGCACATCGCCGGCCAGGGCGGAGAACATGGAGAGCGCCGCCTCGCCGGGCTGATCGAACGGCCGGAAGCCACCACGCCAGCTCGCCCGGGCCGAGACGAAATCCGCCAGCCCATCAGCCTGGCCGCCCGCCGCGATCGCGATGCGCGCGACCGGCTGCAAGCCACCGGAAGCTCCCGGCTCACCCACGGGCTCGACCTCCGCGATCCTCAGTCCGCGCCGGCCGAGCGCCAGCGAAAGCCCCTCGATCGCCGCGCCATGCGAGAGCCGTACATCGTGCCCGGACGGATCGGCCGCTGGCAGGCGCCGCATGGTGGCCTCCACCAAGAGCAGTGTGTCTTCGTTGACCAGCCGCCAGCGCGTCGGCTGGATGTTGTGGACGCTTGGCGCCAGCCGGACCTCGGCGAGCAATTCTTCGAGCAAGGCGCGGTCGAGCATGGTCGTCAGCCCCGCAGACTTTTGGCGAAGAGGTGCAGCCGGTGCAGCGGCTTCGCCCCCGCCTTCTCGGCTTGCCGCAGGCTCGGCCCGTTGACGTTGGCGATCCAGGTGCCGCCGAGTTCGTCATAGCCGGCGGCTTTCAGCGCGCTCGTCACCTTGTAGAGCATGGCGCCGTTGAGCCCGCGATTATGGAAGGCGCGGCTGACCGACTGGTAGACGATGACGGCGCGCCGGTTGGTCCAGCGATGCCAGAGGAACCGAAAAGGGAAGCTCGGGCCGATCCGTCCGCCGGTCGCCTTCACCAGCGGGTTGAGATCGGGAATCGCGATGATCGCCCCGACCGGCTCGCCCTTATGGTGCACCACGGTCGAGATGCGCTTGTCGATCACCCACATCATGTCGCCGGCCTGGAAGCGATATTCCTCCGCCGTCGGCGGCACGAACATCGGGTTGGCGTCGAAGCCGTCATTCAGGATGAGCCGCGATCCCTCCAGTCGCTCCGCAAAATGCCGGCGGTCGATCGGCATCCAGCGATAATCGGGATCGGCGAGGATCGCCTTTTGCTTGTCGCCGAGCAGCCCGGCAGGATCGACATCGGCCAGCGCGATCCGGAAGGTCGTCATCGGGAAGGTGGGGGCGTAGCCATTCGCTTCGAGCAGCCGCGCGATATGCGGCGGGCTGTAGAGCATGTCGGTGAAGGGCGCGTTTTCGAAGCCGCCGGTGACGACGCCGACCTGCTGCATCGCCGTCAGGTTGAAGTTGCCGACGAGCTCCGCCATGCCGCGCTCGCGCGCCCAATTCTCGGCAGCGCCGAGCAGGGCCGCAGCGATCTCGGGGTCATCGGCGCAGTCGAAATAGCCGAACTGCGCCCGGGCCGTGCCATGGCGCGCATTCGAAGCGTCATGGATCGTCGCGACGATGCGTCCGAGCGGCCGCCCGTCGCGCACCGCCGTGAACAGCTCGAAGCGGCCATGCCCGTCCCTGACCAGCGGATTGCGCTTGGGATCGAGCATGCGATCGAAATCGGACCACATCGGCGGCACATAGGGAGTGTCCGCTGGATAAACCTGCGCGGTGACGGCGAAGGCGGCCTTGCGGTCGTTGCTGGTGATCTCGATCATGCCGGGACCTTGCTCGGTGCGCTCGCCAGCAGCCGGCGCACCAGCACCAGCGCCGTCTCGGTGGCGGGATCGGCCGAGACCACCGGAACGGTGACCAGCAGCAGATCGAGCGGCTCCTCGCCGAGCACGAGCAGATGGCTGGCGGAATGGGCCGCCATCAAGGCCGCGAGCCGCTCCGCCGCAGGGTCGGCCGGCGGCCAGGGCCAGTTCCGGCCGGAGGCGTGGAGCACGCCGATCTCGCGCAGTGCCGGCTTCAGGATGGCCGGGTCGTAATCGGCGAGCTCGGCCTCACTGAGGCGGTGGGCGTTGCTGAACAGCGGATGCCCGGCGAGCTGGGCGATCAACGCCTCGCGTGTCTCGGCGCGCGAGCGGGCGAGCGAGCCCAGCACGCCCGGCGCAGCCGCATCGAAAGAGCTCGACAGCGCATCGACCGAAAGCGCGATCGCGAGCACGCCCGCGAGCGTCACTGCGCAGAGCCTGACGCCATGGGCGAGATCGGCGCCGGGGTTGACGTGCGCCGCAGCGACGCCGAGCAGCAGTGCCGCAGAGACGCGCAGGCCGAGCAGGTAGAAGCCCTGCCGCCGCGTCGGCGCCGCGCCACCGGTCACGAGCACGATCGAGACCAGCAGCAATGCCCCGACACCACCGAGCCGTACCGGCATGTCGGGCATCAGCCCCCGGAAATCGCTGAGCGCGAAAGGCAGTATCAGGAAGGCGCAGAGCCCCAGGCGCCAGACGCTGGTGTTCTCCGCCTCGGTCAGCGAGGCCGGGTCGCGCCGGAACAGCAGTACACCGCAGAAGGCGACCGTCAGGAACTGAAAACCGGCCAGCGCCAGATCATAGGCCCAGGGGTGATCGGCGAGGCCGACGAGGCTGCCGAGCACGAGCAGACCGGAGCCGGCGAGGACGGCGATCTTGCCGGCGCGCGGCGCATGCCGGCGCAGCATGCCCTCGGTGACGATCAACGCGCCCAGCGGGAACAAAGCGGCGCAGGACAGCGCCAGCCGCTCCAGCAGGACGCTGCCGCTCCACCAGCTCAGGCCACGCAGCAGGAAGAGCGCGGCGACGAGCCCCATCGCCACGAGGAAGCGCGTCGTCAACGCCCCGCGCGGATCGCGCCGGCGCAAGGTCAGCATGGCGACGGCGAGCCCCAGCGCGCCGCAGATGTCGACGATGGAATCGGCGACCAGGGCAGGGTTGGCGAAGCCGCCATTCATGGCCCGGCCACCATCTTGCCCAGCGCCCGCACCACGAACGGCTTCAGAAGTGCCGCAACCGGCGCAGGCAGCGGCCGTTCCACCGCCGGCCGGTAGGGGTTGAAGAACCAGCCGCGGCAATCGGTGCCGGTGCGCCTGCCCAGCACGAGCGCGATCGCCTCATAGGCCATCATCATGCCGGTGGTGATCACCATGGGCGCGAAGGACATGCGGCTGCGCCGCCCGGCGGCGACCTCGCCGGCAATAGCGAGGTCGACATGATGGCGCGAGCGCGAATGCAACATGACATGCGTCACCTCGCACAGCATCGCCGCGCGCTTGTCGTCGTCGCTGAGCGTGCGCCAGTCCTTGCCGAGCGTCGGGAAGCCGAGCCGTTCCTCCGGGCGCGGATCCTCCGGCCGGACCACGATCACCGAGGGGAGCGGCGCCATATAGGCATCGATCACGCTGGCGCCAGCCGCTTTGGCCGTGCGGTAGAGATGCAGGCCCGCGGCGATGTCGTCCATGCCGTTGACGATCACCTTGCAGCGCCCCGCGATCTCCGGCAGGCACTCCGCCCATTGCGCGCCGAGCACCTCGATCTCGATCTCCGGATTGATCGCGCGCGCCGCCTCGGCGGCAGCTTCCGCCTTGGGCAGGCCGACCGTGCCGGCATTGGCGAAGACCTGCCGGTTCAGGTTCGAGATCTCGAAGACGTCGATGTCGGCGATGACGAAACGGCCGACCCCGGCCCTGACCAGCGCCATGAAGGCGGCCCCGCCCATGCCGCCGACGCCGCAGACGAAGACCGTCGCCTGCCGCAGCCTTGCCTGCTCAGTCTCGCTGACGAAGCCGATATTGCGGGTGGTGAAGAGCTCGTAGCTGAATCCGGGAATCATGGCTTCGTCCTCGCGGCGCGTGGACGCAATGTGCCGAAACGCCTGCCATCGTCGAGCCAGTGCAGCAAGGGCAGCACCAGCCTCTGCAGCAGCAGAAAAGCCGAGGCCCCGATGAGGCCAGGCAAGGACGAGCGGGGGACCTGCCCAAGCAGGTAGCGCCGCGCCGCCGCCAGATCCATGCGGCCGAGCTGCAGCACGTCGTCGCCGCGCTCATAGTCGAGCGTCTCCCGGCAGAACGCGTTGTAGCGAGCATCACGATGCTGGGCGGCCTGCTCGAAACTCTTCTTCAGATCGTCGGAGCCGCCGGTATAGGCGTCGATGATCACCGAACGGGATTCCTCGAAGCCGGCTTCCTCGCCCACGCCGAAGACGTGGCGGTGCCCGCGCATGATCTGCCGGGCGAGGGTCAGATGCGCGAAGCTTTGACGGCTGCCGGCATCCGGCGAGGGATAGACGTCGGAGAAGGTCTCGCAGACCATGCCGACCACGCTCGGCACCTGCGTCACGTTCGAGATCCAGCGCGGCCTGAGGCCCCCGCGCACGAACAGCACCAGCACGGTCAGGCCGTAGAGCACCCAGGAGAGCCCGCGCCCGCGCACCTCGGGATCGACCATGACGAGGCCGAGATGCGTGACCTGCTCCGGCTCACCGTTCAGCTGGAGCTGCATCTGCGCCAGGGCGTTGAAGGCGACCGGGCGCCCGGTCGCCGTCTCGCTGATCAAGGTGACGATGCTCTGGCTCAGGCGCTCGCGCTCGCCGGAGAAAACGCCATAGGTCAGCGCGCCCTGCGCCAGCGTTCGCCCTGCCACGGTGCGGAGCTGCTCGACCAGCGCCGCGAGCTCGGCATCGTCCAGCACAATGCCCGGCCGCTCGATGATCCGCGTCGTCAGACCGGGCGCAGTCGCGAGCGTAAGGTCGAGCGTCGGCCGCCGCAGCGCCTTCAGCCAGAAGCCGAGCATCAGGCCACCGCCGGGGCGGGGGCCTGGCTACGCTCCTTCACCAGCCTGGAGATGCCGGCGAAGTCGAGCTTGCCGGAGCCGAGCACTGGCACGGCCGGCACCACCATCACCTCGGCCGGGATCATCAGGTCGGCGGCGCCCTTGCTCTTGGCGAAGGCCTGGAAGGCGGCGCGCGTCGCGTCCTTCTGCTGCGTCACCAGCACCAGCCGCTCGCCCTTGCGGGCATCGGGCAGGCTGGCGACGCCGGAGAGCACGCCCGGCCAGCATTCGGCGGCGAGCGCCTCGACTGCGGCGAGCGAAACCATCTCGCCGGCGATCTTGGCGAAGCGCTTGGCGCGGCCCTTGATCGTGACGAAGCCGTCCTTGTCGATCACGACGATGTCGCCGGTGTCGTGCCAGCCCTCGGGCGGCGGCTCGAGCACGCCGGGGTTCTCCGATTTGAGATAGCCCAGCATGATGTTCGGCCCGCTCACATGCAGCCGCCCGCCCTCCTCGACGCCGGGCATCGGCTCGAGCCTGGCCTCCATGCCGGGCATGATCCGGCCGACCGTGCCGAAGCGGTTGAACATCGGCGTGTTCAGGGCCAGCACCGGCGCGGTCTCGGTGACGCCGTAGCCTTCGAGGATGCGCAGGCCGAACTTCTCCATATAGGTCCGCCGCGTCGTGTCCTTCACCGGCTCGGCGCCGGCGACGATGTAGCGCAGCGAGCGCAGATCGTAGGGGTGCGCGGCGCGGGCATAACCGGTCAGGAAGGTGTCGGTGCCGAACAGGATGGTGGCGTTGCAGCCATAGACCAGCTCCGGCACCATCCGGTAGTGCAGCGGCGACGGGTAGAGATAGACCGGCACGCCCGAGACCAGCGGCAGGACGAGCCCCGCCGTCAGGCCGAAGGAATGGAAGACCGGCAGCACGTTGAAGACCTTGTCGCGCCGGCCGAAATCGATCCGGGCCGCGGCCTGCGCCGCATTGGCCAGCATGTTTCGGTGCGAGAGCACCACGCCCTTGGGCGCCCCTTCCGAGCCCGAGGTGAACAGGATCGCGGCGCGATCCGAACCCTTGGCCTCTTCGATCGGCGTGCCATGGCGCCAGAGCGCCTTGAGCTTGTCGCCAGTCGAGACGGTGGCGCGGATGTCCTCAAGGTAGACGATCGCGACCTCCCCCGAGAGCGCCTCGATCAATGGCCCCATCCGGCCCTTCTCGACGAAGGCGCGCGAGGTGACGATGGTCTTCACTTCAGCCGCCTTGCAGGCCGCGGCGATATTGCTCGCGCCGGCGGTGAAGTTGATCATCGCCGGCACGCGCGCCGCCGACATCAGGCCGAGCAGCGTCACCGCCGCACCATTGGCGTTGGGCAGCATCACGCCGATCGCCTCGCCCTTGCCGGCCAGCGGCATCAGCTTGCGGCCGAGCACCTCGGCGCCGATCAGCAGGCGCTTATAGGTCAGGCTTCCGGTGATCGGGTCCTCGACCGCGACGCGGCCCTTGCCGTTGACCACAGCCGCTTCCGCCACCGCCGAAAAGACGCTGCGGTCGATGTCGGTGGTCTTGAAGATCAGGTCGGACATGATCTGGTAGAGTGCCGCACCTGCCGCCTGGCGCCGCGGCTTGCCCTTCAGTTCTTCCGGCACGGTCAGCGAGACCGGCTCCAGCACGGTGACGCGCACCTTGGGGAACCAGCGCCGGCGCACCTGCTCGCGGGTCAGCCGCGAGAAGATCGTTGCCTCCAGCCCCTCGATCCGCACCGGCACGATCGGCGCGCCCGACTTCTCGGCGATCATGCCGACGCCGTCATAGACCTTCATCAGGCTGCCGGTGACGGTGAGGCGCCCCTCGGGGAAGATCACCAGGCTCTCGCCGTTCTTCACGGCGTTGATCAGCGAGCGCGTCGCCAATGGGCGCGACGGATCGAGCGGCATGGCGCGCGTCAGCTTCAGGAAGGGCTTCACCCACCAGCGCTGGGCGATGCCGTGGTCGATGGCGAAGACCGGCTCCTTGTCGAGGATCGAGAGCGCCAGCGCCGCATCGAGGAAGGAGACGTGGTTCAGCGCGATGATGGCGTTGTCGCCGGCCTTGGCGATGTTCTCGCGGCCGGTGACCTCGACCCGGTAGAAGGCGCGGAACAGGATCGACAGGAAGTCGCTGAGCGGATTGGTCGGCAGCGTCCGCAGGATCCAGAAGGACGCCGCGATGGTGAGCACGCCGATCAGCAGAAAGAGATGGCTGAGCGTCAGGCCCGCCGCCTGCAGCAGCGCGACGACGACGGCGCCGGCGACCATGAAGGCGGCCGAGAGCACGTTGACCGCGGCGACGATGCGGGCGCGTTTGTCGGCCGGGGCCCAGGCTTGCGCCGCCGCGAAGGACGGCACGACGAAGACGCCGCCGGCGATGGCGAGGCCGGCGAGATCGATGCCGACGCGCCAGGCGGAGGGGCCGGCGAAGAAGGCGCCGATATCCTGCGCCGGCTGATGCGCGACGATGCCCGAGACCGCCCAGCCGAGATCGAGCGCGAACAGGCCCATTACCACGCCGGCGACCGGCACCGGCAAGAGCACGATGCGCCCGCTCGACAGGAAGGAGCCGATGCCGGAGCCGACCGCGATCGCGATGGCGAAGATGCCGAGATAGGTCGAGACGACCATCTCGGTGCCGCCCATGCCGTTCTTCACCAGCGACGGCAGGAGCGACATCACCACCGCGCCGATCAGCCAGAACAGCGAGACCATGACGCCGGTGCGCCACAGCCTTGCCTCGCCCCACAGATCCCTGAGCAGGTCGCGGGTCGAGCGCAGGATGTTGCGGTCGATCACGAGATCGGGCGCCGACGGACCGGTCTTCGGGATGAACAGCGTCGCGACCCAGCAGGCCAGCGCGAAGACCAGGATCAGCAGGCTGAGCTGGGCGGCATCGCCCCCTTCACGCGCCGTCAAGCCGCCGGCAATGGTGCCGAGCAGGATGGCGATGAAGGTCGCGCCCTCGATCAGGGCGTTGCCGGCAGGCAACTCCTCGGGCTTCAGATGGTCGGGCAGGATGCCGTATTTGATCGGCCCGAACAGCGCCGCGATCACCCCGAACAGGCCGAGCGCGACGAACAGCACTGGCACGGAATGCAAGGTGAAGCCGAGGACCGCGACCGCGGCTGCGCCGATCTCCGCGAGCTTCAGCCGCTGCGCCACCACCGCCTTGTCGAAGCGGTCGGCCATCTGGCCGCCGACGCCCGAGAGCAGGAAGAAGGGCGCGATGAAGAGCCCGCCCGCCAGCGTCACCAGCGCTTCGCCATGCGAGCCGGCGAGCTTGTAGAGAATGATGAAGACCAGCGCGTTCTTGAGAAAGTTGTCGTTGAAAGCGGAAAAGAACTGCGCCCAGAATAGCGGGGCGAAGCGCCGCTTCAGCATCAGTGTGTCGATCATGGCGATCTCACGGGAAGGGATGGTGAGGTTGCATCGGCCGGGCTTTAGCAACTCTTGCCTGCGCCGGCCGATCTCGATTTGCGGTTAAGCGGGACTTGCGGGCTGAGCGGCAAGCCTCACAGAGCCGGCTTGCCGACATCCATCAGCAGGCGCTCGGTACGGGCATCCTCGATCCGGTTCACCAGCTTCGACGCCTCGTGCATGTCGCGCACCGTCTTGGTCATGGTGATGCAGGACTGGACGAGCATGACGCAGCCCATGGCGAGATAGCCCTTCGCCCACCAGTCGAGCGGCAGGAACAGGATGCCGGCGCCGACCATGGTCGCGGCGGCGAGGAAGGAGGCGTAGGTGAAGCTGACCCAAGCGCCGCTATGGGGCTGTGCAGTCTGGTTCATCGTTATTCTCACTTCGGGTGTGTTTGCAGAGGAATGAGGTCAATTCGCCTGGAGCTGGCGGCCGCGCAGCCGCTCCAGCACGTCTTCGGCGGTGGTCCGCAGCCTGGGGCCGAAGCCCTTGGCGGCGAGCTTTTCGGTGACGGAAGCCGCGGCCGCGCCGTCGAGCTCGTCGAGCGCGGTCTCGGCGGCCTCCGCTTCAACCTGGCGCTCGCGCAGGCGCCTCAGCGTCTGCTCGGCTTCGGCAAGCGTCGAGTCATGGGCGGGGCCGGTTTCGATCCGGCCCTGGCGCATCTGGCGAACCGCCTCCGAGGCGCGGGCGAGGCGCCGGCCGCGGTCGAGTTCGGCGATGCGCGCCTGAGCCTGGCCGACGTGGCGGCGCAGGCGGACAATCTCGGCGGCGAACAGCGCCTGTGCACCCGCCGCCGCATCGCGGTCGGCCTCCAGGGCGGCGATCGCCTCGGCGCCCTCGCGGGCTAGGGCGTCGTCGCCGGCAGTGAGCGCGGCAGTGACGCGGTTCTCCAGATCGGCGATGCGGGCATGGCTCGCGGCCAGCCGCTCGCTCTCCTTTCGGTCCTGCGCGATCGCCACCGCGAGCGCCTTCTTGGCGCGCTCGAAAGCGCCGGCGGCGTCGCGCATCTGCTGGTCGAGGATGAGGAGCGCGTTGCGATCGGCGAAGCGCTCCTCGGCAATGGCGGCGCTGCCGCGAACGAAGGTAAGAAACATCTTGAACATTGACGCTTCCTTGCTATGAACGTTGTTCACGAAGCGATGTATACCCAACCCTTGAACGGCGTTCAAGAGAAATCTTGAACATCGTTCATGAAATTTGAGACCGATGGAAATGACCACGACGGCAGAGCGCCGCGAGCGGCAACGCACCCAGTTGATCGACGCGGCAGAGAAGGCGATCGCCGAGAAAGGCCTGGCCGGCCTGAAGGCCCGCGAGCTGGCGCAGGAAATCGGCTGCGCGCTCGGCGCGATCTACAACCTCGTCGCGGATATGGACGAACTCGTCCTGCGCGTCGGCTCGCGCACCCTGGCACGGCTCGATGCGGCGCTGAACGCGGCCGAGGGGGAGGACACGCCGGCCTCCGCGGATGCCGCCGCCGACAGGCTGGTCGCGGTCGCCCTCGCCTATTGCGCTTTCGCCCGCGACAATCTGCAGCTCTGGCGCGTCCTGTTCGAGCACCGCATGGCCGAGGGCGCGACCGTGCCGGATTGGGCGGTGAGCGATCAGATGACGCTGTTCCGCCACATCCTCGAGCCGCTCGGCCTGCTGGTGCCCGAGCGCGGCGAGGCGGAACTCGTGCTGATGGGCCGGACCCTGTTCTCGGCCGTGCACGGCGTCGTCGCGATCGGCCTGGAGGAGAAGCTGATCGCCGTCCCCCGCCGCGATCTCGACCGCCAGATCGAGGGCTTGGTCCGCCTCGTCTGCCGGGGGCTCACTGCCCCGGCCTGAGGCTGGCGAGCGACAGCCGGATCGCCAGGCCCGCCGCGCTGATGACATGATCGGCACTGAAGGTTCGGGCATATCGGATCCGGCCTCCCGAAAGGACAGCAGCATGACCACTACCCGCAGCCTCCTGGCGGGCGCCGCCCTCTTCGCCACGTTCGGCCTCGCCGGCTTCGCGGTCGCGCAGGGCCATCAGGGCCATGGCAGCCATGGCGCGACGACGCCTGCCGCCGCCAATATGGCCGCGACGCAGGGCTACAAGGCCGCCAACGACAGGATGCACAAGGAGATGGCCATCGCCTTCAGCGGCGATGCCGACGTCGATTTCGCCCGCGGCATGATCCCGCATCATCAGGGCGCCGTCGACATGGCCAAGGTCGTGCTCGCCCACGGCAAGGATCCCGAATTGCGCAAGCTCGCCGAAGGCGTGATCGCCGAGCAGGAGAAGGAGATCGCCTTCCTGCGTGACTGGCTGAAGAAGCGCGGCAAGTAGTCTGCAAGCCCGCGCGGGATCAGCTGCGATCCCAGCGCGGGTTTCGCGCCGGTGGCTTGCCCTGCGGGGCAGGCGCTGGCAGAGAGGCGCTTGAAGGCTTCTTCTCTCGCCGTCCGGCCGCTCGCGGATTCCATGAAGAAATATCTGGACTATCTCTGGCCGCTGATCGGCCTCGTCGCCGTGATCTGGTCGGTCGACCTGCTCTGGGACAAGCTCAAGACTGAGGCCCTGACCAACGAGGCCGTCGCGGCCCAGCTCGAACAGGCCGGCCTCTGGGATGCGGTCAAGATCGTCGCCACCGGCATCGGCCAGAAGATCGCGCTGATCCCGCCCGCCGCCTTCTTCCATGCCGGCCTGGCGACGCTCGTCGCCTATGCCGCGCTCGCCTGGTACGACCGGATCGCGCTTTTGCACCTGCACCGCGAGAAGGGCATCTCCTGGGCCTATATCTCGCTCTGCTCCTTCGTCACCTATGCGCTCTCGCACAATATCGGCGCCTCGGTCTTCTCCGGCGGCATGGTGCGCTACCGCGCCTATCACGCGAAGGGATTGACCGCCGCCGAGATCGCAGTGCTGGTGGCGCTCTGCTCCTTCACCTTCGCCTTCGGCACCATCCTGCTCATGGGCCTCGTGCTGATCGGCGAGCCGCAGATCCTGCGACCGCTGCACCGGCTCTCCGACTGGTTCGGCATCGGCGACAAGCAGGCCCGCCTGATCGGCTTCGGCTTGCTCGCCTTCTGCGTGCTCTACACCATCGGCGCCTGGCTGCGCTTCAAGCCGCTCAAGATCGGCTCGTTCGAGCTGGTCTATCCGCGCCTGCCGATCGTCGCCCGACAATATCTCGCCGCACCGCTTGAGCTGATGGGCGCCGCCGGCATCATCTATTTCGCCCTGCCAGAGCAAGGCAATCCCGGCTTCTTCATCGTGCTCGGCGCCTTCCTGATCTCGTTCTCGGCCGGCCTGCTCAGCCAGGTGCCGGGCGGGGTCGGCGTGATGGAGGCGGTGTTCCTGGCGGTGATGCCGGGCGTGCCGGCCCCGGCGGTCTTTGCAGCATTGCTGGTCTGGCGGATGTTCTACCTGATCATCCCGCTGGTGATCTCGCTGCCGATCGTGCTGGCCTTCGAGCGCGACCAGTTGCGCAAGGCCCTGGCCCACGAGACGCAGATGAAGGCGCAGGAGCAGGCAGCAGCCAAGGCTGCCGCTCTGCACATCGACAAGCCGGAATGACGCTCAGCGCTTGAGCGCGATCGCCGCCGCCCCGAACATCAGAAGGCTGCCGATCGCCTCAGCCGGTCCGAACGGCTCGCCGAGCGCGATCACGCCTGCCGCCACGGCCACCGCCGGGCTGATGAACGCGTAGAGGCCGGCCCGGAAGGCGCCCCAGTCGCGCACCAGCCTGAGATAGATGGTGAAGCCGATCAGCGAGCCGCCGATCACCAGCACGGCCAGCGCCGGCAGCACCGGCCAAGAGAGCAGCGCGCCGAAATGCGCCGGCGTGACGGTTTCCAACAGGCCCGACATCAGGCAGAGCCCGAAGCCGCCGATCAGCGTCTGCCAGCCGGCAAGCGTCAGCGTGGGGGTGCGGCCCATCACCGGCCGCGACCAGACCGCGCCGAAGCAGTAGAGCAGCGTGCCGCCGGCAACCGCCGCCAGCCCCCAGAGCTCGAGCGGCCCGCCCTTGGCCGTCGCGAGGCCGCCGAGCGCCCGCGTCGAGAACAGGAAGCCGAGCCCGATCGCCCCCAGCCCGATCGCCGCGAGCTTGCGCCCGCCGACCGCATGGCCCTCGATCAGGTAGCTGGCGATGATGGTGAAGATCGGTATGGTCGCGAAGTTGACGATCGCCGCGAGCCCGGTCGGCGCCTGCGCAGTGCCCCAGAACAGCAAGGTGTAGTTGCCAGTGTTGAGCAGCAGCGCGGTCATGACGACGCGCGGCCAGGCTGCAGCCGGCACCCGCAACACATCCTTGCCGGCCCAGGCCAGCATCAGCGCGCCGGCGATGACGAAGCGTGACGCCGCCAGGAAGACCGGTGGCACATATTGCGCGCCGACCTTGATCGGCAGCCATGTCAGCCCCCAGACAAGGCACATAAGGGCGAAGAGGGCGGCATTGCGGGACATGAGACAGCGCTTAACGCGGGTGGCGGGAAGGACCAATGCCGGCCCGGCATGCGGCCCTGGCGTCGATGGAGGGCACCTCCCTCATCCTCTGGCCAACGCCGATGCCGCACTCTATTATAAGAGAATCGAGGGTATGATGATGGACGATCTCGCGTCAAGATTGGCTGAGCGGCTGCGCGGCGAGCGCGAGGCACGCGGCTGGAGCCTGAACGATCTCGCCGAGCGCTCAGGCGTCTCGCGCGCCATGATCAGCCGGATCGAGCGTGGCGAGGCAAGCCCGACCGCAGTGCTGCTCGGCCGGCTCTCCGGGGCCTTCGGCCTGACCCTGTCGAACCTGCTGGCACGGATTGAAAATGCCGGTGAGCGCGTGCGCCGTGCCAAGGACCAGCCGCTCTGGCGCGATCCGGAGACCGGCTTCGTCCGCCGCGCCATCTCGCCAGCCGGCAATGGCGATCTCGAACTGGTCGCCGGGGAGCTGCCGCCCGGCGCGGCGATTGCCTATCCTGCCAGCTCCTACGCCTTCATCCGCCAGCAAATCTGGATGCAGTCGGGCGTGCTCGACTTCGACGAGGGCGGCATCGTCACCCGGCTCGAAGCGGGCGACTGCCTGGAGCTCGGCCCGCCCGCCGATTGCCGCTTCAGCAATCCCGGCACCGAGCCGGCGCGCTATCTCGTGGTGGTGAGCCGGCGCTGAGCGCCGTCACACGCTCCCGACCGTCCTGAGCTTCGCCCGAGGGTGGATCTCGCTCTGCGACAGCACCGGCGTCTCGCGGCGGAAGCGCTCGATGATCTGGCGCACGAACGGCCGCGCCATGCCTGAGGTGACCAAAGCCGGCATCTCGCCGAGCCGGGCCGCATCCTCGAACTTCTCGCGCACCTGATGGACGAAGTCCTGCAGCCGCGAGGGCTGCATGGCGAGGTGCCGGTCCTCGCCCTGGCCGACGATCGATTCGGCGAAGACGCTTTCCCAGGCCGGCGACATGGTGATGATCGGCAATTGGCCGTGCTGGTTGGAGAATTGCGCGCAGATTTGGCGGGCGAGGCGCACGCGGACATGCTCGGCGATGTCGCGCGGATTACGGATGCTGCCGGCGACCTCGGCGATGCCCTCGACGATGGTGGCGAGGTCGCGGATCGAGATGCGCTCGGAGAGCAGCAATTGCAGCACGCGCTGGATGCCGGTGGTCGAGATCTGTTGCGGCACGATCTCCTTGACGAGATCGGCGTGGTCCTTCGGCAGTTCGCGCAGCAGCTTCTGCACCTCGCCATGCGAGAGCAGTTCCGGCATATGCGACTTCAGCACCTCGGTGAGATGGGTCGAGATCACCGTCGCCGCATCGACCACGGTGTAGCCGCGCAATTGCGCCTCGTCCTGAAGCGCCCCGTCGATCCAGGTCGCAGGCAGGCCGAAAGTCGGCTCCAGCACATTGTGACCGGGCAGCGTCACGCTGCCGCCCATCGGGTCCATCGCCATGTACTGGCCGGGATAGACCATGCCGTGACCGGCATCGATCTCCTTGATCTTGATGAAGTAGTGGTTGGCCTCGAGCTGGACGTTGTCGACGATGCGCACCGCCGGCATGACGAAGCCGAGCTCGGCCGCGAGCTGGCGCCGCAGCGCCCGAACCTGGTCGGTCAAGCGGTCGGCGCCGCCCGGCGCGTTGACGAGCGGCAGCAGGCCGTAGCCGATCTCGATCTTGAGCTCGTCGAGCTTGAGCAGGTCGTTCAGCGTCTCTTCCTTCGCCGTGCCGTCGGCCGCCGTCGGCGAAGCGCCCGGCGCGCCCTGCACCGCCGCCTCCGCCTCGCGGGCCTTGGCGAGCTTGCCGAAATGCCGCGCCAGCCAGCCCGAGCCGGCGGCAAGGACGAGGAAGGGCAGCATCGGGATGCCAGGCAGGATCGCGATCAGCAGCATCACCGCCGCCGACATGCCGAGCGCCTTGGGATAGCCCGAGAGCTGCTTGCCGAGCGCCTTGTCGGCGGCGCCGCGCACGCCCGATTTCGAGACGAGCAGGCCGGCCGCGGTCGAGACGATCAGCGCCGGGATCTGGCTGACGAGACCGTCGCCGACGGTGAGCAGGGTGTAGCTGTGCGCCGCGGCGCCGAAGCTCATGCCTTGCTGCGCCACGCCGATGATGATGCCGCCGATCACGTTGATGAAGGTGATCAGGAGGCCGGCGATCGCGTCGCCGCGCACGAACTTGGAGGCACCGTCCATCGAGCCGAAGAAGTTGGCTTCGTCCTCCAGCGCCTTGCGCCTGACCTTGGCGACCTCCTGGTCGATCAGCCCGGCCGAGAGGTCGGCGTCGATCGCCATCTGCTTGCCGGGCAAGGCATCGAGGGCAAAGCGCGCCGCGACTTCGGCGATACGGCCCGAACCCTTGGTGATGACGACGAAGTTGACGATGATCAGGATGGTGAAGACGATCACCCCGATCACGAAATTGCCACTCATCACGAAATTGCCGAAGGCCTCGATGACGTGGCCGGCAGCGGCGGTGCCCTCATGGCCATGGGCGAGGATGAGGCGCGTCGAGGCGAGGTTGAGCGCGAGGCGCAGCATCGTCACGATCAGCAGCACGGTCGGGAAGGCCGAGAACTCCAGCGGCTCCTCGATGAAGAGCGCCGTCATCAGGACGAGCACCGAGAGGATGATCGAGAGCGCCAGCAGCATGTCGAGCAGGACGGCCGGCAGCGGGAAGATCAGCACCACGAGGATGCCCATCACGCCGATGGCGAGGAACAGGTCCGGCCGGTTGAGCAGCGTGCTCATCTGGCCGCGCGTCGGCATCGTCATGCCGCCGCTGCTGCCCGCCGTCACATCGCTCATCGACCGAAAACTCCCACGCGTCGTCCGTCGCCGGACGGCTGCCGTACCCGGCAATTCTTGCCGAGCGCATGGTTAACGAGTGGTTAGGAAGGCGGAAAAAATCCCGTCTGGAACCTTTCCCTGAACGGACTGTTATCGAATGGCCGCCTTGCGGCCGCATTCGGCCACCCAACTGCGGAGGGGTCGACGACATCGGCAGTTGGCCGAAGCATTCTGGAGGAAATCTTGGATAGACGTTCATTCATGCTGAGCCTTTTCGGCGGTCTCGCCGCCGCCAGCGTCGGTGGCATGGGCATCGCGCAGGCCGCGACGGCCGCTCCTGCGGCCGCCCCGCTGCCGAGCGCGGACGACCTCGCCCCGGAGCTGAAGGCTGGCCTCGACAAGGCCGATGCCGATTTCAGCCAGGTCGTCGTCCGCGACCGTGTCGTCGTCCGCCGGCCCCGTGCCTATCGCCGCCCGGTCGTCGTTCGCCGCACCGTCGTGGTACGCCGGCCCAGGCCTTACCGCCGGCCCGTCGTCGTGCGCCGTCGCGTGATCTACCGCTGAGAACAAGCACAATCGACAGGCGGCCTGCGTGCCGCCTGTTGCCTTTGAAGCGGCGCCAAGACCGTCTGTCGAAGGGAAAGCCTTTTGAACGAAGGACGCGAACGCCCAGGCGAGATCGTCACCGACATTCCGGCCCGGCTGGACCGGTTGCCCTGGTCGCGATTCCACACGCTCGTCGTCGTCGCGCTCGGCATCACTTGGATTCTCGACGGGCTCGAAGTGACGCTCGCCGGAGCCGTCTCCGGCGCGCTCAAGGAAAGCCCGGTCCTGCGGTTCACCAATACCGAGGTCGGCATGGCCGGCGCCGCCTATCTCGCCGGCGCGGTCATCGGCGCCGTCTTCTTCGGCTGGCTCACCGACCGGCTCGGCCGCAAGAAGCTCTTCACCATCACCGTGCTGGTCTATCTCTCAGCTACCGCCGCCACCGCCTTTTCCTGGAACCTGTGGAGCTTCCTGCTCTTCCGTTTCCTGACCGGCATGGGCATCGGCGGCGAATACACAGCGATCAACTCGGCCATCCAGGAGCTCGTGCCGGCGCGCGTGCGCGGCTGGACCGATCTCGTCATCAACGGCTCTTTCTGGGTCGGTGCCGCGATTGGTGGCGTCGCCGCGATCATCGTGCTCGATCCGGCTTTCGTGTCGCCGGACATGGGTTGGCGCCTCGCCTTCTTCATCGGCGCCGTGCTCGGGCTGATCATCATGTTCCTAAGGCAATGGATTCCGGAGAGCCCGCGCTGGCTGATGAGCCATGGCCGCATCGCCGAGGCCGAGCGCATCGTCGCCCACATCGAATCCTTCTCGCCGCCGCAGCCGGCCGCAAAGCTGCCGACGCTCACCATACGTCCGCGCCCGACGACGCCGATGAGCGAGGTCGCCCATACGCTCTTCGTCACGCATAGGCCACGCACGCTGGTGGCGCTGGCGCTGATGTCCTCGCAAGCCTTTTTCTACAACGCGATCTTCTTCACCTACGCCCTGGTACTGACCGACTTCTACGCGGTCCCGTCCAATCTGATCGGCTGGTTCATCCTGCCCTTCGCCGCCGGCAATTTCCTCGGACCGCTGCTGCTCGGCCGGCTCTTCGACACGCTCGGCCGGCGCCCGATGATCGCGGGAACCTATATCCTGTCCGGCGTCCTGCTCGCCGGGACCGGCTTCCTGTTCGCGCGCGAGATGGTCAGCGCCAGCCAGCTCACCATCTGCTGGAGCATCGTCTTCTTCTTCGCATCCGCGGCGGCGAGTTCGGCGTATCTGACCGTGAGCGAAACCTATCCGCTCGAGATTCGGGCGCTGGCGATCGCGGTGTTCTATTCGCTCGGCACCGGGCTCGGCGGCGTCGCCGGCCCCTGGCTGTTCGGCATCCTGATCGACAGCGGCTCGCGCATGAGCGTGTTCGGCGGCTATCTGTTCGGCGCCGTGCTGATGATCGCAGCCGGCCTGATCGCCTGGTTCTTCGCGGTGAAGGCGGAACGCCGCTCGCTGGAGGACATCAGCAAGCCGCTGGGAGCGGTTTGAGAATGAGGCGGACCTTGATGGAGCGATTGCGCCTCAAACCGTCACAACAAGCTAACGGCCGGACTCCCGCGCCGTCGGCCCTTTGTCAACCATCGTCGCAATGCGAACGTGACGATAGGTCAGCAAAGGGAATAGAGTGAGGCTCGTGGGAACGCGGCGCCTGGATCGAACCAACTGGAGGCATGAACATGGATCGACGTTCATTCGTGATGGCGCTCTTCGGCGGTCTCGCCGCGGCCAGCGTCGGCGGCATCGCCGCTTCGGAAGCCGCGCAGCCCAAGCTCGCCCCCCTTCCGGCCAGGAAGCCGGAAGAGCTGCCTGAGAGCCCGTCCCGAAAGGGTTGAGCGACTGGGGCACTCGTGATTCCAAGGGGTTGTTCAGGCCATCTTGGAGCGAGCGATGTGGACCCCAGCCAC